>CAYYSO010000134.1:0-6340 GCA_964474415.1 uncultured Methylomarinum sp. | reverse complement strand
ATTCCTGTATGCACATTTGAATACTGGCTTCACCGGTAATACAGGCAACATCAGCATCAGGAAACGCCAACTTGACGCCGATAGCCGCCGGCAAACCGAACCCCATTGTCCCCAGGCCACCGGAGTTTATCCAGCGCCGCGGTTTATCAAAATGATAGAATTGAGCGGCAAACATTTGATGCTGTCCAACATCCGAAGTCACATAAGCATCTCCATTGGTCACTTCATACAGTTGTTCAACAACATACTGTGGCTTGATAAGTCTACTTTCCCGGTCATATTCCAGACAGTTAACCGCACGCCAGTTCTCAACATGACTCCACCAGGCTTCTAGAGCAGCTTTTGCCGGTTTCTTGCTACCTTTAATTAAACCGATCATCTGCTCCAAAACCGGTTTAACTTCACCGACAATCGGAATATCAACTTTAACCGTCTTGGAAATAGAAGCCGGATCCACATCAATATGAATAATTTTGGCATAAGGACAGAACTCAGCCAATTTACCGGTCACTCTGTCATCAAAACGCGCACCGACAGCCAGTATTACATCACTTTCATGCATCGCCATATTGGCTTCATAAGTCCCGTGCATACCCAGCATGCCGACAAACTGTCTATCCGTTGCCGGATATGCGCCTAAGCCCATCAAAGTACTGGTGATCGGATAATCCAGCAGCCGCACCATTTCGGTCAATTCTTTACTAGCCTCTCCCAAAATCACGCCGCCGCCAGAATAAATCATAGGTCGCTGGGCAGCCAATAACATGTCAACTGCTTTCTTAATCTGCCCCTTATGCCCTGTTACAGCCGGATTATAGGAGCGCATAGATACCTTTTTGGGATATTTATACGGTACTTTTATGTTTGGATCAGTAATATCTTTAGGTACATCAATCAATACCGGCCCGGGCCTTCCTGTAGTTGCGACATGAAATGCCTTTTTAAAAGTTTCCGCCAGTTTGCTGACATCTTTAACCAGAAAGTTATGCTTTACACACGGGCGGGTAATTCCAACCGTATCAACTTCCTGAAAGGCGTCACTGCCAATCACAGGAGACGGCACCTGTCCGGAAATAATCACCATCGGGATTGAATCCATGTAGGCTGTTGCAATACCGGTTACTGCATTAGTCGCACCCGGCCCGGAAGTTACCAGAACCACACCAGGTCTGCCGGTTGCACGCGCATAAGCATCAGCAGAATGTGCTGCCGCCTGTTCATGTCTGACCAAAATATGCTTGACATCGTTCTGGTGGAAAATGGCATCATATAAATGCAACACCGAACCACCCGGGTAGCCGAAAATATACTCTACGCCTTCATCTTTAAGGCACTGAACGATGATCTCTCCGCCGCTGAGTTCCAATTTAACATCCTCAAAAAACTGACTAAACTTTAACCTGGGTCCGTGACTTTACAACGGCACAGGGCTCAAAATATTGATTACACCTGGGTCGGGGGGTAGATGATTGCTCCTGCATAATCTGCATTTACCACATCCCTGCCACCCATAATCCTAGAAAAATCAGCTGGATCACAGATTCTAGCGCCCGACTGATCTTTCCAGGATAATACCCGACATAAATACTTGGTTTTATTTCGAAAAACGGTTAGTTAAACTATTGAATCTAACAAAACCCGTTAAGGAAACAGTTTATTTTACTAGGTAATTAATCAATAATGAAATTTTCTTGAAAGCGGATATGATTAAAGCTGTCCTTTTACCTATCCACCTATCATTGACAACTTTATAAAAATCAAACAAAAAATGTTTTTATGGAACATATAACTTTAGCAAGAATAGTGCATGTCCTGGTGGTGGTTATATGGATTGGAGGGGTAGCAATGGTTACAACTGTGATTATCCCTGCGATTAAAAAAATGAAATCAAAAGAGGAACAAATAGAAACCTTTGAAAAAATAGAAGGCCGATTTGCGTTACAAGCAAAAACAACCACATTATTAACAGGCTTAACCGGCTTCTATATGCTTTATTCCCTTAATGCATGGGACCGGTATTTTGATTATAGATTCTGGTGGATATCAGCAATGACACTGGTTTGGATGGTTTTTTCACTAATCCTTTATATATTGGAACCATTTGTATTACATAGATTATTTAAAAAGCATGCCATGGAAGCCCCTGAAAAAACATTTAACTTTATCCATAAAGCACACTGGCTCCTATTAATACTTAGTTTAATCACAATAGCAGGAGCCGTCGCTGGAAGTCATGGATGGTATTTATTTGATTAAACTTCAAATAAACCAGCAACGACATTACTCTTGGAATACCTGTTCAAGAAGCCATTTTTAAAGCGCTCAACCCATTCGGTTTCTTAATCATCTCAATCCGGGTTTTAACCCGCTTTTTGACTCCTTCCACATGGGAAATGATACCGACTATTTTTCCGTGTGTTTTCAGGCTTTCCAGAGTGGTCATGACCAGATAGAGTGATTCTGCATCCAGATTACCAAAACCCTCGTCCAGAAACAGTGAATCAATAGCATGTCCATTTTTGGCGCTTTCCGCTAAAGCCAAAGCTAACGCCAGACTCACAACAAAACCTTCACCGCCGGATAATGTTTTCGGCAACCGCCGACTGTTGTTTTGTTGTGTATCTTCAATTTCCAAAGCAAAACCATGTTCGCTAGGTACATTGCGTACATAATAACGGCCACTGATTTTTTCTAACACTTGATTGGCTTTAGACAACAATCTATCAATCATCTCCTGTTGAACTTTACGTCGGAATGGCACAGCATTCTCATCGTTTATCAATTGGATATCGCCTTCACACTCTTTCAGCAGGATTTGTTGCTCCTGTAACTGCTGTTGCAGTCCATCCACCTTTTCCCGCATAAACTTCTGTTTGCTGAGTTTATTTTCCAGAGACCTGACTTCCTGTTCAGCAATATCCAGTTTTTCTTTAAGCTGTTGCTTCTCGCCCAGAATTTCCTGCTCATTTAAACTTGTTAAGGCAACCGCCTGGTCTTTTTCAAGCTGAGTTTCCAACAATTCAATATCACTGACAATGTTCTCAAGCTTCTGATTTTCATCCAGCAACTGTCGTTCTACGTCTGCCCGCTGCTCAATAAGCTGAAATGCGCCATTCAGATCATCAAGGTTATTAAACCGGGTATCTATCAGTTTGCTTTTTAAATCCTGCTGCAACTCACTCAGCTCATTCTGCTGCTGAACAAACAACTGCTCCTTGTCGGCAATCATTTTTTGTTTTTCAATTAAGGCCAAATGCAACCCGACCACTTCTTCGGTTTGCAGCAAAGCAGACTGCTCCTGCAGCTTCTGATTGAGCTCATCTACATCTTCCTGACAAATTTCCACTTTTTCCTGCAAAGACTCAATTTCTTCGCGCAGTACTTTTTGCCGCATCAAACGAGTCTGGTATTCTTGCCTGCGCCTGTTCAAGCGATCAAATAAGTCATCCTCCTGACCTTTGGCCGGCATTGATTCCCCCAGTTCGGCCAACTGTTTTTCCACCTGAGCTGCAAGGGCTTTTTCATCGGCTTTACATTGTTCATAGGATTTTTCCAACTCCACCAACTCACGAGGTCGATTATCCCATTCGGCATCGAGCTGTTCATTTTCAACTTTCAGTCTCTCCAGCGCAGATTCATTTTCGCTTATATCTGCTGCCATTCTCTCAATACCAAGGTGCAACTTAGTACATTTCTTGACCAACTTATCGATATCATTTAACTCTTGCCTTTCTGCCTTAAACAGCTTCTTCATCAGTGACAGATTATCAATATCCAGCCTTGAACTGGCCGTATTCAAGCGATTACACAATGACCGCCATTGTGAGCGCACCAGTTGCAATCGATTATCTTTATCAGCATCCTGTTGTTCCTGTTTTTGCAGCACTTTAATCTGCAACCTGATACTGTCTGCACGAGATTTCAGCGCCTGAACTTTACCGCGTTGATCTGCTAACGCTTTTTTCGAGTCGGAAATAACCGGTGGCTTGACCACATAGGGATGTTTTAACGCGCCACATAACGGACAAGGTTTTCCATCTTCCAGCTTATCGCGATCAACCTGCATTTTTCTTAGTAGCACTTCATTGGCAACAGCCTTCTCCAGCATTTTTCTGATATTTTCCTCCTTGACAATTTCCAGTTGCACAGTGTTCAACTTGTCAACAAGGATATGTTCTTCCTGTTCAATTTTATTGCCGTTATGGCCAATAAAAAAACCGAAAATACCCTTTTTACTAACCCCTGCATTCACTTTGGCTAGCTCATACAGCTCCCGAAAATCGTTAACCCGCTCCTGTTGTTCGATTTTCAGTTCTTCCAATTCTTCAAAAGATTTACCCTCAGTCCTGTCTTTAATCGCTTGCTGATCAGCCGCCAGTTTTTTCTGCAAAATCTTGATGGCTTTGCTTTTCTTTTTAATTAACGCTTTATTCTTTTTTAATGCCGAGGTGGTTTTTTTATTCCATTTCGCATGAGACTTCTGTTTATTCTTCAAGTCCGCCAGTTCTGTCCGCAAACTTTTCAATTTTCCGGTTTCCGGAAAATTATCAAGCAAAATTCGATCCTGTTCATTTTCCCGCAGCCAGGTTTCAACAGCAGACAAAGCCGATTTCTTCTCTGACAATTGTTGCGAAATCGATTGCAATAAAGTGTTTTCCTGAGGTAATTCCTGCTTCAGTTCCACCAGTTTCAACTTCAACTGATCAACAGTTTGCTTTTGTTCGCTCACAGATTTGTCACTAACAATGACATTTTTTTCCACAGCCATGCTATCAAGCTGCTGTTGCAGCAACTCTATTTCTTTTCGATAATTCTCCAGTGTTTGTTCACTCTGTTCTAATTGCCCGGTTTTATTATTCAGTAAACTGACTTCATCCTTAAATTCCAATGCAGTTTTAACTTCAGCAATACGATTCAGTATTTGTTGGTGCTCATCCCGCGCATTACTGACTACCTGCTGCTTATTTTGCAACGCTGCTATCTGACTATTCAAGGCATCTATATTTCTAACCCAGTCCAGGTGCTTTTCCAGTTCAATCTGTTTCGCTTTAAATTCGGCTAATTGTTCTGTAAAATCCTGCAGATCGTATTGCCCGGCCTCCACAGCTGCATCATCCATAACCGGCGTCGTTTCCAGATCCTGTTTAATCTGTGTCAACCGGGTTTGCACCTGCTCATACTTCTGCTCAGCCTGTTGTCTGTATTCCTGATAAATATCGCCGCCAGTGATTTTTTCCAGAATATCCATGCGCTCACTATCCAGCGCATTCAAAAAGGCGGCAAAATCACCTTGAGCCAGCACCATGGACTTAGTGAATTTATGAAAATCCATTCCAATCAATTCAGCTATCCGGTTACGAACCTGTATCGCACTTTGTTCCAACACCTGCTCTTCACCATTAAGACGCGTCAATGTCATTTCCGGCGCCAGTAATTCTCCCTGAGCATTGCTACCGGAACGTTTCACTTGCCAGATGGAACGATACTTTTCTTCGCCCAAAGCAAATTCAACCTGAGCAAAACTTTCCGTAGTTTGCTTGGTCATCACATGTTCAGCTGGTTTATCGAAGCGATAAGTCTCGCCATACAAGCCTAGAGTAATAGCATCAAGAATTGTAGATTTACCTGAACCGTTAGGGCCTGTTATTGCAAAAACACCGGCATCAGAAATGGGCGCCTTATCAAAAGGTATTCTGCTCTCCCCTTCCAATGAATTGATATTTTTAAAATATAAATTGAGTATTTTCATGTGTTAACGGCCCTGATAAATTACAGGTTAAATCCCAAAATACTGTATTTGCAAGAGTCTTCTGAGACTCCCAATACAGGTCTATTTATTATAACCCTGCCCCAGGTTTTTCACTATTTGAAAAAATATTAACTGCAAGCAAATAAACAATAATTAAATAATGTACTACTCAGCGTAATTAATTGAACGAAAAGTATTTAATATCAGTTGCTTGCGAAAGAAGTGTATGTGACATGGAGTCACATTCAAGCCTACATGGATGTATTCACGGCGTCTTCTGGAGTAAGTGACTGATATTAAATACATATATACGCTGAATAGTTACAACTAATCGTTATAATTTTGCTAATACTTTTGCGACCGTTTCACCCATTGCCGAAGGTGTAGGAGCAATAGTAACTCCAAGATCCTGCAAAAGTTCAACTTTCTCGGCAGCTGACTCACCTGAAGAGGAAATAATCGCTCCGGCATGTCCCATGCGGCGCCCTTTAGGCGCTGTCAAACCGGCAATGTAGGCCACCACCGGTTTGCTCATATTTTCTTTGGCAAAGATGCCGGCATCCACTTCTTGAGGTCCGCCGATTTCACCAA
>CAYYSO010000133.1:0-6399 GCA_964474415.1 uncultured Methylomarinum sp. | reverse complement strand
CCAGGCGTAAACGAAAAGTATTGGCATTTGCCGGTTTGGGTGTGGTGTTATCAGTGTCGGCATATTCATAGCGATAACGCAGGTTAAATTTGATTTGTCCATAGGTATTTGCATTCTCCTGGCCAAAACGTAATGCACTTTTAATTGCGCTATTAAAGCCTGAATCAGATTTTTGTGCCGCGACTGTCAGTGACGGAACAGTGATGGAAGAGGCGATGGTTATAACCAATAAGTTTTTGATTTTTAGTTTTAATGTATTCATAAGAATTTTTGTTCCATTGATTAAAAAGAGCAATGACATAGTGACGCTTATCACTACGACGTCTTCAAGTTAAAAAACTACCATCACTCTAACTGACCAAGCGTAATGTACATTCAGCTGGGTTGGCAGCCTCTGTTTCTTCATCCTCTTTGGCTTCTTGCTCAGGTTTGCCATGATCCGGCGTTTTTTGTAAGTGACGCTCATGAAGAAAGCGTACCACCTCCGCCCGGTAATGGTTGTAAGTGGAATTTTCAGCCAAAGCCAGACGATCCCTTGGCCGTGGCAGGTCAATAGAGAGGATTTCTCCCACTTTAGCCGAAGGTCCGTTGGTCATCATGACAATGTGGTCGGAGAGCAACACGGCCTCATCTACATCATGGGTAATCATGATCACGGTATTGTTCAGGCTCGACTGGATTTCCATCAGACTGTCCTGCATGTGAGTGCGGGTCAATGAATCGAGAGCGCCAAACGGTTCGTCCATCAGCAAAACCTTGGGTTCCATAGCCAGAGCACGGGCAATGCCGACCCGCTGTTTCATACCGCCGGAAATTTCATCCGGTTTACGATCCAGAGCATGACTCATATGCACCAGCTCCAGATTGTGCAGCGTCCATTCATGACGTTCCTGTTTACTTTTTGTCTGTTTAAACACCTGGTTCACTGCCAGACGCACATTGTCATAGACAGAAAGCCAGGGCATCAGAGAGTGATTCTGAAAAACTACGGCGCGATCCGGCCCAGGCTCATCGACCTCCTTTCCTTCCAGAACGACGCCACCTTGAGTAGCCTGTAACAGCCCTGCAATAATATTGAGTACCGTCGATTTTCCGCATCCGGAATGGCCAATCAGGGAAACAAATTCGCCCTGATCTACTTTGATGTTGACGCCATCCAATACAGTCAATGCCCCCTTGTCAGTCGGGAAAGTGATCCCTACATGATCAATTTCAAGATATTTATTCATTGTCTTGTCCAGTTATTTGTGAAGATGCCAGGGATTAACGAAGAATGGCATGCTTGTCCCAGCTGGCCATCTTTTGCAGTGACATCATCCCCCGGTCGAGCAGAAAACCGATAAAACCGATAACGATCACAGCAACCATGATGCGTGCCAATGAATTGGAGCTGCCATTTTGGAATTCATCCCAGACAAATTTGCCCAAACCAGGGTTTTGCGCCAGCATTTCGGCAGCGATGAGTACCATCCAGCCGATACCGAGAGATAAACGCAATCCGGTAAACATCATCGGAATCGACGACGGCAAGACGATTTTAAGGGTCTTGGTCAACCAACCCAGTCGTAATACACGACTAACATTGATTAAATCCTTGTTGACTCCGGCAACGCCAACAGACGTATTAATGATTGTAGGCCACAGACAGCACAATGTTACGGTGATTGCCGAGGTCAAGAACGACTTGGAAAACAGCGGATCACTAGATACATAGACCGCGGATACCACCATAGTCACCAAGGGTAACCAGGCCAAAGGGGAAACCGGTTTAAGTAGCTGAATAATGGGGTTGAAAGCAGAATACAACGTGTTATTCATACCAATAACAATCCCTATGGGAATGGCGATCAGCGAAGCTAATAGAAACCCTGTACTCACCGTGATCAGACTGGTCACAATCTGGTCGATAAAGGTCTCATTACCCGTGTATTTTCGCTGCCTGAGCCGTTCTATTTTTGCCTCGGGTTTGCCTGCGGCAATCGCTTTATCAATACGTTTTTGCAGGCGTTGATAAAAAGCGGCGGCTTTTTTTTGCTCGACTTTGTGTTCTTCCCATAACGCTATCGCCTGTTCCCATACCTTGGTGGGTCCTGGAAACGCGCCCAGGGAGGTATGTACCTGTCGCGCTCCCGCCGACCACAGCATTAGAAAAACCAGGATGGCGATGATGGGTACAAACAATTTTTTAGCCCCGTTTTTCGGATCGAAGGCTGAAAGCAATTGATTCATACAAACATCAAAGCGATTCGGTGTTAAGGTGTTAGTGTGATTCATGATTTAATCCTCTTATGTGCTCGCCCGGCTTGCTGGCAGCCGGGCGAAACTTCATTCTAGATTTTGTCCTTACCTTTCAGACCAATTGGGAGTTGTTGCAAATATTTATTAGGCTGGGTTCCATCATAGGTAATACCATCAATAAACTGGGTCTGAGGTTTGCGATAACCGGTCTCCTTGGCAAAGTTCGGGAATTCCGAAACCTTCATCTTGCCCTCGGCGATGAGTTCTTTGGCAGCCTTTTCATAGATATCCGAGCGATAGACTTTCTTGGCAATATCCATATACCAACTGTCTGGCTTATACTCGGCAATCTGTCCCCAGCGGCGCATCTGGGTGAGATACCAGACCGCATCCGAGTAATAGGGGTAAGTCGCGTAATAGCGGAAGAACACGTTGAAATCAGGTAGCTTTCGCTTGTCGCCCTTTTCGTATTCAAAAGTGCCCGTCATCGAGTTGGCGATCACATCGTAATCTGCACCCACATAGTTTGGTTGCGCCAGAATCTTCACTGCTTCGGGACGATTGGCATCGTTATTCTCGTCCAGCCATTTGGCAGCGCGCAGCAGCGCCTTGACAATGTGAATCGTGGTATTGGGATATTTATCGGTAAATTCCTTATTCATCCCGAATACTTTTTCCGGATTGTCCTTCCAAATTTCATAGTCTGTAATGACCGGAACGCCAATGCCTTTGAACACCGCCTGCTGATTCCACGGCTCACCGACACAATATCCATAAATTGTACCTGCTTCCAGGGTTGATGGCATCTGTGGTGGAGGTGTCACGGATAGCAACACATCGGCTTTCAACGTACCGGAGGTATCGCCTTTTTCCGGTGCGTAATACCCAGGGTTCAAGCCTCCCGCCGCCAGCCAGTAGCGCAGTTCATAGTTATGAGTGGAGACCGGAAACACCATTCCCATCTTAAACGGCTTACCTTCGGCCTTGTATTTATCCACGACCGGTTTCAGGTATTGTGCGCCGATGGGGTGTTTGGGTCTTCCGTCTGCCAGTTTCGGGATATTGGGTTTCATTTGTTTCCAGATTTCATTGGAAACCGTGATACCATTACCATTCAGATCCATACTGAAAGGCGTGATGATATGCGCCTTGGTGCCATAACCGATAGTGGCTGCCAGTGGCTGACCAGCCAGCATGTGAGCGCCATCCAGACGACCATCGATCACGCCATCGAGCAACACCTTCCAGTTAGCCTGGGCTTCAAGGCTGACATATAAACCCTCATCCTCAAAAAATCCCTTTTCATAGGCTATCGCCAGTGGCGCCATGTCGGTCAGTTTGATAAAACCAAACTTCAGATCTTCTTTCTCGGGTTCACCAACCGCAGCGCTTGCAGGTTGTGCCAATAAACCACTGTTCAGAAGTGCACACGCTGACAGGGCCAAGATACCTTTTCTTAAAACGCTCCTGTACTTTTTTGATATTGAAGATTGATTATCTGTTTTTAAAATCGGTGTCATGTTTTACTCCACATTCCAAAATTGCAAAAAAAAACGCCCATAAACACCGGCACAGTCATGTGCAGGGTTTATGGACGCCGTTGTCCGAAGCTGGCCACCATTGGCCGGCTTAACTGTTACGATGCGGGTTGCATCGCTGCAACAACACGTCCAAGCCTCATTGCTTGTTTGTTATTGCATTGTTTGTCTTTACCTTAAAACTGTCTTGACGGTCTCCTTCTTGTTATTCTTTGTTAATGCATTGATTTACCGGGCTAATAGCGTAATACAGTCGATAATGCCTTGCGCTACTTCTACGATACGTTTATTACGTTCCATAGCCTGTTTACGTAGCGCAATATAGGCTTCGTTTTCGTTACAGCCATGTTGCTTCATCAGCAGACCTTTAGCGCGTTCGATGACCTTGCGATCTTGTAAGCTGATCTTTGTTTGTATCAGCTTCTCGCGAAGCGTCTGCATTTTTTGGAAACGAATAATAGCAGCTGCCAGAATAGGGCCGACCCGATTTTCATCCAAACCGTTAACTACATAAGCGCTGGCTCCAGCGGCCGTAGCCTCTGCCGCACTTTGCCGATCACCCTGCCGGACAAACATCACTACCGGTAGCGGGGTATGCTCCATCAGTTGTCTAATTGCTTCCAGTACCGTTTCCCCACTCTTTTCAAGATCCATTACCAACATATCTATCACTTGGTCGGTCACATATTTTTGCAAATCAGCTGCAAGGTTTGCACTGTTTTCAAGCACCGCGATAATTGAACAATTTTCCCGATCAATCGCTTTTTCCAATAACGACCGGTGTTGGGCGTTAGATAGCAAAAGAATGCTTTGCATCACCGTTTATTCTGTTAATTTATTATGGTTATTAAAAATAAGCAATTAAAGTACCAAAATTAATAAGTCACTGAATTAAAATAATAAACAACAATAGACAGGAGAAATCGCAATTGCTATGAATGTAATGGAGCGGAAAATAAAGTGAAATCTGCACCAATCGTTAAATTGTATGCACCAGAATGGTAAATTGCTGGCATCTATTCTATGTCGTCCATGTCCGGCCTATTGTCTCAACTCATCTTTACTGCACCCTCCCTGCTAACTTTGGATCATTAATTAAATGATTATTTGTAACTCGCTCGGTAATCAATTAGCGGGTGTAGGATATTGATTTTTCAGAACGCGTAAAGTCATCCATACAAATCTGTATAACATCCATTCGCTGAAAATCATGGAAACGGAGCTTCAGCGAAGTGAATATTTTTAGTCCCCGATAGCCCCAGGGCCGGGTGTTTTTCCGTAGCTTGCGGAGGAGAAATACAAGGCTTCCCGATAGGGGCGTCAAGTCATTTGTGGAAGTGCTACGGAGCCTGCATCGAGTATACGAGGATGTGGCGTAGTGGCACGTACGCAGGACGAATCGGGGCCGCCGAAGGCATTAATCGCTACGTTATTTTTCGCTGCTGAAATCGGACGGATCCCATTTCAGCTTTTGCGAAAAATCGTGGCGCGCTTGGGCTTGTTTGATTGATAAAAATAAAGTTCGTGGATTTAAAGGGGAGGGAGCAAAGCCCCATCTTTTATAGAAGGCTATCGCTTCATCGGATATGGCATGAACGAGCAACGCTTTCACGCCAGCAATCTCGGAGACCTGTATTGTTCTAAAAAGCGCATCCTGCAACAAGGCGGCACCAATACCACGATGTTGCCACGCCAGATCGACCGCTAAACGTCCAAGGATCATAACGGGAATAGGGGCCGGCATATTCCGGCGTAACTTTCCCGTGGCCTCAGAACGGTCTATAGACCCCGTTGACAAGCAATAATACGCCACAACATGAGAGTCTTCACAAACGACATAGGTTCTGGAAGCATCCGCCCGGTCATTCGGCCATGCTTTATGGCGGAGCCAATGATCCAAAGTCTCATTCCCGGATTCAAATTCCGATATTACATGATTCACATGTAATCGTTCCGGTTTTGTAATTTGTTTTGCCGGTTCCGCTTTGTCTTTATTCACCATGGTGTTTTAACTTTCAGCAACGCTTTTAATCCCGGATTTTCAGACGGTGAGGTATCCAGCATTTCCTCGAAACGCTTGAATTCTTCCGCGTTTAAGGCAAAAACGCGCTTTTCCAAAAAAACTTCCTCCGCAGACCGGCAAGCTGCTGACAACATAAAATCACTGCGGCTTGTGCCCAATAGGGCGGCGGCCTCGTCAATCAAGTCCCGCTGTGCTCTTCGCGCACGGATATTCAACGTTACATCTCTGTTTTTTGCTTGCGCTTCTTGTGTTTCTGACAAAATCATATGGCACCTCATTTTGTGTATACAATGCACTTACATTGCTAGTATACACATTGTCAATACATATTGCATTAACAATGTTCACCCTGTCTGAAATGACCATTCTCCAAAACGTTCGTTTTTCAGAGAATAATTTAGCTCTTAATGAAAAGAGCAGAAGGGTTGTTAATTTATGAAAGTCTGGATTTAGGTGTAGGCACAGCAAGTCACTCCTTGCTATCTTCTATCCGATTTACTAATTATTTTTCCGCTAGGAGACTGTCGGATTTAACAGCTCAAAAAATACATCACACAAAAGAGGCATTCCCATAATCAACCCTTGAAACAGCGGCATGAA
>CAYYSO010000132.1:0-6426 GCA_964474415.1 uncultured Methylomarinum sp. | reverse complement strand
GGGTTTTATCGAACTGGAAGGATGCAATTTCCTTGAACCGGGGAAAGTCGCAAAGCGGTGGAATCATTTCAGGTTAGAGAAGGGCGACCTCGTTATCAGTGCGAGCGCCACGACTGGAATCGTATCCGAGGTGGGCGAAGAAGCCGTCGGAGCGATCCCTTATACTGGCCTTATACGACTTAAGCCAGGCACGTCGGATATTCGGCAACAGTATATTAAACAGTTGGTAGTGTCGGGACTATTTACCACTCAGATAGATCTCTTGATTGCCGGGGCGACAATTGGTCATTTTGGTCCATCACATCTACGGCAAATGATTATCGCCTTGCCGACTGTCGAAGAGCAGGATGAGATTGTTGATTACATTGCCCGTGAATGTGCAGTAATCGACAATACCATAGCAAAATGCTCAGAGGCTATTAAGTTGCAGAACGAACGCCGCACCGCTCTCATCTCCGCCGCCGTTACCGGCAAGATCGATGTGCGCGGCTGGCAGAAACCCGACACCGAACCCGAAGAAACCGCCACAGCGGTCAGCGCCTAGGGGGAACCGTGGACAAGGCCAGGGAAATCGTCTTTCAGCAAGCTATCGTCGATGACCTGACCGCCAACAGATGGCTGGAAGGCAAGACTGAACGCTATGACCGCGAGCTGGCTCTTTATCCCGACGACCTACTGACCTATATCTACGAAACCCAACCCGAAGCGGTCAAGAAGCTCACCAAGTTCTACCACGACAAAGCGGATCTGATGATCCTCAAGCGCGCTGCCGAGCAGATGGACAAGCATGGTTCCCTGCACGTGCTGCGCCACGGCTTCAAGGATCGTGGCGCCAGGATACGGTTGTGCCAGTTCAAACCCGACCACGGCCTCAACCCCGAGACACAAGCCCGCTTTATGGCCAATCGCCTGAGGGTGGTGCAGGAGGTGTCCTACTCACCCCATGCCCGCGAGGGCTACAACCCCCGGCTGGATCTGGTGCTGTTTGTCAACGGCGTACCCGTGGCCACGCTGGAACTAAAATCCGAGTTCAAGCAGTCGGTGGAGAACGCCAAGCGTCAGTACCGTCGTGACCGTCCACCCAAAGATCCCAAGACCCGCAAGGTGGAACCCCTGCTGGCTTTCAAACAGCGCGCCCTGGTGCACTTTGCTGTGAGCCAGGATGAAGTCTGGATGACCACCCGGTTGGAGGGTAAGGACACCTTCTTCCTGCCCTTCAACAAGGGCTACGAGGGCGGTGCCGGTAACCCGCCAAACTCGGACGGCTACGCCACCGACTATCTGTGGCGCGACGTCTTCGCTCGTGATGCCTGGCTGGATATTCTTGGCCGTTTTATCCACCTCCAGCAGGAGGAAAAGGAAACCTACGATGGCAGGCGGTACATCAAGGAGACCCTGATCTTCCCGCGTTTCCACCAGTGGGACGTGGTCAACCGGCTGGTAAACACCGCCCGTGACGAGGGGCCGGGCCATAAGTATCTGATTCAGCACAGCGCCGGATCGGGCAAGTCCAACTCCATCGCCTGGACGGCTCACCGCCTGGCCTCCCTGCACGACTTGCGGGACGAGCGGGTGTTCGACTCGGTCATCGTTATCACCGACCGCACCGTGCTGGACGACCAGCTACAGGAGACCATCTACCAGTTCGAGCACGCCGAGGGGGTGGTCTGCCGGATTTCCCGGGAGGATGGTGAGGGTAGCAAATCCGCCCAGCTGGCGCAGGCACTGGCCGACAGTACGCGCATTATCATCGTCACCATCCAGACATTCCCCTTCGTGCTGGAGGCCATCCAGCAGCAGACCAGCCTGAAGGATCGCCGCTTTGCGGTGATCGCCGATGAGGCTCACTCCTCCCAGACCGGCTCCACCGCCCGCAAGGTCCGCGAGGTGCTGATGGCCGACCAACTGGACGAGGATGCCGAGATCACCGGCGAGGACGTGCTGGACGCGACCCTCGCCGCCCGCAGTCAGGCAGTTAATATCAGCTACCTGGCCTTCACGGCCACCCCGAAGGCCAAAACGCTGGAGTTGTTCGGCCGCCCTCCTGACCCCACTCAGCCGGTGAGCGATGACAACCGCCCCGAGGCGTTCCACGTCTACACCATGCAGCAGGCCATCGAGGAAGGCTTTATTCTGGATGTCCTGAAGCGCTACACCACCTACCAGATGGCTTTCAAACTGGAAAAGGCCCAGGGCGCACCGGACGAGGAAGTGGACAAGGGCAAGGCTGCTAACCGCATCTTCCGCTGGGTCAAGCTGCACCCGCACAACATCGAGCAGAAGGTGTCGGTAATCGTGGAACATTTCCGGCAGCATGTACGCCACCTGCTCAACGGGCAGGCCAAGGCCATGGTGGTGACCGACTCACGCAAGGCTGCCGTGCGCTACAAGCTGGCGCTGGACAAGTACGTGACCGACAAGGGCTACGAGGATGTGCACGCACTGGTGGCCTTCTCCGGGGACGTGGAGGACCGGGAAAGCGGCCCGGAAGCCTTCAACGAGCGCAATATGAATCCCGGTCTCAAGGGCCGTGACCTGCGCGAGGCCTTTGAGACCGACGAATATCAGGTGATGATCGTCGCCAACAAGTTCCAGACCGGCTTCGACCAACCAAAGCTCTGTGCTATGTACGTGGACAAGAAGTTGAATGGCGTGGATTGCGTGCAGACTCTATCCCGGCTCAACCGCACCTATCCGGGCAAGGAAGATCCCTTTGTTCTGGATTTCGTCAACAAGACCGATGACATTCTGGCCGCCTTCCAGCCCTACTACCGCACCGCTGAACTGGCCAATGTCTCCGACCCCAATCTGGTCTATGACCTGCAGGACAAGCTGGATGCGGAGCGGATCTATACTTGGAAGGAGGTAGAAGCCTTTGCGGACGCCTTTTTCGACCCGAAACAGACCCAGGACAAACTCAGTTACCACACCCGCCCCGCCGTGGACCGCTACCGGGACCGGTACAAGACCATGGTGGCGGATATCAAGGAGACCCGCCGGGCAGAACACGAAGCCAAAGAGACCGGTGATACCGTGCAACTAGCGAACCTCGGCATAAAGCTGAAACAACTGGGGGAGGAAAAGGATGCTCTGGACCTGTTCAAAAAGAACCTCGGCACGTTCGTGCGTTTCTACGAGTTCATGTCGCAGATCGTGGACTATGGCGACCCGGAACTGGAGAAACTGTCTGTGTATGCTCGCCACCTCCGGCCCCTGCTGCGTGAGGAACGCCTGGATGAAGAAATCGACATCTCCAGCTTGCAGTTGACTCACTACCGCCTGAAAAAGATCGCGGAGCATCAGCTGAACCTGCGGGACATGGCGGATGAAGACCACGGTTTGAAAGGGGCGGACGGGCTCGGGTCAGCGGCGGCACGAGATCCGCAAAAAGAGGCATTGTCCCGTATCATCGAGCGGCTCAATGAGCTTTTTGCCAGCGAAGACCTCACGGATAACGACCGCCTGAACTACATGAATACGATCAAGGACAAGGTGCTGGAGAACCCGCAGGTGGTCCAGCAACTGGAAAACAATACGCCGGATCAGGTGATGATCGGGGACTACCCTGGAGCAGTGCAGGACGCTGTCATGGAGAGTTTGCAAACGCACAGTGGTTTGGCTAGCCAGTTACTGCAAAATGAAACGGTGTCGAAGGAGTTTGCTCGGTTGTTGCTGGATGTGATTTTAAAAGAACGAGTTACAACTAATCTGATAGGCTAGTATTACCAAAACGTTTTATCGTAGAGGTAGAAAAAATTTGCTGGGTAATTTGAATTAAGGGGAATCAAATTGGCAAAAGAAGCAGAGAAAGCTCTTGGTGTAGTCCCAGTAGAAGGAGATTTATTTAATGCACATGAACATGTGCGGTCAACGCACACAAGTGAATTAGTCATAGCACTGTGCGGACCGGTTGGTTCGCCATTACACCGAGTAGCGGAATCTCTCAAAGAAACATTGGAGAGCGATTTTGATTATTCAGAGTGCAAAATTTTTACGTTAAGTTCATTCATTGAGGAGCACTTTGGTGCATATCCGGGTGCAGATGAATTTGGAAGGATCAAATATCTGATTACTAAAGGAGATGAGCTTAGGGAAAAATTTGGTCCCAGTGTGTTAGCAGAGCTGGCAATTAGTCGGATAGTTAAGGACCGGCAAGAGCAGAAAGAACGCAGTGGGAACAAGAAATATGAAACGCGCAGAGTTTGCCACATCATTGACTCAATAAAAAACCAAGAAGAACTAGATATACTGAGATTAGTCTATCGTGAAATGCTTAACTTTATAGGTGTTTTTTCTCCGCTGGAAGCAAGAGAGAGGACATTGGATAAGAAAGGTATGTCAACTGCGCAGATCTATGAGTTGATTGATCAAGATTCTGGTGAGGAATTGGATTATGGCCAGACCGTGCGAAAGACTTTTCCAGATGCGGATTTTTTCTTAAGGATAGATAAGGATACTGATTCTCAGGTTAACGCAAAAGTTTCTAGATTTCTGAACTTGATATTAGGTACAAAAATTGTAACGCCAACACACGCAGAAACGGCTATGTATATGGCTGCTTCAGCGGCAGGGAATTCAGCTTGCTTATCGCGCCAAGTCGGCGCGGCAGTAACCGATAAAACTGGTTCTGTATTGGCCGTGGGGTGGAATGATGTGCCCAAATCCGATGGAGGCCTTTACATGACAGACCTGATTGGCGATCCGGGAGCAGAAAAGGATGAGCGTTGCTGGAACAAAAACGGTGGGATGTGTTTCAACGACGCAGAAAAAACGTTTATCGCAAATATACTAGCCGATGAATTAGTCGGGAGTAAGATTGTTGAGCCCAGCAAAAAATCAGCGACAGTGCAAGCTATATTAAAGAATTCTAAGCTAAAAAATCTTATTGAGTTCTCTCGTTCCGTTCATGCTGAAATGCATGCAATAATTCAGGCGGGGCAGCTAGGATATGGAGGCAAAATCAAAGGAGGGAAGTTATTTTGTACTACATACCCATGCCACTCATGTGCGCGACATATAATAGCCACGGGGATAAGAGAGGTTTATTATATCGAGCCATATAGGAAAAGCTTAGCAACAAAACTCCATGATGACGCAATAACTGAAACTGAGAGCGATACTTCAAAAGTTAGAATTATCCCTTTTGAGGGAGTTGCACCGTCACGATATTTAGCTATATTTCGCGTTAGGCCAGATTCTCGGAAAAAAGATGGTAGGTTGAGGGTTGTTCTGCCCAAGGACGCACAGCCTAAGGTTGATAAGTCGTTAGAAGCATTACCAACACTTGAGGCAATTGTAGTCAAAGGGCTACAAGAGAAAAATCTTATCCCAGGTGAGGATTAGGATAATGATTGATAGAGACAAAAGGCAGTTGGAATTACAGTTTGGTCCCTGTTCAATCAAAGAACATTCGATTAAGTTGATCGATAAATCAGGTGAGAACACCGACAATGTTATTTCCCTCAATGAGGAGATCACGAAACGTATTCGAGATAAGGATGCGCGTATTTATTCTAATATTGCGTCATTGGTCACGCATTTGTACTAGAGACCGCCCTGTTTCCTAGAAATGCGGTACAGGGATCCGAGGATGGTCTCTGTGGATTCTTTCATCCATTGGGACAATATATTTCCTATCAGTACGCCAGAACTTCGGCACATTGAACGTTAATCGTGCCCAAATTTGTTCCTTTTCGAGCCCGGGGCCGACAAATATATTAATAAATACAATAGGTTGGTTTGTACTTCCGGGTTCTGTATCGGAAAATAAAAACCCCGCTTGAGCGGGGCAATGTCCCCGGGTTTCCCCGGGCAATGGTGGAGTCACTACATAAACTATATGTCGGTAAGCGATTCAACTTTCCGGTAGGTCCAGCCCTCGCGTAAACGCTTGACGATATGATCGACCGCCGTCTCGCCGGTGTGCACATCGTCGATCAGCGTAGCATCGATGCCGGCCTTCTTGAGGTTGCGAATGGCATTCATACAGGCGATGAACTGAACATTGTCGTATTTTTCGTTCAGTGCTTTCACCCGTTCCTCGTAAGGGGACGCATCAACGCGCAGCAGATCGAGTCCACCGGCGTTTGCAACAACCTCGACCTGCACGCCCTTGTCGCGGTGTTCCTGCAGAAATTTTTCCGTGTAGTCGAGCAAAATCCCGAAGTGTTGCGGGTCTGAATCACCGATATGCAGCACGATCCGGTTGGGATCAGCGGATTGGGCCATGGTCGTGGCACTACGTTCCGCGCACACATAGCCCAGCAGTCCGCCGCCGATACCGATAGCCAGGGCCATCACCGATGCGGCCAGCCCGCTTCGCAGTTTGCGCCAGGGCGCGCGGGTCGCCGGCAGTTCACGTTGCGGAGGCTCGGCTGAGCCAAAGCCGGTGCGCATCCAGTCCTTGGTGCGGCGCAGGCAACAGAT
>CAYYSO010000131.1:0-6454 GCA_964474415.1 uncultured Methylomarinum sp. | reverse complement strand
GCATTATATAGAGCAAAAATGGCAGGGAAAAATTGCTTTAGAATTTATCAAGATGAAAATTAGCCATCGCCCAAATAAAGCCTCACTGGCCAAACCAGCAGCTTACCTATCAATACATGGTTCCGCTCTTGTCCTCCGCGAAAAAAATCCGCAAAGATTAATCGCCATTCATCAATACTCGTAATTATTCATCGAGTTTTTAAAGTAGGTTGTATACACTGAATAATCACCTATACTTAAAAATATTTCTGTAAAGGAATCGATGAATTATCGACATATTAACGGGTCCTAATAACAAAGTTTCGCTAATCCCGGGGATTAGCCGTACAACTGGAGAAAAAGGCCACCATGAAACAAACGACTTATCCGGAAGACTGGCCCGATATTGACAGCGTATTATATCACCGTTCGGTAAAACTGTTCAGCGCCGTTAAAAACCTCCTCAGTGTCAAAATTGAACTCTACGCTGACACACAAGTACTGCAAGGTGACATTTTTCTGTTCAACCATTTCTCCCGCTTCGAAACGTTCATTCCCCAATTTCTGATTTTCGAGAAAACCGGCGCTTACAGTTGTGCAATTGCCTCCAGTGAATTTTTCAAAGAAGATAATGTACTGTCAGATTACTTAAAACATGTTGGCGTCTTCCCTCACGACCACCCCCGTTTGTTCGCAATGCTGGCAGGACAAATATTGCGTGGTCATAAGGTCATCATCTTTCCGGAAGGCGGTATGGTCAAGGATCGTCGCGTTATCGATAAAAAAGGCCGTTACAGCATCTATTCACGCATTACCGGTAACCGGCGTAAACAACATACCGGTCCCGCAGTCCTGGGACAAGGGGTGGAAGCCTTAAAACAGGCAATCCGCTATGCATTCAAAGAAAAACGCAATGACCTGCTGCAACACTGGCAGGAACTCCTGAAAATTGACAGTCTGGATGAGCTGATGTCTGAGGCGCTCAAACCAACATTAATTGTACCGGCCAATATTACCTTTTATCCGATTCGCACTTCGGAAAATCTTTTGTTCAAAAGCGTGGAGATGTTTTCAGACGGCTTGAACCTGCGGCAGTCAGAAGAATTATTAATCGAAAGCAACATTATACTCAAAGACACTGACATGGATATCCGCATGGGTACACCTATCAACCCTTGTTGTGTCTGGGATTGGCGAACGCATTATGTGATGAATAAAGTCGCTCCGGATATTCATGATCTTGACGATATTTTTCAGCTAAATACCTCCCCCAGAAACTGGAAGGAACGCTTGCTGGCTCATTACTTCATCAAAAACGCACATTGCACACGCGATCAATACATGGAGAAAATATACGCTAATCTCACGGTAAATCTCAGTCATCTGGCCTCCACGCTAATCATGAGTCTCATCGGCGACAAACGACAACATATCGAAAAAAGCCGGTTTTACACGGTGCTTTACATTAGCATTAAAAAACTGCAAAAAAACACCGATATACATTTACACAGCAGCCTGTTAAATCCTGATGATTACGGCGATTTGATCCATGGCAACAACGCCCGTTTCGATCATTTTATTTGCATCGCCAAGGAAGCGAAGTTGCTCACCGAACAGGACGAGTGCTACCATTTTTTAGCCAAGTTGTGTGAAGATAATACTTTTGACCGCATCCGCCTGGAAAATCCAATTGCAGTCTATAATAACGAAGCCGCTCCCCTACGCACTATTCGCGACACCTTGCAGGAAGCAAATCTTGCCTATCATAAAATCACCCCCTACCAATTGGCAGCCTGGCATTTTGAAGATGAGCAGATGGGACTCGCTTTTGAGCAGCAAAGCTACAACAGTGAACATAATGGCGCCATTAAACAGCAGGAAACCGCAATTGCTGACCCTTCACCCTTTTTAATTCAGCCTAAAAATCCGAACGGCTTCGGTATCTTATTGATCCACGGCCTGCTGGCCAGTCCTGCAGAATTACGGGATTACGGACATTATCTTGCGAAACAGGGATTTACGGTACTGGGTATAAGAATCAAAGGCCACGGAACTTCACCTTATGCCTTGCGCGACCTGAGTTATGAACAGTGGTTTCAGAGTGTTCAAAGAGGATTCGACATTCTTAAAATACATTGTCCCAAATCATTCGTCATCGGTTTCTCGACCGGCGGCGCGCTGGGGCTCAAACTGGCTGCGGAAAACCCGGGCGAAATCACGGGGTTAATTGCCGTGTCGGTACCGATCAAGTTTGTCAGCGCTTCATTTATGCTGGTACCGTTATTACACAACACCAATGCCTTAGTTCGGTGGGTATCATCGCTCGAAGGCGTCAAACCCTTTATCGAAAATACTCCCGAACACCCTGAAATCAATTACCACAACACACCCATCAGAGCTTTATACGAACTGCGACGCCTGATCCAGCACATAGAAGCGTTGCTACCTGACATTGAAACGCCATCGCTGTTTCTGTATGCAGATCAAGACCCGGTGGTATCACCACAAAGCGCAGAAACTGTATTTCATAAACTCGGCGCCAAACATAAATATTTACATATGATAAAGGCCGATCGCCACGGCATATTGATGGAAAACATCGACAATACTTGGACAGTTATTGATGGATTCCTAACTCAGCAACAAGATTGCCTGAATGATACAGAAAAACACTTACATCATTTACCCACACCGGAGACAGCATCATGAAAAATGTCGTTATCGCAGCTTATGCAAGATCACCGTTTACCCCGGCACACAAAGGCGCTCTGGCAGGTGTCAGGGCGGATGACCTTGTGGCTCAAGTAGTGAAAGCGCTGGTGGCTAAAAGCAATATTAATGCAAATGATATTGAAGATCTGATTCTGGGTTGCGCCTTTCCGGAAGGTGAACAAGGACTCAATCTGGCCCGTTTGGCAGTACACCTGGCAGAACTGCCGGTTACCGTTGCCGGTGTTACCGTCAACCGTTTTTGTGGCTCGTCAATGCAGGCCATACACATCGCTGCCGGAGCCATCCAGATGAACGCCGGAGATGCGTTTATCTGCGCCGGTATCGAATCCATGAGCCGCATACCGATGGGCGGATTTAACATGTTACCCAACCCAGAGTTATACCAGCGTTACCCTCAGGCTTATATCAGCATGGGTGAAACCGCGGAAAACCTGGCGCTAAAATATCGGATATCCCGTACCGATCAGGAAACATTTGCCCTGACCAGCCAGCAAAAAGCATTCGCAGCGCAACAACAAGCCTTGTTCGTCGATGAGATCATTCCCATTATCAGCCATACCGGAGAACATATTGACCAGGATGGTTGCCTGCGTCCTGAATCCACAGCGGCAGCAATGGCTGAACTTAATCCCGCTTTTCTGGAAGGCGGTAGCGTTACAGCCGCCACATCTTCACCTTTGACTGATGGGGCGGCCGCTGTACTGGTTTGCAGCGAAGCCTACGCCGATCAACACAAACTCGATAAACTGGCCACTATCAAATCCATAGCCGTTTCCGCCTGTCTACCGGAAATCATGGGGATTGGCCCTGTAGGCGCCACTCAAAAAGCGCTGCAACGCGCCGGTTTATCACTGGCCGATATAGATATAGTCGAATTAAATGAGGCATTTTCCGCACAAAGTCTGGCGGTACTGCAAGAATTACCCATCCCTGCGGAAAAACTGAATATCGATGGCGGCGCCATCGCTCTTGGACATCCTCTGGGTGCAACCGGTGCCCGAATAACCGGCAAGGCTGCAAGCCTGTTAAAACGTGAAAACCAACGATTCGCTCTGGCAACACAATGCATTGGCGGCGGCCAGGGTATTGCCACCATTCTGGAGGCCATATCATGATTATCAAAAAAGTGGCCGTCATCGGCGCCGGGGTGATGGGCAGCAGCATTGCCGCACATATTGCCAATGCCGGCATTCCGGTTGATTTGCTGGATATTGTGGACAAAAACAGTAACAACCGCAATGCCATTGCCGAAGGCGCTATCAGCAAAATGTTGAAAACCGAACCCGCCCCTTTTATGCTGGCAAAAAATGCCCGGCTGATCACTCCCGGCAACATAGAAGATGATTTGACAAGACTGACGCAGGCCGATTGGGTTATTGAAGCCGTCATCGAAAACCCCACTATCAAACAAAAACTGTATCAACAACTGACTGAAGTCTGCCGCCCGGATACCCTGATTTCCTCCAATACCTCCACCCTGCCGCTGAGTATATTGACCCAGGGACAAAGCGACCGCTTCAAACGTCGTTTTATGATCACTCATTTTTTCAATCCGCCGCGTTACATGCGTCTTTTAGAACTGGTTGCCCCCCCGGAACTGGATCAGCAACTTCTTGAAGCGGTGAGTACTTTTGCCGATATTCAGTTGGGCAAAGGTTGTGTCACCTGTAAAGACACCCCCGGTTTTATCGCCAACCGTATCGGCACATTCTGGCTGCAAACCGCGGTATTGGAAGCGATTGCACTCAACCTGAGCGTGGAACAATGCGACGCCGCAATGAGTCTGTTCGGACTGCCCAAAACCGGCGTCTTCGGTTTGCTGGATCTGATCGGCCTGGATCTTATGCCGCATGTTCTCAACAATTTCAAACAGGCTTTAGACCCCGATGACCCCTTGTATAGCATTGCCGAAGCGCCGCCGTTGTTACAGACAATGATTGCTGACGGTTACACCGGCCGTAAAGGTAAAGGCGGATTTTACCGGCTGCAACCGGGCAATAAAAAGAAAATCAAGGAAGCCATTGACCTTGCGAGCGGTCATTATCGACTGAGCGAAAAATACCGAATCAAAGACTTTTCTCATAAACCGGCTGACCTGCGTGGTTTTCTGTATGGCGAAGAGGATTTGAACCGTTTTGCCTGGAAGGTATGGTCGGACACCTTTATATATGCCGCCAGTCAAGTTCCTGAAATCGCCGACACTATCGTTGCCATCGATAGCGCCATGCGGCTGGGTTTTAACTGGCGCTACGGTCCGTTTGAACTTCTGGATCGTCTGGGTCTGGAATGGTTTAGGGATAAACTCGCCCAACAACCGACATCCCTTCCGGTTCCCCAACTTTTACGCAACACAAGTCCACTATATCGCACCACCGACGAGTCCCTGCAGTACCGCGACGACAGCGGACATTATAGTTCACTGCATCGCCCTGAAGGCGTGTTGCTGCTCAGTGACATCAAACGTCAGACTTCGCCTGTTCTGGAAAATGCTTCAGCCAGCCTCTGGGATATCGGCGATGGCATCGCCTGCCTTGAATTTCACAGCAAAATGAATACCCTGGACCCGGACACTCTGGGATTAATTCAACAAAGCATTGCTAAAATCACGACTGAATTTAAGGGACTGGTGATTTACAACGAAGGCGATAATTTTTCTGCAGGAGCTAATCTGACTCTGTTAATGCCAGCCATTCATGAAAAAGACTGGGAAACAGTCAAGTCAATTATTCAGCTGGGACAGAATACTTATCGGAACCTCAAATACGCCCCCTTTCCCGTGGTGGGTGCGCCTTCCGGACTGGCGCTAGGCGGCGGCTGCGAAATACTGTTGCACTGTGATGCCATTCAGGCTCATGCCGAACTTTACATTGGCCTGGTCGAAGTGGGTGTCGGTCTGGTCCCCGCCTGGGGCGGCTGTAAGGAATTACTCAGACGTTGGCTGAACAATCCCAAACGCCCGGGAGGCCCATTGCCGCCCCTTGCCCAGACTTTTGAAACCATTGGTCTAGCCAAAGTTTCAAAATCTGCCCAGGAAGCTAAAAGGCTATTGTTTTTATCCAAAAATGACCGCATTACCATGAACAAAGATCGCCTGCTGGCAAACGCCAAGGCCCGAGTTGTGGGTATGTCTGGAAATTACAAGGTTCCAGAAGAACCGGAGTATATTTTACCCGGGAAAAGCGCCCGCTCAGCTTTGGATATTGCCATACATAATCTACAACGCGCTGGCAAAGCATCGGCATACGATGTCGAAATATCCCAGCAATTGGCCGGAGTACTCAGTGGTGATGATTGCGATATCACCCGGCCCTTAAGCGAACAGGAGTTGCTGGATCTGGAACTGCAAGCCTTTTTATATCTGGTGCAACAACCGGGCACACTGGCCCGGCTGGAGCATCTGCTTAAAACCGGCAAACCGCTTAGAAATTAACCCAGGAGCATTTCATGTCAGAATTAATTTTGCTGGTTATTGTCATCGTAGTCGTCAGTTTGGGTATTGCGCCTGTACGCCGCAATCTTTTAACCCGCCCAATATTTAACAAACTGCGCCGCTCCCTGCCAACCATGTCGCAAACCGAACGCGAGGCTATGGAAGCTGGAAACACTTGGTGGGATGCCGAATTATTCACCGGCAAACCTGACTGGCACAAACTCCGGGATTTACCGGCTGCCCATATGAACGAAGAAGAGCAAGCCTTTTTTGATGGCCCGGTGGAAACTTTGTGCGCTATGCTTGACGACT
>CAYYSO010000130.1:0-6457 GCA_964474415.1 uncultured Methylomarinum sp. | reverse complement strand
AACAACAAGCAGAGCTTGCCCGACGAGAAGCGCTGGCAAAACAACAGGCGGCAGCGGCTAAAGCCAAAGCAGAACAGAATAAACAGGCCACAATATCGGCAACGGCAGCCATACAACGCAAAGTTAATAATAGCTGGATTCGGCCGATGACTACCAGAAAGGGCTTGAACTGTACTATTCAGGTAAAATTGCTTTCCAGTGGCGATGTCATGGATGCGAGTGTTATAAGGAGTAGTGGTGATGAAATCTTTGACAGATCAGCCGAAAATGCAGTAAGAAAAGCATCGCCTTTGCCGGTGCCGCGTGACAAAGCATTATTTACCCGAAAATTTAGAACCTTTACCTTTGTTTTTACACCGGAATAAGTTGTGTTCGTATCAATTCAGCTTTCCCCTTTATTGAAGTGGAGACAATAAGGATTTACAAAAAGATGATTTTTTTTAGAAAATTTGTGTTGATCAGTTTGTTTGCCTGTTGGGCGCCGTTGTCGCAAGCTGGATTGACGATTGAAATTACCCGGGGTATTGAGACGGCAATACCCATTGCAGTCGTTCCTTTTGTCTGGCAGAGCGGAAAAGTGCAACAGACCGATATTGCGGCGGTTATTCAGTCAGATTTAAGGCGTAGTGGCTATTTTAAAACATTGTCGAAAACTGACATGCTGACCAGACCGGCTGGAGCCGATAATGTTCGTTTTAGAAACTGGCGGGCTTTAGGGCAGGATTATTTGTTGATCGGACAGGTCATTGAAAATAGCGGGGGATATAACGTCCAGTTTCAATTGTTTGATGTTTATAAGGGTGAGCAGCTAATGGGTTACCGGCTGACGGTATCGCTCCAGGAGTTACGCCGCACTGCGCACCATATCAGTGATCTGGTGTTTGAAAAACTGACTGGTAAAGCCGGTGTTTTTAATACCCGTATTGCCTATATCACCAGTATAGTTAAAGCGAATGGCAGGCAGCAATATAAACTGCAGGTTGCCGATGCTGACGGATATCATCCGAAAACGATTGCCATTTCGTCTGAACCGCTAATGTCGCCGGCATGGTCTGCGGATGGTAAAAAAATTGCCTATGTGTCTTTTGAAAGAAAGCGCTCTGCTATCTATGTGCAAACTCTGGCAACAGGACAAAGAAGGCGGGTTGCTGCATTCAGAGGTATTAATGGCGCCCCGGCTTTTTCACCGGATGGTAATCGATTGGCCATCACCTTATCAAAAGATGGCAGTCCGGATATTTATGTGCTGGATTTGAGAACTCGGGCGTTGAAGAAGTTGACTAAGAGTTATGCCATTGATACCGAAGCCACCTGGTCACCGGATGGTAGCAATATCGTGTTTACCTCAGATCGTGGCGGTAAACCACAGTTATACATGATGCCAAGTGTTGGTGGGCGTGCCAGACGGTTAACATTCGACGGTGACTACAACGCCAGAGCGCGTTTTTCCAGGGACGGAAAAAGTCTTGCCATGGTACATGCCAATCGTGGCGATTACCGGATTGCAGTGATGGATCTGGCAACGCAAACTGTGAACGTGTTAACGGCAGGCCGCCTGGATGAATCGCCCAGTTTTGCGCCCAATGATACGATGATTTTATATGCATCCAAAAAAGGCGGCCGAGCAGTTTTATCAGCGGTATCTGTTGATGGCAGAATGCATCAGAAACTGGCATTTGACCGTGGTGAAGTCAGAGAGCCAGCCTGGGCGCCTAATCTATAATACTTTAAAGTGGGAAATTAATAATGAAGCTAAATAAAGCATATTTACTGTGGGTTGTGGTTATTGCTGTGTTATCCGGTTGTAGTTCAACAGAGGAAAAAGGCGCTGATTTTTTAGATGATAGTCAAGCGGCGGCCGTTGATGCTGCCGATGGTGTAGCCACTAGCGGTTATGATGATAATGCCGCTATTACCGGGATCGAATTGACTGCTGCAGAGTTGGGGCCGGAATTCAGTGATCCGCAAAATCCGCTGTCAAAGCAAACTATTTATTTCATGTACGACAGCAGCCAGGTTCAGCAGGATTTTATTCCGGTAATAGCCGCGCATGCCCAATATTTACTGGCGCATCCGGCGCAACGCATGGTGCTGGAAGGACATGCCGATGAACGCGGATCCCGGGAATACAATATTGCTCTGGGTGAGCAGCGGGCTAAATCTGTTGCCAGAATGATGAAAATTCAAGGAGTTGCTGATAAGCAACTGGAAATCGTCAGCTATGGGGAAGAGAAACCTGTGGCCGTTGAACATGATGAAGCTTCCTGGCAATTAAATCGACGCGTTGAACTGGTTTATCAGGGACAGTAAATGAAAAGTAAATTCCTGTTATTTTTGCCAATCTGCGCCAGTGTTTATGCTGAGCCCCGGGCTTTACCACCGGTCATTGATAAATCGACATTTCCCGGTGGTTCAGCATATGCATCAACAGCGCCTTCCAATAATGCCATGTATGAAGTGTTAGGCAGGCTGGAACAATTGCAGCTTGAGGTACAGCAATTAAGAGGTCTTGTTGAAGAGCAAGCGCAGGCCATTGTGAATTTAAAAAAACGTCAGGGGAATATTTATTCTGACCTGGATCAACGCATACTGGCATTAACTGCTAATGGACAAGAAAGTGGAGTGAAGGAAACACAGAATAAACAATCGCCCATGTCCCAGGTTGTCCAGTCTCAAGCGTCTGTATCTGGAAATAAAACTAAATTTCCCCCCACATTATCCGAAAAACAACGTTACCAGGCGGCCTATGAAACTTTGAGAAATGGGCATAACAGTCGGGCCATTGCCGGGTTTAAAGCTTTATTAAATGACTTTCCAGCAGGTGAATATGCGGATAATGCCCAATACTGGCTGGGAGAGGCTTATAAAGTCAACCGGGATATTGATTCGGCACGGACGGCTTTTGCCAAAGTAGTGAAATTATACCCTAAAAGCCCTAAAGTAGCTGATGCTTTATTGAAGTTGGGATATATCGAATTTGAGCAAAATAATATCGCTAAAGCGCGCGATTATCTGACTCAAGTGACGGTTAATTATCCCGGGACGACCGCTGCTCATTTGGCCGCAAAAAAAATAATGCAGCTTGATCAACACTAATTCATGAATAAAACCTTACGTATTACAGAGATTTTTTATTCACTACAAGGTGAAGCGAATACGGTAGGCATGCCTACCGTATTTATTCGTCTGACCGGTTGTCCACTACGTTGCTCTTATTGTGATACGGCTTATGCATTCAGTGGCGGAGAAAAACAAACACTAGCGCAAATCATTGATCAAGTCAGGTGTTATGACACACGTTATATAACCGTTACCGGCGGTGAGCCATTAGCGCAGCCGGGCTGTCACGATTTACTGAAATTATTAGCTGATGAGGGTTATATTGTTTCACTGGAAACCAGCGGCGCTATTGATGTATCGCTTGTAGATAATCGCATCATTAAGGTAATGGATCTGAAAACTCCCAGCTCAAATGAAATGGAGCGGAATTTATATCGAAATATCGATTTTTTAAGTGCTCAGGATCAGATTAAATTTGTCATAGCGGATAATAAAGATTACCAATGGTCAAAATCAATGCTGGAGCAATATCAACTGCTTTCCAGATGTCAGGTACTGTTTTCACCGGTGGTTATGGGAGAAATGCAGCCGACACATTTAGCCGATAAAATTCTAACTGACCAATTACCAGTCCGTTTTCAGATTCAGTTACACAAGTATC
Source organism: uncultured Methylomarinum sp. (assembly GCA_964474415.1). Lineage (GTDB taxonomy): Bacteria > Pseudomonadota > Gammaproteobacteria > Methylococcales > Methylomonadaceae > Methylomarinum. Next base: position 2,736 of record CAYYSO010000130.1, on the reverse strand, counting down.
TTTGGGGGGATGCCCAGGGCAAATAAATTTATGCACAAAAAAGCCATCATTCTATTGTCGGGAGGACTGGATTCAATCACCGTACTGGCGCTTGCCAAACAACAGGGATATTGTTGTTATGCATTGAGTTTTGATTATGGCCAGCGCCATAATGCTGAATTGAATGCAGCTAAAAAAATTGCTCATCATTATGAAGTGGCAGAGCATAAAATCATTAATTTAGGATTAGGCTCAATAGGCGGCTCAGCCTTAACCGATGAGCATATTGATGTCCCTAAAACGCCACAGGAAGGTATTCCTGTTACCTATGTTCCAGCGCGTAATACAATTTTTCTGTCATTTGCCTTAGGTTGGGCCGAAGTTCTGAAATCTCATGATATTTTTATTGGTGTCAATGCAGTAGATTACTCCGGGTATCCCGATTGTCGCCCACAATTTATTGAAGCTTTCCAAAATCTGGCAAATTTGGCGACTAAAGCCGGGGTTGAAGGTGAAAAAACCATTATTCATACGCCACTGATTGCTTTAAGCAAAGCCGATATTATCAAACAGGGGCTGGCATTGGGGGTTGATTACCAACATACCGTATCTTGCTATTCCGCAGATAAGGATGGGCGTGCTTGCGGCAGTTGCGACGCTTGCCGATTAAGAGCGGCCGGCTTCAAGAACCTGGGTGAGGAAGATCCAACACGTTATCAAATATAATATCCTCTACAGAAGGCATAATATAGGATCATGATTTGCCTTGATTGATGCGTTTCATACGCTCAACACAAGCTATTCTATTCGGCATTTTCTGTCAGGGATTTTTGTAGCATGGCATTTTTGATGCTCAAGTATGCTGACCGGTTAATTGTTCGGGGGCAAAATCATCGACTCGGATGGCATTGAGTCTATTTTCTTCAGCCTTCTTGATTAATTTAGCCTCAGTTTTATTGATGATATTCGTGTGCAACGCTTCTTGCAGTACGCTGGTTAAAGTACCTTTGCTTAAATGTCCTTGTTTTTGTGCCGTATGAAGTCTGGCTTCGATTGGCGCTGCCAGTAATACTGCTTTGAATGCAGTTTCGATACGTCCGCTGGGGTCTTGCGGATTATTGTTAATATAAATACCGGATGTCAAACGCTCGCGGGCAGGATTATCGTGTAAAAGCAGTTGCGCCAGTTGTCCGACCAACTGATCCTGCGGAGGAGAACAGGGTTTCCCCAGTGGGAACAGGGCAGTGCGTAATAAAACGGCTGGAACTCTGGAGGGCAGCAGATGCAAGGTGGCCAGCAGGGATTGTTGGACACGGTACAGGCTGTGTTGGCAGGCCCAATGCAGAAGGGGAATATCGGCATCTTGCGAGCCCTGGTTTTCGAAGTGTTTGAGGACACAGGAGCATAAATACAGATGACTGAGGATATCGGCGAAGCGGCCGGAGATTCTTTCCTTGCGTTTCAGGTTGCCGCCCAAGGTAAGCAGAGCGAAATCTGCGGTCAGAGCAAAACCGGTGCTAAGTCGGGTGAGTTGCCGATAATAGCTGCGCGTGGTTTTATCACCGGGCACTGCAGTCAGTTTGGCATCGGTAATGCCAAACCATGTTCCACGAAGCAGATTATTCAGGAAAAAACGGATATGTCGCCATAATACAGCGTCGAAACTGTGTAAGGCTTTGTTGGTATCGGTTTCATTTAAGGCGTTCATTTCAGTTTGAATGAAAGGGTGGCAGCGTACCGCACCCTGACCAAATATCATCATGGTGCGAGTCAGAATGTTCGCGCCTTCTACGGTAATTCCGACCGGGATGATCTGGTACAGACGGCCAATATAATTGGCCGGACCGAGACAAATTCCAGAGCCGCCTTGTATGTCCATGCCGTCGTTGATAATGCGACGCATGGCTTCGGTTAGCTGGTACTTGATAATCGCCGAAATCACCGCCGGTTTCTGGCCATCGTCCAGCGCCGCGCAAGTAACATGACGTGTCGCGTCCATGATGTAAGTCGTACCCGCCATCCGTGCCAGTAATTCTTCTATGCCTTCAAAAGCGCCGAGCGGTAAATTGAACTGGGTTCGAATACGGGCATAGGCGCCGCTGTTGCGACAGATGAATTTGCCGGCGCCGACGCTAAGGGCGGGAAGAGATATGCTACGGCCGGTCGCCAGACTTTGCATCAGCATTTTCCAGCCTTGTCCGGCCTGGGCGGCGCCGCCTATGATTTTATCGATGGGAATAAAGACATCCTTGCCCCAGTTAGGACCATTCTGGAAAGCGGAATCCAGTGGAAAATGGCGCCTGCCGATACTGACACCCGGCGTATTGGTTGGGATTAACGCGACGGTGATGCCAATGTCTTCAACTTCACCCAATAAATGATCCGGGTCGTGAAGTTTAAAAGCCAGTCCCAATACAGTCGCAACGGGCCCCAACGTGATATAACGCTTTTCCCAATTTAAGCGGATACCCAACACTTTTTCCTGACCTTGGTAAGATCCATAACAAACGATGCCAGTATCCGGCATGGCGCCGGCATCGCTGCCGGCATCCGGGCCGGTCAGGGCGAATGCGGGAATTTCCAGGCCTTTGGCCAGACGCGGCAGGTAATAATCCTTTTGTTGCTGTGTACCGTAGGCCAGCAGTAGTTTGGCAGGGCCAAGAGAATTGGGTACCATCACAGTAACGGCGGCGCTGGTGCTTCGACTGGCAATTTTCATCACTACCTGGGAATGGGCAAATTCAGAAAACTCCAGTC
>CAYYSO010000129.1:0-6528 GCA_964474415.1 uncultured Methylomarinum sp. | reverse complement strand
CGGCCTGTCACGCCGGGGGTCGCGGGTTCGAGTCCCGTCCGCTCCGCCATTAAGCAGGGTTGTGACTGTTGATAAAAAAGCAGTCAATACCCAGTTGTTCCTGGGTTTTTTCCATTAACGCCTTTATGCCGAATTGTTCAGTGGCATTGTGTCCGCCGGCCAGCATATGTATGCCGTGTTCCTGGCTGTCGTGCCAGTCGTGTTCGCTGATTTCTCCAGTAATATAAGCATCCAGATGTTCCTTACAAGCGGTTTGCCATTCGGTGTTTGCGCCTCCGGTAATGATACCGAGGGTTTCAATGAGCTGATTTTTATCCGGCGAGGCCAGAATGACTGAATGATCCAAGATTTGTTCCAGTTTTGTTGTTAATGCTTTAGCCGAAATGGGTGTTTGCATACGTCCCTTAATACCGGTTGGGCTGCCTTTGTAATCCCCAAACGGTTGCTGTTCAATACAATCCAGCAGTTTTCCCAGGGTGGCGGCATTGCCCACTTCCGGGTGGCCGTCTAAAGGTAAATGATAGCCGAATAAATTGATTTGGTTTTTAATTAACGGAATTACCCGCTTGGCAAATGGTCCTGTCAGTGTCTTCGCTCCGTGAAAGAACCAGAATAAGCCGTGATGCACCACCAGCGCATTGGCATTTTGGGTGATAGCTTGGCTGATTGAATCGCGGGTAGCGGAAACGGCAAAGGCGATTTTATCAATCTGCTTTGCGCCTTCTATTTGCAGTCCGTTGGGGCCGTAATCGCAGTAAGCTTCCGGTTTCAGCAGGGTGTTATAGTAATCGGATAGTTGTTGGCGTGAAATCATTTTTTTGTTGATATGCTTTGCAAAGTATACTGTTTCCAGATAATTTTAAAGGTTTCGGTCAGAGTGCAGTCGTTTTCTATCACACGTTGCAAGATCTCGTCTTGTGAAAACCAGCGACCTTCGTCAATTTCATCCACGGCCAGAACAAAGGGGCCATTATGTCGGCACTGATAGACCTGAATGAACTCCATGCCCAGTTGCGGCGTCGGTGTTAACTTAAACAGAGGTATCAGCGACTCTTGTATATTGATTCCCAGTTCTTCTTTGGCTTCCCTGAATGCGCCGGAAAGGTAGTTTTCGTCTTTATCGACATGTCCTGCTGCCGAGGTATCCCATAATCCCTTGTTGAGATCTTTTTTCTGCGAACGTTTTTGCAAAAACAGTTGTTCGACATCATTAAAAACCAGAATATGCACAGCTCTATGGCGTAAACTCCGGGCATGAATTTCGTGGCGCGGGCGGTTGTCGATAACGCAGTCATTTTCATCAACGACTGCAAGTAATTCGTTATGCATAAGTATATTATTTGATAGAAATCGTCTAAGGTAGCTTCTTTCTAATATTTTAGCAAAATAGCTTATATGGCCAGAAGAAGTGAGCATAGTCTGGAAGAAATAAAGGAAATGGTATTGCAAGCCGCGGAAAGCATCATCATCGAAGAAGGCTTTCCAGCGCTTAAAGTGCGAAAAATAGCGCTGGAAATCGGCTATACCGTGGGCAGTATTTATATGGTATTCGATAACATGGCGGATTTGATTATGCAGATTAAAGGGCGTACTCTGGACGATCTGTCTATACAATTAGATCAGGTTGTTGAGCAAAATGATGATCCTGAGAGGTGTATTATCGAATTGGCTAAGGCGTATGTATTGTTTGCCAATCAGAATTATCATCGCTGGAGTATGGTTTTTGAACAATGGCTGAATGAAAATGCTGAAGTCCCGGACTGGTATCAGCAAAAAGTGAAGCGAATGTTTATTCGTATTGATGACTTGTTGCAGCAGCTATCACCGCATAATCCGGAGGAACAGACGCATGAGGCGGCCCGAGCTTTATGGAGCGGTGTGCACGGTGTTTGTCTATTGTCTTTAAGCGGCAAACTGGATCGGATTGACGTTAATAACATAGAAAATATTGTCGTGTTACTAGTGGAAAAATTTATCAATGGCTGGATGAATAGTTCTAAATGAATTCATATCCTGATAAACAACAAAAAACATGGACGCCGGCAGGACGGAAAGAGTTGCTGGCCTGGGCATTGTTTGATTTTGCCAATTCAGGCTATACCACAGTGGTGATGACGACGATTTTTAGCGCTTATTTTGTAGGTGTTATCGCAGTTAATACTCAAAATATTGCTCCCGGTATGCCAACGCTGTTGTGGTCTGTAGCAATAGGTCTGGCCAATTTTGTGGTGATGATAGTGGGGCCGGTTATTGGGGCAATAGCAGATCATCGGGCCAGTAAAAAAACATTTTTATTGATTTCCAGCATCGGTTGTATAACTGCAACGGGTTTATTAGCGCTGGTTGAACCCGGTGAAGTGCTGTGGGCGATGATACTAGTTACCAGTTCGGCAATTATGTTCGCGCTTGGCGAGAACCTGATAGCTGCATTTTTACCAGAACTGGTTGGCAAAGAAAATATGGGACGGATGTCGGGTTATGGCTGGAGTATCGGCTATTTTGGTGGTTTGTTGACGCTGGGTTTTTGTCTGGGATTTATTCAGTGGGGGCGACAGCAAGGTATGGCTGATACCGATATTATTCCGGTGACGTTGCTTATTACGGCTGTCATATTCGCCTTGGCTGCAAGCCCAACCTTTATATGGTTGCAGGAACGTGCGTTAGCACAGCCTGAAGAAAAAAGTATTTCTTATTTTCGCGTCAGTTTTAACAGGTTGCGGTATACCTTTAAGCGGGCAATGCATTTTCAGGATTTATTCCATTTTCTGCTGGCATTGGCTGTCTATCAGTCTGGAGTCAGTACCGTTGTAGTGCTGGCAGCTATTTATGCGCAACAAGTGATGGGTTTTGGTCGGGAAGAGTTGATCTTATTAATTATGGTGGTCAATGTGACCGCCGCAGTGGGTGCGTTTATTTGCGGCCATTTGCAGGACAGGATAGGGTCTGTACCGACCTTGGCTATCACGCTGGTGTTGTGGAGTATCGCTATTTTGACGGCATTTGCGACTACTTTGCCGGTATATATGTGGGTTGCCGGAAATATTATCGGGGTTGCTATGGGTTCCAGTCAGGCTGTAGGCCGGGCGTTGGTGAGTAAATTTACGCCGCAGGACAGATCGGGTGAGTTCCTTGGGTTATGGGGGGTGGTTAATCGCTTGTCTGCGATTGTCGGTCCCTTAAGCTATGGATTGGTTAATTTTCTGACTGAGGGTAATCATCGTCAGGCATTGTTATCTACGCTGTTATTTTTTTTGCTGGGGTTGCTGCTACTGGCCCGAGTTAATGAAGAGCGGGGGAAATTGGCGGCGCTAAAAGCGGGTTAAGTTAATGGATGTTCTGCGAGGAAATAAATAGGGAGGCAATGTTATGGATTGGAATGCTGAAAGGTCTGGTTGAGATATATACAGTGGTAGTAGAGGGGACGGATTATTTTTTATGTTTCTTTTTATCTCGATAGTAAAGTTTGATATGGCTTGTACCTTTTATGTTTTCTTCCTTTATATCAAATAAGTTTGTTGCTTTGATTAATGCAGAGAGTTTGCCGTAACCATAATTTCTGGAATCAAAATCAGGAAACTGACGTTTTATCAAGCTGCCGCAAATACCAAGTTCGGCCCACCCATCTTCATCAGAACACTCTTCAGCAGCATTTCTTAATGAATTAATCAGCCTTGTATCCTGACAAAGCTGCTGTTTGCTGTATTGATTGGGTTGCAGGGTACTTTCTTGTTTATGTTGTGAAGTTTGAGATGCAATTTCATCTTCTTCATTGGCACTTAGAGTTTTCAAAACATCAATATACAAAAAATCATCACAGGCATTTCTAAAGGCAATGGGGGTTTTTCTTTCCCCAACGCCATAGACATGAATTTGTGATTCTTTTAAGCGAGTGGCCAATCTTGTAAAATCACTATCGCTTGAGATCAGAGCAAAGGCATTGAATTTATTGGAATACAATAAATCCATTGCATCAATAATCATTGCCGCATCGGAAGAGTTTTTACCTTGAGTGTATGAAAACTGCTGCACAGGCTGAATTGCCAGTTCATTCAGGGAGTTTTTCCAGTTTTTCAAAGCAGGCGATGCCCAGTCGCCATAGGCTTTTTTGACAATAAGGTATCCGTATTTCGATAACTCGGTCATGATCGCTTCCATAGCAGTTAATTGCGTGTTTTCTGCGTCTATAAGAACAGCGATTTTTTTCTCTGACTGTATCATGATGGTTTGTTTCTGTTTTATTTAAGTTTCTCAGCGGCTAATTCCGTGGCAGTGGCATAATCAGTCTTTCCTGTTGCCAGTGTCGGAATGGATTTCACAACAAAAACTTTTTTGGGCAGATTGATAAAGGCGACACCCTCGCTGACTTCAGCTAAATGCTTATTAGTGGCCTCTTTTTGAGTGGTTAATAAGACCAATTGTTCACCTTTTCTCGGGTCGGGCAGACTGACGACCGCATGGTGCGCATCCGGCCAGGCATTGGTGGCCAGTTGTTCAACAGCCGTCAGCGAGATCATTTCCCCGCTGATTTTGGCAAAGCGTTTGCTGCGGCCTTTGATGGTGATAAAACCATCTTCATCGACATCGACTATATCGCCGGTGTCATACCAGCCTTTACCGTAAATAGACTTGGGTGGTACCAGTTTACCGGGGGTTTCCGGCAGTAAATATCCCTGCAGGATATTGGGACCAAAGACATGTAGCTTACCGCCTTGTTCAATACCGGGAACCGGTTCAAGCTGATATTGCATTGCCGGCATAAAGCGACCGACTGTACCGGCTTTATAATCCATAGGAGTATTTACCGAGGTGACAGGAGCGGTTTCGGTGGCGCCATAACCTTCCAAAATTCGAATACCAAACTTATCGGTCCATAATTGTCGGGTACTGTCTTGCAGTTTTTCCGCACCGGCAACTATGTAGCGTATATTATAGAAGTCATATGCATGGGCTTTTCTGGCATAACCGGCTAAAAATGTATTGGTGCCGAACATGATGGTGGCGCCAATTTCATAAGCAATTTCAGGAATGATGCTGTAATGCAGCGGTGATGGGTAAAAGAATGTTGTCATGCCGTTCAGTACCGGCAACAGGGAACCGACGGTGAAACCAAAGGAATGAAACATGGGTAGGAAATTCAATACCACATCTTGAGGATTAAAATTGATTCGGGCTTTTATTTGCTTATGATTGGCGAGAATGTTGGCATGTGATAGGACGACGCCTTTTGGCTCACCTTCGGAACCGGAGGTAAATAACACCACTGCTGGACTGTCTGGGCTAACGAACTGATGATTGTACCAGTAGTTGGCCGTTTTGCTCTTTATGGCAGCCTTTAGCTTATCGAGTATAGAAATAACCTGGGCCAGATCTTCCAGATAGACCAGATTGACTTGTTTGGCCAAGGTGTCAGCATCAGCGCTTAACTTACCCAGTTCGATGAATCGTCGCGACGTCAATACTGTTTTTACCTGTGCTGTTCTACAAGCGGAAAGCATGCCGGTAACTCCGGTGGAAAAATTCAACATTGCCGGTACGCGGTCATGCAATTGCAAGCCGAGTACCACATTTAAGGTTTTGGTCGAATTGGGCAGCATCACGCCGACACGTTCGTTTGGTGCGGTAATGTTTTTTAGTAGAGTGCCAATACAAATGGAGCGTGTAATCAGGCTGTCATAGGATAAAGGTTTTCTTTCCAGGTCTTCGGCAACCGTGTGTTTGCCACCGTGAATAGTACGAGCTTCCAGTAGTGCTGAGAAAATAGTCTGTTGATAATGGCTGGTGGCGAACATCATGTCGGTCATGATGTCAGCGAGTATATGGCCACTATGTTTGCGGCGCGATTTGCCGGTTAATCTGGAATCTGAATGAATTTTTGCAGGCGGCAGGATATGTATAGTAATTTTGGGGAATAAACGCAGCCGGACGATATTTCTTAGTTTGGAAAAATGCGTGTACTGGGCTCCCTCAATACGTATCGGCAGAATGGTGGCGCCGGATTTGTCCGCTACCATGCCGGTACCGTCATAAATTTTCATCAGCGAGCCGGTAACGGTAATACGGCCTTCCGGGAAAATAACGGTTTTGGTGTCTTGTTGTAAATGATGAATAAGCGCTTTTAACGACAATGGATGAGTCGGATCCATTGGAAAAATCCGGGATAGAAATAAAAACGGCCTTAGCCACCAGATTTGTGAAATTTGAGTGTTAATTGCAAAAGTGATGCGGTCGGGCAAAAAGACACCTAACAGTAAGGGGTCAAGAAAAGAGGTGTGATTTGAGATAATCAAAACCCGATCCCCTGATTTGAGGTAATTTTCAAGACCTTTGACCTCTACTTTATAGATCAGGGTTAATAACCAGTGTAAAAACTTTTTAAACAACATATACATAATGCATCCTCCTCGTGTCATCTTAGCAGACATATCAAAAATGGGTGAGAGGTACTGTAAACAATAATTAAACATTATTGTTGCATTTAATATCAGTCACTTACTCCAGAAGACGCCGTGAATACATCCATGTAGGCTT
>CAYYSO010000128.1:0-6567 GCA_964474415.1 uncultured Methylomarinum sp. | reverse complement strand
TAGGCGCTTACGGTGGTTACCGTCAAGTTTCTGATAATGGCGGCCTTTACAAATCCAACAAATCATCTGCACACTTCAAAAATGAAACTGCGCACATGACCAACACCTATTTAACTGACACCGGCGGTATCAAAACTGCCCGGGATTTTACTGTAGCCGGTGTTGAAGCCGCTTATATGCAAGGGCCTTTCTCAGTTCAGGGTGAATATATGCGTGGCTGGTTAAATCGCAGCAACCCGAATCCTACTGTATCATTTGATGGATTCTATGTGCAAACAGCCTGGACTCTAACTGGAGAATCACGTACTTACAAAGGTAAAGACGGTAAATTTAAACGTTTGAAACCTGCTCAAGAATTCAGCCTGAAGAATGGCGGTTGGGGCGCTGTGGAAATGGCTGCACGTTTTGACCAAATCAATTTGAGTTCAAATGATATTCAAGGCGGACACCAAAGAGGTGTCACCATGGCAGTTAACTGGTATCTGAATGAAAATGTGCGGTTAATGGCTGACTATCGTCTGGCTTTCGATATTAAAGGATCTCCAGCTGCCATCAGCACAAGCGGAAGAGTTCCTGATCAGGATATTGCCACTCTACGTGCTCAGTGGGCTTTCTAGTCAAAATCCCTCATCTCCATTTATAAAGCCAAAAAAGGCCGGTATTTCACCGGCCTTTTTTTATCTATCCAGAAAGTTCAATCAGACTTTAATATTCGTTCAGTTGATTTCTATACGAGTTGATCAAACGCCATTTTCCAATACGATTTAATTTCTTAATCTCATATTCCCTTTTACCGGCACTACTGCGATCATGACCGCCTTCCAGATAAACCAATTGCAGAGGCTTTCGAGCTCGAAAATATTTAGCCCCTTGCCCCATTGCATGTTGATTAAAACGCTTTTCCACATCATTACTGATACCGGTGTATAGCGTGTCATCACTACACAGAATAATATAGATAAACCATACCATTAATTATCAACCCTGCCATTACTGTTGCTTTTTACTACCCGCAAACTTTAAGTTAAAAACTACTGCGCCCAGCAAACCCACCACAATATAGGCATAACGAGTCAAGAAAATCAGCAAACCGTTTTGACTATGCGACGCGGCATCTTTTATTGGTGGTGTTACCAGCCAGGTCCACGCCAATGCCACTGTAAAATAGACCACCAGTCCTGCCACAGCCCAGGAAACTGGCTGACGACTGGTATTTTTAGCCGATAAATAAAACCACACTGCTACCAGGATAGCGACTATTGAACCTATCATATTTTCACCTTTTTGTTTTTAGCTACTATGGAAACAATTGAATACAGCAAAATTCATCAATCGCGTATTGTTGTTTCCTTATACTGCCTCACCACCATTAGATTAAGGTGTTTTATTGAACTTGGCTATGGGTTTTATCTGCATGATGCGAATGAATTCGCACCTGCACCCTCTTAATTCAATGGCAATATTACGCCGTTTGCATTGACTCAACACCTTTATTGGCAAGACTGTCTGCTTTCTCATTACCCGGATTGCCCGAATGACCTTTGACCCAGATCCATTCTATATCATGTTTTTGAATAGCTGCATCCAGACGTCGCCACAAATCCTCGTTTTTAACCGGTTTTTTATTGGCCGTTTTCCATCCCCGTTTTTTCCAGCTTGCCATCCATTCAGTAATACCCTGTAAAACATATTTGGAATCGGTATTCAGCTTAACCGGACAAGGTCGTTTCAATACTTCCAATGCCTTAATAGCAGCCATCAATTCCATCCGGTTATTAGTGGTTTCAGTCTCACCGCCATACAATTCTTTCTCTTTACCTTTATATTGTAAATAAGCTCCCCAACCGCCCGGACCGGGGTTGCCTTTACAGGCGCCATCGGTATAAATGATAACCGATTCAATCATTAGTTTTTCCTGTGTATTGAACGATCCAAAATATTTCTGGCGGTAGCAAAGCGCGCTTTTTGTTTACTCACTTTACCTATCGGTATCAACCTGTAGCGCCGTTTTACGGCTTTTACAGCATAGGCCATAGAAAATATCGAACGTCCATTAAACTGAAATTTTCCCGGCTTGATAGTAAAGGTATCCAGATAAAATTCCGCTGTTGTCAGTATCTCAAAATTTGTTAATTTCAACCAATCCATGATTCTGCTGCGGGAAATAAAATATCTAAACCAGACGGGCGGCCATTTTTGTTCTAACAAAAATTGATAGCGTACCGATAAGCTGAACGGATTAAAATTTAGAATAATAATTTCACCTCCAGGTTTCAATACCCGTTCTATTTCCCGCATGGTATGAAACCAATGAGCATCAAACTCTAACAGATGCGGCAAAATAACAAGATCCATGGATTCGGTCTGCACCGGCACATTATAGGCTTTGCCTTTTATCCGCAAAGCGCCATTATATCCTCGCGCTTCAGCATCCAGAATACAGTAATTCCGGTAAAGGGAGCAATCGATAAAGGCCTCCTCCCACCCCAAGCCACCTATTTGCAATTGTTGCTGTTTACAGCTGACAGTAATGGAACGTTTTAAAAATTGGCCTTCCATCGTTTTTAACAACTTTCCGCGTGGCGACTGATACAAGGCAAACAAAAATTTTCTTTTCATCAGTTCTCACTTAGGAATATCAAGGAAAAACAAGCTATAATTAAAGCTTTTCCAAAACTGTAATGTGTATTTGATAATAATGACACGTTCTAATCATCCGGCCCATTTTTTTATTTACCTGTCCATTATATTGGTGACAGGTTGTACGCAACAATCTCCATCTCACTTGGTTATCAATGAAACACCTCCCCCGATTATTAGTAATGATCCGGTTTTTACGGAAAAGTCATTTACTATTTCCTCTGATATTATTACCGAAACCACAGAGTTACAAACAGAAAAACAAAGGCCTGAATCCATTTGGGAGCGTCTGCTATCACTATACGCTTTAACTGACATTAGTCATGACCGTGTTAAACAGCAATTAAACTGGTATTTACAACACCCTGAATATTTAGCCCGCATTCAACAACGTGCGAAACCTTATCTTTACTTTATCTTAGACGAAATTGAAGCCAAAAAAATCCCCGGTGAACTGGCATTGCTTCCAGCTATAGAAAGCGCTTTCAGACCCAAAGCTTACTCTCATAGCCGGGCAGCCGGACTGTGGCAGTTTATTCCATCAACCGGACGCTTTTTTGGTCTAAAACAAAACTGGTGGTATGACGGCCGCCGTGATGTTGTCACTTCCACCCGTGCTGCCACCCATTACCTAAAGCAGCTTGGTGAAGACTTTAATGGTGATTGGACACTGGCTTTGGCATCATATAATGCCGGTAAAGGTAACATCAGAAAAGCCATCAAACGCAATCATAAACAGGGTAAAAAGACTGATTACTGGTCGCTGAATTTACGCCGGGAAACCATGGATTATGTTCCCCGATTACTGGCAATTTCCAGAATTTTTGCCAATCCTGAAAAGTACAATATCTCCTTACTGGAAATACCAAACCATCCTTATTTTGAGGTTGTCGATATCAAATCCCAATTGGATCTGAGTAAAGCTGCAGAAATGGCGCAAACACCTATTGATGATTTTTTAAGACTGAACCCTGGATTTAACCGCTGGAGTACAGATCCCAATGGCCCTCATCACTTACTGATTCCGGTAGATAAAGCTGATACCTTTAAAAACAGCCTGGCCCAGTTGTCCGAACAAGATAGAATGAAGTGGGTTCGCCATAAAATCAACACGGGAGAAAGTCTCAGTGTCATTGCCAAAAAGCACCATACGACAATTCAGGCCATCAAACAAAGTAATCAATTAACCGGCAATCGTATTCGCGCCGGCAAACATCTGTTAATTCCGGTATCCCATCAGTCACAAAATCATGCGCTGCTTGCCAAACAATCTCACAATCATATATATACCGTTAAAAAAGGCGATACCTTCTGGGAGATAGCCCGGCTATTTTCAATATCAAGTAAAGACCTTGCCCGCTGGAACCAGCTTTCAGTAAATACCATGCTGCTCCCGGGACAAAGACTGGTCATAAAAAAAACGGGTAATATCACCGCAACAACAAGCGCGATCAATTCTTTTCAGTCATTTCATTACACGGTAAAAAAAGGCGACTCTTTATTTGAGATTTCACGTAAATTTAATGTTTCCATTGCCGATTTACGCAAATGGAACAACAACACCTCCGGCACACTTCTACAACCGGGACAAAAGTTGAAAGTGCTGGTTGATATTAGTCAGCCATCCACTTAGGAACCGTGCAAAAATTATATCACTCCCATGCTCTGTATCACGCATGGGAACTTTTTAGGATAGGTTATTTTTACGGGCTACCTAAGCGCTTTCTAACTTATGGCAAATTTTAAAACGCATTTATTAATTGCGGCAGCAGTCAGCGGAATGGCATCGGTTGCAATCATAGCAACCGATATGACATCTGCTGTTGAAATCGGGCGCTATTTTCCATTAGGTGTAGCAGGCGGATTACTACCCGATATTGACTCTGACAATTCTGTACCTACTAAGATTTTTTTTAGCTTACTGGCGCTGTGCGGTGCTTTTTTAATGGTGCTATGGGGGCTTTCTAGCTATAGCTTTGCTGAACTGGCTGTCATATGGGCCGTTGTATTCATCTTTATCAGATATATCGTATTTGAAGCTTTTGTACGTTTAACAATACATCGGGGCGTGTTTCACTCTTTTCTTGCCGGCGTATTTTTCAGTTTATTAACGGTTAATATCAGCTATTACCTTTTTGAAGACTCTACTTTTGTATCCTGGATGAGCGGTTGCTTCATTGGTATGGGCTACTTTATTCATCTGTGTCTGGATGAGATTTGCAGTGTTGATTTAATGAATGATCGCTTGAAGAAATCCTTTGGTAGCGCATTGAAACTCATCAGTGTTAACAGCATTAAGGCATCTTTACTGATGATGCTGTTAACGATAACATTATACGCTACTTGCCCCGACGCCAATCCATTCTGGATTAAAGTAACCACAACGGTAAATGAATACTCAGCACAAAATAAATGGCTACCAAAGCGCAACCAGTGGTTTACCGGGTTACCGGAACGATTACTGAGTTGCGCCTCATCCTGAATCAGGAGCCGGTCAATGCAAGTTGCAACAAATTGGCCAATTGCGCACCGCTATTCTGCTTCACATAATTGACCACAATGGGGGTAAATTGCGATACCATGCCTTGCGACAGATCCAGTTGTTGAAATGCAGAAATAAGTGAAGCGGCTGTATCAAGTGTTTCATTACCTCCCATCATGGTTGACAATCCACTTGCTATATTCTGTGCCGCTGCCGGTTGCTTAGGAACTGCTGCCAGCATTCCATCCATTCCGGGCACAGCCTGACTTAACTGACTGAAAGCATTAGCGGCCATACGTTGTTTAGCGACCTGAAACAAGGCTCCGGCGCCGCCTTGGGCCTGCGTCTGACTGACTCCTAATTGTTGCATCAGCATACCGGTTAACCCGGACTGTACCGGTGCTGTAGCCGTTTTATTGATTACCTCACCGGTTGTCTGTACTGTCTGATTAACATCATTAATCGTTTGTGCGCCTTGTTGCAAAGTTTCGGCAGTTTTATCAGTGCTGTCATTTAAGAAATCCAGCCAGCCGGCTTGCGCATTTCCAGCCATTGCCAGCGTTAAAATCCAAGGTGAACTTGCTACGATCATTTTTTTAATTTTCATACATTCTCCTTCAATTATGCGTCCAGAATTGGGACCGCATTTAACAATTTTTGGGTATATTGATGCCGGGGTTGAGTCAATATTTGTTCAACATCACCGTGTTCGACAATTTTACCCTGATACATAACAGCCACCTCATCGGCAATTTCGGCCACTACAGCCAAGTCGTGGGTAATAAACAGATAACTCAATCCCTGTTGTCGCTGCAGGTTTTTTAACAGCTCAATAATCTGTGCCTGTACCGATACATCCAAGGCACTGGTCGGCTCATCACAAACAATCAGTTTCGGCTCTACTGCCAAAGCCCGGGCAATACAGATCCGTTGTCGTTGTCCTCCTGAAAATTCATGAGGATAGCGCAATGCGGCAGATTCCGGCAAATCAACCTGCCGCAAAAGCCTAGCAACTCTCACCTGTCTATCAGCTGAACACAACTCCGGTAACAGTGATTTAATGCCCTCGGCAATAATATCACCCACCAGCATCCGAGGATTCATCGCCGCAAACGGATCCTGGAAAATGATTTGCATTTCACCTCGATGCCTGCGTAATGCTTCGCCTCGAAGGAGAGTCACATCAACACCGTCAAATATAACCTCTCCCGCTGAAGCTGGGCTTAAATTCAACAGCCCCTTACCCAATGTCGTTTTACCGCAACCGGATTCACCCACCAGCGCCAGCGTTTTACCTTGTTGCAATTGAAAATCAACGCCGTTTACTGCTTTGACATAATTAACAATCCGTTTAAAAAGTCCTTTGCGTATCGGATAATAAACTTTAAAATCAGTGACTTTCAGTAATGGTTTGTTTTCTGATGGGGCTTTATTAAGACAACTTT
>CAYYSO010000127.1:0-6606 GCA_964474415.1 uncultured Methylomarinum sp. | reverse complement strand
CGAACAGCGAACAGCGAACAGCGAACAGCGAACAGCGAACAGCGAACAGCGAACATAAATGTGACTCCACAAAATAAAAAAATATCCCTGGAACTTTATAAAATCATATTTGAAGTGTCTTCTGATGGCATGCTGATTACTGATGCACAGGCCAATATTTGTCACGTAAACCCGGCTTTTACCAGGATCACGGGTTTTGGAAAGGAAGAGGTTTTAGGAAAAAACCCCAAAATTTTATCTTCAGGTCGCCAGGATGCCTACTTTTATCGGAATATGTGGCAAAGTATCAGCAAGGATAAATGTTGGCAGGGCGAAATATGGAACAAAAAGAAAAACAAGGAGGTTTTCCCGGTTTGGCAAACGATTAATGCAGTGGGGCAGGACGACAAGATCGAACATTATATTTCGGTATTCAGTGATATTTCCAAACTCAAGGAAGCGGAACAACAGCTCTGGCATCTGGCGCATTTTGATTCGCTAACCGGTCTGGCAAACCGGAAATTGCTGGAAAAACGTGTCAAACAGGAAATTTCGATTTGTAAACGTCTGCAACACTACAGCGCTTTATTATTTCTTGACCTGGATGAATTTAAAACCATTAATGATTCGCTGGGTCATAAAATGGGCGATATCCTGCTAACTGAAGTAGCCAAATGCCTGAAGCGGGAATTGCGGGAAGAAGACACCGTTTCCCGTTTAGGTGGTGATGAATTTATTGTTTTACTGACCAATTTATCGGCCGACAAAGAAAAAACCGCCAGCCATGTTGTTATTGTGGTCGAAAAAATATTAGATGCCTTAACCAGACCTTTTATCGTTCAGCAGCATGAACTGCGAGTTACCGCCAGTATTGGAATTACCCTGCTACCCAATCAGGACAGTAATGTTGAACAGTTATTGAAACAGGCGGATACCGCAATGTATGCCGCCAAGGCAAACGGGAGAAACGGTTATAGTTTCTATTACCCGGAGATGCAACAAAAAGCGGATAAACGCTTATTGCTGAAAAAAGAATTACATCAGGCGCTTGATGATAATCAGTTTGATCTGCTGTATCAACCTCAATATGACAGCAACTGGAAACTTCTGGGTTGCGAGGCATTGATCCGATGGTATCATCCGGAAAAAGGCATGATTTCTCCGGCAGATTTTATTCCTGTTGCTGAAAATAACGGCTTAATTGTTGAAATAGGCGAAAGAATACTTATTCAGGCCTGCCGGCAAATGATCGTCTGGCAACAGCAAGGACGGAACGTTCCTCATCTTTCCATCAATATCAGTCCCCGGCAGTTTGCTGACAAATATTTTGTCGAAAAGGTCAGTGCAATTGTTAGCAACTCAGGTGTTAATCCAGAACAAATTATACTGGAAATAACCGAAGGACTTATTGTCAAAAATGTTAAAGCCAGTATTGAAAAAATGAATACCTTAAAAAAACTGGGACTCAAGTTTTCAATTGACGACTTCGGTACCGGCTATTCTTCACTGTCTTATTTAACACAATTACCGATTGATCAATTAAAAATTGATCGCTCTTTTGTCTGTAATATTGAAAGCAATTCAACCGATGCGGTTATTGTCGATACCATCGTCGCAATGGCCAGGCATTTGCAACTGGATTTGATTGCCGAAGGTGTGGAAACAGAAGAACAGTTGAATTATCTGGTGCAATGTGGTTGTCAATGTTTTCAGGGTTTCTATTTCAGCAAACCACTACCTGAAAATCAGATTTTTGCTGAATGAGGCTGGAATAGGCAGTCTTCGGTTATCAAATGTTAGTGGGACAAAATGTACATGTAAGCAATAACCCGGTTTATTTAAGTGAATAAAATTTCCATGCAGGACATCCATGTCAATTTTTTTATTGACTGACGATAATTGTAGGTACGGATTTATCCGTACAGTGCGAATCTATCGCACCTCACCTACATCCTATGTCCGCTTTTTTAACTTAATGACAGCGATTAGAGCATGAGAATTGTTAGAAGAGATTATTTTTTCAGCTGTTTAAATAATTAAATGGAGATAAAAGAATGACTGATTTTAATATTAATGAACTTATACACCTGGCAGACAACGATCCGGAGAATTTTGAACAACAACGGCAGAAACTCATTGCCTTATTTATAGATTCATTTCCATCGGGGCTACATAAAGACTATCTATTGACTGTTCAAAAAGTAATTGATGAAAAATTAATCGCTCAAAAAAATAAGCCTCTGACGGAAATAGATTTTCCATTTTTTAAGTGATAATGCAGTCGGGGAAATATGTTAAATATTAAGTCATGCGTGATAGCCGCCTTGTGCGCTATTGGCATCTGTTTTTGAAATGACTATGCGATCAATCAACGCATGATTAAAGTTATCCGGTAAATCAAAAATTACTGATAAGTTTCATAGCCATAACAAAGAGTTTTTTATTCGCGCAACAATAGGCTCTTTATATTCGTTTTTAGTTTTCGTATCACGCTATTTTATAAAATAAAGAAGATAATATGACAATACGCAACAAACTGATTTTGGGATTTTCCAGCTTAACTGGAATACTACTGATTTTCGGCCTGCTTGCCTGGCTGTATATCGGTTGGCTGGGAAAAAATGTCGATGAAATTGTGAAATGGAAGGTACCGGCGGTAAAACTGGCGGTTGATGTTCATGCCGGAGCATATGATGCAACGATAGAACAATTAAAGTATTTATTGTACGAAAGACCGGATGCACATCAACGCGCTAATACGGTGTTGGCTAAAATGGAGCAGAATCTGGACAAGGTGGATCAGATCGGCCAACAGTTTAATGATCAGCCATTGCTCAAACAGTCAGCAATAGTAAAAACTAATATCACTGACTTTAGACAGCTTTTCAACCGGGGTGTTCAAGCGCTACGCAATAACAGAATGGCTGTTGATGTGATGGTGAAAAGTGGTAACAGTGTTTTATCTGAAGCTGATTCATTTGCTTTGAAGCAGGAAGTTGAATATGCCGCATTGCGTAAAAATGGAGCATTTCAGGAGCAGTTAAACAGTAAGGTGCAAAAATATATCCTGGTTAATCGGATTAAGGCATTGGCTTACATCATTATTCAGCATGAAAAGCAGGAGCGGCTGTATAAAGATCGCCGCTATTACCGGAAAATGCAACAGGAATTACCAGAATTAATGACTTTGTACAATGAACTACAAAAGACAACACGAGACAAGGTTGAGTTGCAAAAAATCAGTGTTGCACGACAGGCAACAGAAAAATATACCCAGGCAGCTACACAGTGGATTAAAAACGATAGCGAATTAAAAGATATTGTTAAGCAAATGGATGTTATTGCTGCCAATGCTCGAAAAGTTGCCGCTAATACTGAGAGGGATGGCTGGTCTAAAGCTTCTGAAATTGGGGATAAAACGGTTGTTCTGGTTTCGCAGGCTACCCTGATTGTTGTGATTACTTTATGCTTTGGCGTCGCCATTGGTATTGGCTTATCCATAACTATACCCAGGAATATTCTTGCAGCGATTAATGCTTTGTCAGTATTCTCAAAACGTTTTGGTAAAGGCGATTTGACCGTACGGACACATTTCAAACCGACGGATGAAATAGGCATTATGGCCCAGGACTTTGATAAAGCCGCTGATAATTTGCAGAAGATAATTACGCAGGTTGGTCATAATGCACAGACTTTGAAAGGGTATTCAGATACTTTAGTTCAATCGGTTGATAAAAATACCAGCGGTATTCAAACACAGAAAGAGCATACGGAACAGGTTGCCACAGCGATGAATGAAATGACGGCAACTGTTGAGGAAGTGGCCAGAAATGCTTCGCAAGCGGCGAGTGCTGCAAACGATGCTGATAATCAGGCTGGTGAAGGTTATCGGGTTGTTTCACAGACAGTATCATCCATCCAATCACTGGCTAATGAAATAGATGAGGCTACCTCGGTAATCAATCAATTGGAAAGTGATGTAGGAAATATTAGCGGTATTCTTGATGTTATTAGAAATGTCTCAGAGCAAACCAACCTGTTGGCGCTTAATGCCGCCATTGAAGCTGCCAGAGCCGGCGAACACGGACGTGGTTTTGCTGTGGTTGCCGATGAAGTACGGACATTGGCCAGCAGAACCCAAACCTCAACCGATGAAATTCAGTCTATGATTGAAAAACTGCAGTCCGGCGCTCAAAAAGCGGTTGCCGCCATGACAGGGAGTCATAAAATGACGGAAAACAGTGTGCAACAGGCAAACGATTCCGGTTCAGAACTGCAACTAATTACTCAATCAATTACCACGATTAGCGATATGACTTCTCAAATTGCGACAGCCGCCGAAGAGCAGACTGCAGTGGCTGAAGAAATTAATCAGAGTGTTATTACTATAAACCGGATGTCTGAAGCAGGCGTAGAGGCTGTTGCTGAAACATCTAAAGCCAGCCGTAACTTGGCAATATTGGCTACGGAATTAACTTCTACAGTTGACTATTTTACGGTGTAAAAAAGTATTTAATGCCTTACCATGATTCGAAATTTCTTCTTATTAATCCATGATAAGTTATAAGAGGCTATACATTAATAGATTTAGTGGGCTGAGATATGAAGCGCATCTTTACTGAATTCAGTAGTCTACTGACTTGACTGCTCTGCCAGTAAAAACGAGAAGTTACGATACGATGTATTCAACAAAAATTTTTAGGTGAATATATGAGAAGTATCATTTTGGATTTATATCGGTAATTTCTCGGGAAGATCAGCAATTGAAGGTAGAGTAATATCCGGCTTAATCAGGCTTTTAGCAGCATAGGTTTGTCTGTATTTACCTGTTTTAACCAGAATACCGGTCAAACCAGCGTGTTGTCCGCCGCCAATATCTGAATCAATATCATCCCCGACAATGGCAACTTGATCTGCCGGTAAAGCCAGTTCTGTCAGTGCAGCCTGAAAAAAGTCCGGAGAGGGTTTGCCGATTATTGTAGCCTGTTTCCGGCTGGCGTATTCCAGAGCGCTGATAAAGGCGCCAATATCCAATTGCAGGCCGTGTTCAGTTTGCCAAAAGCGGTTTTTGTGAATAGCGATTAATTGTGCACCATTGATTAACTGCTGAAAAATACTGTTTAACAGCGGGTAAGACCAGGCGTCACCTATGTCACCGATAATAACAAAATCAGCTTTGTTATCAGATTGTCTGAAAGGATGGAAATCCTGTTTAACATCATCGGACAGCAATAAATGACACACCGGGTTTTCAAATTGCTGCAGATAAATCAAGGCAGCGCGGGTGGCGCTGATAATTTCATCTTCTGTAATGTCAAATCCCAGCAAGGTTAGTTTTTTGTGTAGTGAAGCATTGGATAAGGTGCTGGTGTTGGTAATAAAACGGCAACGGTAGCCGCGCTGTTTTATGTTCTCTATGGCAGTAATAGCGCCTTCAATGACCTTTGAACCAACATAGAGCACGCCGTCAAGATCGAACAGGATGCCGCGGATTGCAGATAAATCTACCATACTGAGTGCCTTGGAAAGTGATTATATCTCCGCCAGGAGTTGCACAATCATAGACTCTGCCTGATGCAGATAAGTTCGACCAAATAGATTAAGGTGGTTAAGAATGTGGTAGAGGTTATACAGAGTTTTGCGGACTTGATAGCCCGAATCCAGCGGGTAGCTGTTCTGATAAGCTTGATAAAAATCCGGGCTGAAACCACCGAATAATTCTGTCATAGCTATATCGGTTTCCCGATCGCCGTAATAGCAGGCCGGGTCATAAATAAGCGGTTGTCCATTAGAGTCCGCAGCAGCATTTCCTCCCCATAAATCACCGTGCAGCAAGGCGGGTTGAGGGTGATAATCATTGAAAAATACATCGACTTTGGCCGCCAGTTTTTCACCTTGATTTTGCAGTTTACTGCCAAAACCTTTATTTGCGGCAAATTGCAATTGTTTGAGAAGACGCTGCTGGCGCCAGAATTCTGCCCAGTCACCATGCCGATTATTGCATTGTTTGGTACTGCCAATGGTGTTATTGATATGCCAGCCGAAAAAGGGTTGTTGATGTTGATGCATTGCAGCCAATTGTTCGCCCAGCAACTGTGCGGATTGGCTATCGAGTCCACCCAGCTTTATGTACTCCAGAATGAGATAGCTGTGTTTATCGGTTTGCCCGAAATCTATGACTTCAGGCACTTTGATGGTTTTCGTATCTGCCAGTTCTTTTAAACCGGCAGCCTCGGCCTCAAACATAAAGGCCAGGGCAGGCCGGTTGACCTTGATAAACCAGGACAAGGATGGAGTTTGTAATTGATAGGTTGCATTGATGTCGCCGCCGCCCAGCGGAGAGATACGGTTATTGCTCAATGATTGTCCGGTTGCTTTTTCGATATGAGGTATAAGGTTTTGTATGCTCATGTTTGCTTCCGGTGTTTTGTTGGACGAGTTGCTATCACATACCTTTACCCGACCTGCATCTCTCCGTCAAATTAAAAATGGCGGAGTGGCCGTGATGCAGGGAGTGAAAGCCAGATTATTTAGACCAGGTGTCCCGCAATGTTACGGTACGGTTGAATACCAGTTTTTCTGCCGTACTTTCAGAATCCACACAAAAATAACCGGTACGTTCAAATT
>CAYYSO010000126.1:0-6717 GCA_964474415.1 uncultured Methylomarinum sp. | reverse complement strand
GTTTTTTGCTCAACAAAGTAAGGTTCTGAATTCCCAGGTTAGAGAGCGTTTGCGGCATATTGCAGATTTTTTAAAGGAAATCAAGGATCAGCAAGTGATTATTGTCAGTGAAACGGCAATGGCTGAAAAGGGAAATGACAAGTGGTTCAAAAACCGGGCTAAACAAATTGTTAATACATTATTGAAACTGGGTATTACCAGTAACAGATTGTTAATTAAAACCGGGCAATATACGCAGAAAAAAGATAATGAATTGATGCTCAGGGTTTTTGGTCCTGATGTATTGAGATTCTTTTATTATCGTAAAGGTAATACCCGTTTAAACACTAAAGAAAAACAGCGTCTGAGTTTGTTGGCACGATATGCTAATGAATATTTTCATAGCGGACGGCTTGTGATTAGTAGCCACACCGACAGTAAAGGCACCCGGGCCAGAAATTTAAAAGTATCGCAACAACGCGGTGATGTCATTAAACAATATTTGGTAAGCCAGGGAGTTTCCGCAGAACGGATACAGGTTAAAGCTTATGGTGAAAGCCGACCGGTAAAGAGCAATCGTTTCCCTACCGGCAGAGCGCAGAACAGACGTGCTATTGTTAGTTTTGTGGAATACTGAAACAGCATTCCCTATCATCCTTTAGATGCTATGTTATTTCTACCATGAAGAACATGAAGAACATGAAGGACTTGAAGAATTCTTAAAGCTATTTTTTGATAACCTGAATTTATGTCATTATCTCTTTTTTTCATGTTCATGGTAATCAACATTCGTTATGTATCAATAACCCCATCATTTGTTTTCCATCGTTTTGATGAAAGAATTTGCTTCATCTATCGACTTTTCCATTGAGATAATCAGTTTGGAAACATCGGATTTAACAGTGCTTAGTTCGCCTTTCAAAGAGGCGATAGCTTGAGCATTCAGGTTGTGTTTTAAGTATAAAACCTGGTCTTTAAAAACCGCTAAGACCGGTTCAATTTTACTTTCTGCGCGTTTCATGGCAGAAATCAGTTGTTGATATTGCTTTTTTGTTTCAGCTAACTTTTGTCGACTGCTTCTTTTTAAAGAAGCGCTGGTGTACTGGTTTAGTTCGTCTGCCCATTCTTCAAAAAGAGCAGTAGATACGTCTTCTATATCTTCGATGCGTTGTTTTACTTCTTCGGCTTGATCTACACTGGCAAGGTATTCATTATTGAGTTTGTTGTACACCTCTTCCAGATTTCCACCACTGAAGTGGGTGGCAGCAGTAAATTGTTCCAGAGCCGTTTTGAATTGTTTTTTGGTTTCTTCCTGGGTATCGCGCGCTTTTTCAACGCGGTGTATCATCACGTCACGTTTAGGAATGCCTATTTTTTCCAGAGTGTCAAGGTACATTTTTGAACAACCTGACAATAAAGTACATACAAAGAACAGAGAAAAAATCTTTAATTTCATAAGGATTCCAATGCTTGTTAAATTTGAAATGAAGTATAGTGATATTTTTAGGCGCTACATGCCAGTAGTTTTCAGGTCAGTTTGAATAAAACAGTTTAAAAATCATATCAAAGTTATCATAAGCTTTTTCAATAAGCATGGTTACCTCAGAATCAGGTATTCCCAGTGTATTTTTGATGATTCCATCATGGCTCAGGTTAAGCTTGCAATAATAATTAGCCAGTCTGACAATGGATGCAATAGTACAATATTGATCAGTATTATCTGGAAAACAGTGTAAGCTAATGCTTTCAATTATAATCTCGGGGAGTTGCCATAACCGACATAATTCAGCGCCGGTTTGATAGTGGTTAAAACCGATGATATTTTCTTCAATTTCAACCTCATCTTCCGTTGTTATTTCCTGTTGCGCTTGTAAAAGCAAGTCTACTTCTCTAGCTAAAACAGGAATGCGACGAAAAAAAACCAGTTGACCAATGTCATGAAATAATCCACACAGAAAAATTGACTCGCTATATTGTCCACCAAGGTATGTGTCCAGTTCTTTGGAAATCAAAGCACATTTCAGGTTTCTTGCCCAAAAATCGTGCATAGAAATGCTGGTGCCGGGTAAATTTGAGAAACGTTCAATAACGACAGTACTGATAACCAGATTCTGTAGTTCCTGGTTACCAATGAGAGTGATTGCTCTGGGGATGGATGTGATGCTGGAAGGGAAACCATAAAAAGCGCTATTGACAAGTTTCATGAGTTTCAGTGCTAATGCGGCATCTTTTTCTATGACAAAAGCTGCATCGGACATTGATTTGGCAGGATCGTTGATAATTCTTTTCAGTTCAAAATAGATATTGGGTGGTGAAGCAAGTTGCAAGTCGCCCCTTAAAAGGTCGAAAATTGTTAAATTCGTTTGTAAAGAAGTTACCATAAGTATTTAAACTACCAAATTTTAAAATTAAGCCTATACTTGATATGATTGTCTGAGGACACTTGAACGTGCAAATTAAGACTAGACGCCCTGTAAATAAATACAAGTTTTGAGTTATTAAACGTGAACATTGAGTCAATTGATGTTTCAACTAAAACCCAATACAGAAAAAATTATCTTGTTCTTATAAAACAGCGTGTTGTATCCTTTGGCTCTGAATAGATAGAAATAAACTATCGATAATAATGTAACGAACTAATGCTTGCTTATGGACTTAAAAGTAAGCAAAAGGGGAAATGCTTGGTTGGTATTATGACTAATTACGATTCATTGAAAGAAAAAATAATAATAATTGCAGAGCATGAAGAGGAAGTTGCCAGGAAATTAACTAAGCTACTGAAGGATAAAGGGTATCATAATGTTAGAGTTGCTGAGGACGGCAGTAAAATTTATGAAATACTCAGAACTTATTACAACCGGCCTGAGCAAATCGGATTAGTGGTCATAAATGAACATTTGCCGCAATGCCAGGTACGGGAAATGTGCGAAAGTCTTTCTGGCACCTCTGACGGATCAATTATTCCGTTTGTTATCTTAACGCACAGCAATAAGCATAAAAATTTTATTAGTCAAACGGACAATAGCGATAATCTGGGTCGTTATCTGGTTCATATGATCCAGATCCCTGTCAACTATAACGAATTGTTGTTAATAGTTGATTTTTTATTGAACATGAAATACGAGCGTTTTTTACGGCATAAACAAGAAGAACGTTTGATTAATGAATTGGCCGAAAGAAAAGTGGTTGATTCAAAACTGAAATACCTGGTCGTGCATGATGAATTAACTGGTTTGTTTAACCGCAATAATTTTGAACGGCAATTACGCCTGATTCTTAACAGAAGTACTAAATTGCCCCAGAATGGGGCATTGTTTTTTATAGATATTGATCGTTTCAGTTTAATTAACGAACTGGAAGGTTTTGATGTTGGAGATAGGTTGCTGGTTGAAATAGTGGTATTGATCAGGAAATTTGTTACTAAAGACAATCTGTTTGCCCGCATTGGATCTGATGAATTTTGTTTGTTTCTTGGAAATACGACCGAAACTCAGGCAACTGCGTTTGCTGAAAAGATAAAAAAAGCCGTTGAGGATTCCAGATTTTTTACCGGTGAAGTTTGTTACAGCATTTCAATTTCTATCGGAATTACCATGCTTAATTCAACCACTAAAATTTATCATTCCAGTGAGTTGATTTTACGCGCGCGCCAGGCTTGTAATGCGGCCAAAGAAAATGGCAGAAACATGATCTGGTTGTTTAATGAAAACGATATTTCAGTAAAAGAAAGAAGACATGATATTTATTGGGTTCCAATAATTAAAAAAGCTTTGTTGGAAAATGAACTCTTTTTGGTCTATCAACCGGTTGTAAAACTGAGTAATGGTGAAGTATCCCACTATGAAGCATTAATTAGAATGAAAGGTGAAGGTAATATTATCATTATGCCGAATCAATTTATTCCAGCGGCGGAAAGAATGGGATTGATACATAGCATCGATTTATGGGTTGTTGAGACAGCAATTGATTTTCTGTCGGAACTTCCTGAAGAGATGGGACGATTGTCTTTAGCTATTAATTTATCCAGCGCTGCTTTTCAGGATGTCGCTTTGTTGCCGACTATCAGAGATAAACTTGAGTTAACCTGGGTAGATGCCAGTCGATTGACTTTTGAAATCACCGAAACAGCTGCGGTTGAAAATTTTGAAAAAACGCGCGATATGATTAATAGTATCAGAGCATTAGGATGTAAATTTGCATTAGATGATTTTGGCGCCGGATTTTGCTCATTCAATTATCTAAAAAGTTTTCCGGTCGATTATGTCAAAATTGATGGGCAGTTTATCCAAAACTTGATTAATGACGAAACTGACCAGGTACTTGTCAGGTCAATGGCTGAGATTGCCAATCAATTAGGTAAAAAAACCATTGCTGAATTTGTTGAAACCCCTAAAACCATCAGTAAATTAAAGGAGATAGGAGTTGATTTTGCCCAAGGCTATATTTTTGGCAGACCCGAAGTTAATTTATTGAAAAGTAATTCCATTTCAATAGGAAAGTTGATTAATGCTGAGGAATCTAAAGCAGTAACAAAAATTAATGGGTAGCTCATTTTTCGCTGGCAGAGCAGGCCTGTGGTTAATCTCAGATGCGCTGTAAATATATGACTCACAGGGATATGGAGGATGCAGATATTGCCTAATAAAGATTCAGGTGTAGGAGATAAACTATCTGTCCGTGCAGTCGTTGTTCTCGAATAAAACGACTCGATCATAAAATTCCGTAAACATAACCGCGCAAAGTATAATTGAACATTCTTCAATTCCTATTCAGTCGCTATTCATTCATCATTATAAGATAATATGACGTTGAAAAAGTCAGTGTTTAACGCTGGCTTTGTACCTCTGAATAAATAATCCGTGACTAAATGGCAAGAAAAACTAAAAGCAAAACAAAAAAGGTAGTCAAAAAAACAAAAAAAAATCAACCTCAATCAATGTCATGGCTTAAAAAATCATTGATTTATTTTTTTGTTTTAAGTGGATTTATTTTTTTTTCTTATCTTGGTTATCTGGATTATACGGTACGGAAACAATTTGCCGGCAAACGTTGGTCTATTCCTGCCAGAGTCTATGCCAGTCCACTTGAGTTATATACCGGCTATAAGCTAACCGCAAAAAAAATCGAGGATATACTTCTACAACTGCATTATCGCCGTGATTATCATTTGTCGTCACAAGGTACTTATTATTTAAAGGGCGCGCATGTCTATATAAATTCCAGAAGTTTTCAATTTTGGGACAAATTGCAGGAAAACCGGAAATTGAAAATCACTTTCAGCAATGGAGTTGTGTCCAGAATTGTTGATCTGACAACTTCGGGTGAATTAGCCATTGTCAGGATGGACCCTGTTCAAATTGGCAGCTTTTATCCAACCCGTAAAGAAGACAGGGTTTTGATAAAACTGGAAAACACCCCCGATTACCTGATTCAAGGTTTGCTGGCAACGGAAGACAGGGATTTTTATCAGCATTTTGGTTTGTCATTTAAATCCATCGCCCGAGCCATGTGGGCTAACTTTAAGGCAGGCGGCGTTGTACAAGGCGGCAGTACGATTACGCAGCAGTTGGTCAAAAATTTCTATCTGACTTCCGAAAGAAGTTTATGGCGCAAATTCAATGAAGCGTTAATGGCGCTGATACTGGAATATCGTTTTGACAAAGATGATATTCTGGAAGCCTACTTAAATGAGATTTATCTCGGTCAGGATGGCGCCAGCGCAGTACATGGGTTTGGTTTAGCCAGTGAATTTTATTTTGGCCGACCGTTAAAAAACCTGCCTCTGGATAAAATTGCCGCACTGGTTGCCTTGGTGAGAGGGCCGTCATATTACGACCCCAGAAAATATCCTGATCGAGCTATCAAGCGTAGAAATCTGGTGCTGGATGAAATGCACCGCCAGGGCTATATCACCAAAAAACAAGCGATTGTTGCTAAAAAACAGAAATTAGCAGTGGTGTCCAGGGTGCATCGTTCAGCCAATCGTTATCCGGCTTTTCTGGATCTGGTCAAAAGACAATTAAGGCAGGAATACAGAGAAGATGATTTAACCTCAGAAGGGTTACGTATTTTTACCACACTGGATACCGGCGTTCAAAGCACCCTTGAAAAAACGGTAAAAGATAAATTACAACAACTGGAAAAAAGACCCAGAATAAACAAACTGGAAACAGCTGCTATTGTAACTCGTCGCGACAGTGGTGAAATTGTCGCTTTAGCAGGTAGTCGGCATGCTTCCTCAGCCGGTTTTAACCGGGCCCTGGATGCCGTCAGGCCGATTGGATCATTGATTAAACCGGTTGTTTATCTGACAGCTCTGGAATATCCGGATAAATATACCATAACGACTAAAATCAGTGATTCTGCCATTACCGTGAAAGGACCAAAAGGTAAAGACTGGAGCCCTAAGAATTATGATAACAAGGAGCATGGTGAAGTTGAACTGCATACCGCATTGAGTCATTCCTATAATCTGGCGACTGTAAGACTGGGTATGGATGTGGGTATTGCCAGAACGGCGAAAACATTACGTAATATGGGAGTTAGCAGGCCAGTTGATTTGTTCCCTTCACTACTATTGGGTGCTACTCCTCTGACTCCTATGGATGTCACGCAAATGTACCAAACCCTTGCGGACGATGGTTTCGTTACGCCGTTACGTTCTATTCGCGCCGTTATTGCCGCTGATGGTGAGAGATTGCAAAGTTATCCTTTTACCGTCAGGCAAACAGTTGATCC
>CAYYSO010000125.1:0-6757 GCA_964474415.1 uncultured Methylomarinum sp. | reverse complement strand
ATAGACGATCATCAGACAGCTAATGCGCGTTATTTGAGCGATGCCGGCGCCGGGATACTATTACCACAGAATCAATTAAATGAAGAAACATTAATGAATGCAGTCAAAAAAATAATGACAGATTTAGCGGCGATGAGCCGGGCTGCAAAACAGAAAGCACAGTTGAATGCGACTCAAATGGTTGCAGAACATTGTATTGCGGAGGCGGCGTAAATGAGCAGGCCGGATTTGCACCCAGCGCAGATTTTGGGAAACATCGACAAGATTCACTTTGTGGGTATCGGCGGTACCGGAATGAGTGGGATTGCTGAAGTTTTATCCAATCTTGGCTATCAGGTTTCCGGCTCGGATATCAAGCAAAGCGCCGCGACACAACGACTGGTTGAACAAGGTGTTCAGGTCTATTACGGACATATGGAAGAAAATATTGCTGATGTTGATGTGGTCGTAACATCTACTGCGGTTGCCAGAGAAAATCCTGAAGTGAAAGGCGCTTATAAACGTAGAATTCCAGTGATTCCACGGGCTGAAATGCTGGCTGAATTGATGCGTTTTCGTTTTGGAATCGCGGTTGCCGGAACCCACGGCAAAACCACAACAACCAGTCTGACAGCCAGCATTCTCGCAGAAGATGGCCTGGATCCAACCTTTGTAATAGGGGGGCGACTGAATAGCGCAGGCACCAATGCGAAACTGGGGTTGGGTAAATATTTGGTGGCTGAAGCGGATGAAAGTGATGCCTCCTTTTTACATCTGCAACCAATGATGGCGATAGTGACCAATATTGACCAGGATCATATGGAAACCTATGGCGGTAGCTATCGGCGCCTAAAAGAGACTTTTATCGAATTTCTACACCATTTGCCATTTTACGGTTTGGCTGTCATGTGTCTGGATGATGCTGGAATCCGGGAAATTCTGCCAGACATATCCAAACCGGTTAAAACCTATGGCGTACATGAAGATGCAGATGTCAGAGCGGTAGCGATTAAACAAGATGGCATGCAGACCTGTTTTAGCGTATTGCGTTGGGGAAACTATCCGCCAATACACGTTAAGCTGAATATGCCGGGGTGGCATAATATGCTCAATGCATTGGCGGCGATTACTATTTCAACCACTCTGGGTGTCGATGATCAGGCCATTATCAAAAGCCTGCAAGAGTTTAAAGGTATAGGCAGACGTTTTCAGATTAATGGCGATATTGATTATGACGACGGCAAATTAACTTTGCTGGATGATTATGGGCATCACCCCCGAGAGCTTGCGGCAACGCTGGAAGCGATGCGTCAGGCCTGGCCGGACAGACGTTCGGTGGTGGTTTTTCAGCCGCACCGCTACACGCGTACCCGGGATTTATTTGAAGACTTTGTCGAGGTCCTGTCTACCGTGGATGTGCTGGTGTTGCTGGATATTTATTCAGCCGGTGAACAGCCGATAAACGGTGCAGATGGCAAAACACTGTGTCGTGCTATACGTACCCGGGGACAGGTTGATCCGGTATTTGTAAAAAACCGGGAGGAATTACCGGAAATACTGGCGGTGATAGTACAGGCAGATGATGTCATTTTGACTATGGGGGCCGGTAATGTTGGCCAAATTGCTGCTGAATTACCGGAAAAATTGACCGAGGCTCTAAAGTCATGATCATGAAAGGGACATTACTGAAAGACGAGCCATTGGCTAAATATACCAGTTGGCGTGTGGGCGGTCCGGCGGAAAAAATGTATTTGCCGGAAAGCAAGGATGATTTAATCCAATTTATTAAATGCCTGCCGGAAAATGAGGCGATTTATTGGCTGGGTCTGGGTAGTAATTTGCTGGTTCGTGACGGAGGTATACGCGGGACTGTCATCAATACGCGTGGTCGATTGAAAGAAATGCAGTTGATAGATTCCTGCAAGGTCTATGTAGAAGCCGGGGTACCTTGCGCTCATGTAGCGCGTTTTTGTGTTGATCTGGAGTTGACCGGTGCCGAATTTCTGGCTGGAATTCCTGGGACTATGGGCGGTGCGTTAAAAATGAATGCCGGTGCCTTCGGCGGTGAAACCTGGAATATTGTCGAAACTGTAGAAATGATTAATCAGCATGGCGTTGTCAGCAAGCGTGATAAAGACGAGTTCGAAGTGGCGTACCGTTCTGTGAAATGGGGAGAGAATGAATGGTTTTTGTCGGTGGAGCTGAAATTAAAGCAAGGCAAATCGGTATTGAGCCAGCAGAAAATTAAAGAATTGCTGGAACAGCGGTCTTTAACGCAACCAACCAACAAGCCGACCTGTGGCTCGGTGTTTAAAAATCCGCCGGGTGATTATGCGGCCAGACTCATTGAAGCCTGCGGTTTGAAGGGGTATTCCATTGGCGGTGCCTGTGTTTCCGAAAAACATGCCAATTTTATCGAAAACCAGGGGAATGCCTCGGCGATTGATATAGAAACATTGATTGATTACATACAAGGCCAGGTGAAAGCAAAGCAGGGTGTCAGTTTGCAAACTGAAGTGTGTAAAGTGGGCGAAAAAACATGAAGCCGTTAATCATTAATAATCCGGCTGAGTTTGGTAAAGTAGCCGTATTAATGGGTGGCAGATCTGCGGAAAGAGAAATTTCGCTCAATAGCGGTACAGCGGTGTATGAGGCGCTTAAACGCAAGAGTATTGAGGTAATGCCGATTGATGTAACGGATAGCCCGATCAACGCCTTGGCCGGTAAAAATATTGACCGGGTGTTTAATATTATTCATGGCCGGGGAGGGGAAGATGGCGTATTGCAAGGTGTTCTGGAAGTCTTGAATATTCCGTATACCGGTTCCGGTGTTATGGCCTCCGCATTGACTATGGATAAACTGAGAACCAAATTGTGTTGGCAGGGGATGGGGCTGCAGACGCCTAAATGGACCGTGCTGAAAGATGAAAATGATATTGATGCCTGTATCGAATTCATGGCGTTTCCGATGATTGTAAAACCGGCTCAGGAAGGCTCGAGTCTGGGGATGAGTCGGGCTGAAAACCGGGCGGAACTGCGGCAGGCATTACGCGTGGCGGCCGAATTTGAATGTGATGTTTATGCAGAGCAATGGGTGACAGGAGAAGAATATACCATCGCAGTTGTAAATGATGATGCACTACCGGTGATTCGGCTGCAAACGCCGAATGAATTTTATGATTATGAGGCTAAATACCAGGCTGATACCACCCAATATCACTGTCCCTGTGGGTTGCAGGCAGAAGATGAGAAAACATTAAAAGAATTGGCCGTCAGGGCATGTGAAGGACTTGCCGTAAAAGGCTGGGCGCGGGTTGATGCGTTTATCGATGAAGCGGGGCAAGTACAATTAATTGAAGTGAATACAGTACCGGGCATGACGGATCACAGCCTGGTGCCAATGGCTGCAAAAGCCGCAGGCTGTGATTTTGACGAACTGGTTTGGCGAATTTTGGAAACCAGTTTTTAGACGAAAGGCTAAGGAATGGGATGGAGGAAGGGTGATTCATGACTAAGGTTGCCTTTTTTAAACTGGCATTGGTCGGCATGGTATTGGTTTTGGCTGCGTGCTTCGGTTGGCGGGAGATTAAAGCGCAGGGAGCTGATCTGATGCCGGTCAGATATGTCAGAGTTGAAGGGGCGTTTCAATATATTGCTAAAGACAGAATCAAACGGGTGATTGGAAAACAGATTATGCATGGTTTTTATAATGCTGATTTGCAACAGATACAGCAGTCTGTAAAAGCCTTGCCCTGGGCTGAGAAAGTGAGTGTAAAGAGGGTATGGCCGGATGCCATTAAAGTACAGATCAGTGAACAAAAGCCGGTTGCACGCTGGGGTAAATATGGACTGTTAAATAACCAGGGGGAGATGTTTGTTCCGGACAATCGGAATGAGTTTGCACAACTTCCCTTGATTTCAGGGCCTGATGGACAGGAGAAACAATTGCTGGAAGTCATGAAAGGACTTTCGATAGCCCTGCAGGATCAGGCAATGAAATTGAAGGCGTTTTATGTCAATGAAAGGAGAGCGTGGAAAGTGAAGTTGACAAGTGGTATGGAAATAAAACTGGGAAGAACAACACCGTTGAAGAATATTCAGCGATTTTTGAAAACGGTTGATTTATTGGGTGAGGAACAGATAGCAAAGATTGCGACAGTGGATTTGAGATATCCGAATGGCTATGCCGTGACATGGAAGATTGATGCTGAAGAAATAAACTGGAAAGCAGTGGACAATAAAAAAAATCAGGCATAAACGCTTATTGAGCATAAAAATGGCTAAAAAGACAGAACGTAATTTATTAGTAGGATTGGATATTGGTACTTCCAAGGTTGCTGCTGTTGTTGGTGAATTCAACGGTGGTGATGAGATGGAAGTGATTGGTATCGGAACTGCTCCTTCAAAGGGACTGAAAAAAGGGGTGGTGGTTAATCTGGAGGCAACGGTTAATTCCATCCAGCGAGCCATTGAGGAGGCTGAATTGATGGCCGGCTGTCAGATTAAATCCGTGTTTGCCGGAATTGCAGGAAGCCATATCAAGAGTCTGAATTCGCACGGTATTGTGGCGATTAAAGATAAGGAAGTGACGCAATACGATATTGACCGGGTGATTGATTCCGCCCGGGCTGTTGCCATTCCTGCTGATCAGAAAATTTTACATATTCTGCCACAAGAGTTTGTCATTGATCAGCAAGAGGGGATCAAGGAGCCGATTGGAATGTCAGGTATCCGCTTGGAGGCCAAGGTACACATGGTGACAGGTAGTGTCAGTGCGGCGCAGAATATTATCAAATGCATAAGGCGGTGCGGTCTGGAAGTGGATGACATCGTGCTGGAACAGTTAGCGTCCTGTACCTCGGTGTTAATGGATGATGAAAAGGAACTCGGTGTTTGTTTGATAGATATCGGTGGCGGTACCACCGATATAGCGATTTTCTCAGAGGGCGCTATCAAACATACAGCAGTGATTCCGATTGCCGGTGATCAGGTTACCAATGATATTGCTGTGGCATTACGAACACCGACAAAAAATGCGGAAGAAATTAAAAAAAGTTATGCCAGTGCTTTGACGCAGTTGGCTGATGCACAGCAAATAATTGATGTTCCCAGTATTGGGGACAGAGAACCCAGAAAAATTTCTGCTCAGAATCTGGCGGAAATTATTGAGCCGCGTTATGAGGAGTTGATGTTGCTGGTTCAGGCAGAGCTCAGACGTAGCGGTTATGAAGATTTAATTGCTGCCGGTATGGTTTTAACCGGCGGCAGCTCTAAGGTAATGGGGTTGGTGGAATTGGCGGAAGAAATATTTCATATGCCGGTTCGCGTAGGTGTTCCTCAGCATGTGTCTGGCTTAACAGATGTAGTGCAAAATCCAATTTATTCTACAGGGGTTGGCTTGTTAATGTATGGAAAGGAGCATCAGGGTAAAATAGACGGGCTGGCTGATGAGGGCGCCGGCTTGTTAGCGAGAATGAAAAACTGGTTCCAGGGTAATTTTTAGTATTCAGGTGTGTAAGAGGTTGAAAATGAAATATGAATTGGTGGATATGTGTAGTGAAAATGCCGTCATTAAAGTGATTGGCGTTGGTGGCGGTGGTGGCAATGCTGTAGATCATATGGTTGAGGGCAGTATTGACGGGGTGCAATTTCTTTGTGCTAATACCGATGCTCAGGCGCTAAGAGGGCTGAATGTCGAAACTAAAATTCAGCTGGGTGTAGAATTGACAAAAGGTTTAGGGGCTGGAACCCGGCCTGAAGTCGGCAAACAGGCGGCTGAAGAAAATAAAGATCGCATTAAAGAAGAGATTGGAGATGCGGATATGATCTTTTTAACTGCCGGCATGGGGGGAGGAACCGGCACCGGTGCTATCTCGGTTATAGCGGAGGTAGCAAAAGAACTAGGTATTTTGACTGTTGCCGTAGTGACCAAACCTTTTGACTTTGAAGGGAAAAAGAAAAAGGCAGTAGCCGAAGCCGGCGTTAAGGAACTGGAAAAATATGTTGATTCGCTGATCATTATTCCGAATCAAAAATTGTTACCGGTATTGGGTAATAACCTGTCCTTGACTAATGCCTTTAAGGCGGCCAATGACGTATTACTGGATGCTGTACAGGGAATTACTGAGCTGATTACGCACCCGGGTTTGATTAATGTCGATTTCGCAGATGTTAAAACAGTCATGACAAACATGGGTACTGCAATTATGGGGACAGGTGTAGCCGATGGCGATAACCGTGCCAGAGAGGCAGCGGAAAAAGCAATTGCTTGCCCTCTGTTGGAAGATATCAGTTTGCAGGGGGCAAAAGGAATTCTGGTTAATATTACAGCGGCAGAAATGGATCTGACCGAATTTGATGAAATTGGCAGTATTATGCATACTTTTGCATCTGAAGATGCGGACATGAAAATAGGTACAGCCATTAACCCGGAAATGGGTGATGGTATTAAGGTGACAGTTGTTGCTACCGGTATGGGTGAGTCAGCTGCTGTGAGCGCTCCGGTTAAGCTGGTACAGAAAGCCACAACCGGTGAAGTCAATTACGATGTGCTGGACAAGCCTACTGTGATTCGTCAGAACAGGCCTGAAACCAGAGAAACACGATTTGGTGCGCAACCGAAAAATGATATGGATCTGGATTACCTGGATGTTCCTGCGTTTTTAAGACGTCAGGCAGACTAATCGGGAATATAACGATTCTAAATGCCTATACTTAAATCAGCGAAAGACGAAAGACGAAAGACGAAAGACGAAAGACGAAAGACGAAAGACGAAAG
>CAYYSO010000124.1:0-6840 GCA_964474415.1 uncultured Methylomarinum sp. | reverse complement strand
CGGAAAATAAACGAAAATGCATAAATGCGTTAGGGTTAATGGCTTAAGTGGTTTAAAATCGAATAAAATAAGAGGAAGTATTTTACCTTAGTTTAGTTATAGATTAATAAATAATGTCCCTGGCAATCCCAGATATTCGCGCTGAAGCTATTATTAATTGGCTCAACAATGACCTTGGTTTTGAGATTCACGATTTTAAGCCGGCTTCAACTGATGCCAGTTTCAGACGTTATTTTCGCGTCTTCCATTCCGCCGGTCGACACATTGTCATGGATGCCCCCCCGGATAAAGAAAATACCGAACCCTTTATCAGAATTGCAGACTTGTTAAAAAATTCGAATATCCATGTCCCCGAAATTTATCAACAAAATGTTGAACAAGGTTTTCTGTTACTGGAAGATTTTGGCTGCAGCAATTTTCTCGATCAACTGACCGTCGACACAGCCGACCAGCTATATCAGGCTGCATTCAACAGTTTATTAAATCTGCAAACACAAACTAATATACAGCAGTATCAATTGTCCTGTTATGATGAAGCTCTATTACGTAAGGAACTCACAATATTTTATGAATGGTTTCTGCAAAATCTATTGAGCATTAAAATACCGGAACGTTTGCAAACTCAATTAAACGCATTGTTAATTGATTCAGCTCTTGCCCAGCCTCAGGTTTGCGTACACAGAGACTTTCATTCGCGTAATCTTATGGTATTAAAGAATCGATCTCCCGGCGTCATTGATTTTCAGGATGCGGTTATTGGCCCCATTACTTATGACCTGGTTTCATTACTCCGGGATTGTTATATCAGCTGGCCGCAACAGCAGGTTGAACAATGGATGCAACAATACTACCAGCGACTCTCAACTGCCGGTCTAATCAACAATGATCTCCGCACATTTACACACTGGTTTGATTTAATGGGATTACAACGCCACCTGAAAGCCATCGGTATTTTTGCCCGTTTGCATCTACGCGATAACAAACCGGGATACCTGGCCGATATTCCCCGTACCATGGGCTATGTTATACAAATCTGCCAAGCTTATCCCGAGCTGGCAGACTATCGGTATTTTCTGCAAACGCAAATTCTTCCATTCTACCAAAGTAAACTATGAGAGCCATGATTCTAGCCGCCGGACGCGGCGAGCGCATGCGCCCATTAACGGACAAAACGCCAAAACCGTTATTATCGGTTGACAACAAGCCATTGATTCAATACACCATTGAAAATTTGGTCTCAGCGGGTTATATCGAGATTGTCATTAACCTCGCACACCTGGGCCAACAAATAAAAAACTACTTTGGGAATGGTCAAACACTGGGCGCCAACATCGAATATTCCTTCGAAGGCGAAACCGGCCTGGAAACGGCCGGTGGCATCATAAAAGCTCTGCCATTGCTCGGAAACAGCCCTTTTTTGGTGATCAATGGTGACATAGCCTGCGATTTTCCATTATCTTCTTTAAGAGAGAAGAACTTTGACCTAGCGCATCTGGTTCTCATCAAAAATCCGAAACATCATCTGCAAGGCGACTTTTTTTTAGCTGCAAATGGGTTATTGTCAGAACATGGTCCGAACAAACTGACATACAGCGGCATTGGTTTATATCACCCCAAGTTGTTTTCTCACTCATTACATGGCAAACTTAAACTCGGTCCCTTATTAAGGCAAGCCATGCCAAACAATCGGATCAGCGGCGAAAAATTTAATGGTTTCTGGATGGATGTTGGCACGCCACAACGCTTACAGGAACTGAACACTTATTACCAACAAATAGGAACCTCTCATGTCTAATCATGTCTATAAAAAAATAGAACTCACCGGTTCTTCCTGTGATGGTATGCAACAGGCTATTGAAAACGCTGTTAACAAAGCATCACAAACTGTCAAAAACATGCGCTGGTTTGAAGTCCTCGAAACCCGCGGTCATATTGACAACGGAAAAATCGCCCACTGGCAGGTAACCATTAAAGTTGGATTTACCATTGAATAATATTCCTTGTTCGATGTGCAGAGGTTGTGAACGCTAGTCAATGGTATACAGTGCTCTGCACTTCGCGGCCTTTTCTAAAACACCACCGCTGTAAATACTGCATTTGCTGACAGTACCTCCATTTTGGTCAGTTGATTCAGCTCAACCTGACATTTTCGACCATCATCCACAATCAAATATTCACATTTTTTCGCATCGATACAGATATCTATAGCGTTACCTTCAATCAGTTGCCGGTCTTTCAGGGTCAATCTGACACGATATTTATACAAACAGACTATTTCTATATAATCATGTAACTGGCAAGATATTAATCCACTCATATTTTAAAGCGAATATACTGCCTGAGTGGCGAACCTGCCGCCCAAACAAAAGCCTCGGTATAATAATGCATTAGCGCCAAATACCCCAGAAAACCGAGCGTAACAGCCTTATAAATTTCAGTGCCAAACAGGTATTGGGTGATAACATTCACCACATCATTGCCATAAGCCTGTAGTAAAAATGCCAGGGCAAAAGAAAGTACCGGCAACACAATAAATACATGCAAATGACAACGTGCAGCATATTGATAAATCCAGTTTTGCGGCTGTTGATAATGTTTATTGTAATCATGGGTCACATAAAAAATATAAGCCGTGGCATCATGTACCAGCCGTGGTATCAATATCGCCAGAAAATAAAATTGCTGGCTATACAAATAAAAGCTACTGACAATCAACAGAGTATTTCCCCACAGAAAAAATTTTCCAAAAGTCGTGGGTACATAGCGTTGACAAACAACTGAGGCCGCGACCAAAAGCGCTGTTAAAGCGGCTGCAATCTCCCGTATCCATTCTGCCTGCTGAGGATCCAGGCTGTTTTTTAAAAAAATACCCATATAAACAAATATACCCGCCGTCACACTCAACCACAGCAACAGATAAAAGGCCCACCCCGGCAGGCGACATACCGCCTTACCAATACCATGTTGCTGTTTAAAAACATGATAAACTGTCCAGCATGCGGTAATAATATAAAGCGCCTTATAGGGAATAAAAAGACTGCCGATACCAAAAAAGACAATAATAAAAACCGTCATCGCCAGAATTTTGAATCTATAAAATTTAAGATAGTCCCGGTTACTACTCAACAATATAGCGCTGGCAACAATGTGCGGAGTGCCAAACAAAATTTGAAACAGCACAAAATGGGTTGGACTACTGGGCAAATGAGTCAGCAAATAGCCCCCCCAGAACAAACCATCCGCCCATTTAATCAAAAAACATAAAGGGATAATGGCATATAAGCCCATTAACAAACGAAACGAAACCGCCAATTTATTTTCGTTAATATTTTGCTGAACAAAAGAACCTTGCACTGACATCTCTCAACCTTTTATTTTTATTTTAATAATATCGAATGATCGTTCATTTTGAGGAATATCTTACTGATCGTCTATTATTACGGTTTTAACCATCAAAACTCAATAGCTCCATGAATTTTCAATTACATCCACGCCTGGAACAAGATTGCGTTGAAATCGGACAGTTTAAGTTATCTCGGCTACTGCTGATGAATGACAGCCAATACCCTTGGTGTATTCTGGTACCGGAAAGAAAAGGAATTACTGAAGTTTATCAGCTACAGGAAGTGGATCGTCAACTATTGCAGCAAGAATCCTGCTTCCTGAGTGAAAAACTGGTGGAAATTTATAATGCTGACAAAATGAATATTGCCGCTATCGGCAACCTGGTGCCACAATTGCATATTCATCATATTGTGCGTTATCGAACAGATAAAGCCTGGCCAGCCCCGGTATGGGGAAAATTTGATGCGAATCCGTACAGTGAAAAACAAATAAAAGAAATATTGTCTATTCTCAGGCAGGCCTTACAAACCCGTTTACTGGACTAAGAATTCAGTAAAAAACACATCCCGAAAACCATCACTATTTGCATATTTGTCCAGCGCGTCCACAATAGCCCGCTTGGTTTTTTTCCTTAAAGCCTCACGTTGTTCCATTGTTTGCACTTCATCAGAAGGTAAGCCGCTATACAACATAATTAATGTATGTCTTAATAACGGCATATGTTTTTTTACTTTTTCAATATATTTTTCACCTTCAATCAGCAATTGCACATTAATCACCATATACTTGTTACGCTCTGCCAGATTGACAGTAAATTTGGGTTTCATTTCTAAATATTCCACTTCCACTTCTTTTGTTACATCTTCATCATCAGCCGCATGAACAAAACCGGAAAACATCAATATACTGACTAATAAAACCAAAACTCTCACACTTTTTCCTCATATAATATTTCTTTAAAATGCCCCTCTTAAGGAATGCACAAATAATTTCATTCCCACTCCCAAGAGGTCTATAAACAGTATATTCCAAATTTTTACTTTTACTAGCATGAGTAAGCAACAGGCCATTGGCCCAGTCATGATCGATATTGAGGGACAAACTCTCTCTCAGTACGACAAAGAGAAAATTCGTCACCCCAATACTGGGGCCATTATTTTATTTTCCCGAAATTATGAAAATCCACAACAAGTCAGCGAGCTGATTAAACAAATACGCACGCTAAGAAATGGCGAGTTATTAATTGCCGTTGACCAGGAAGGCGGACGTGTACAACGTTTCCAAAACGGTTTTACCCGGTTGCCTTCAGCAATGACATACGCTAACCAGCCAGAACTGGCTGAACCGGCCGGCTGGTTAATGGCGGTGGAGTTACTGACGGTAGGAGTTGATTTCAGCTTTGCACCGGTTCTCGATATCGATTGCGGTATCAGTGAAATTATTGGCAACCGTTCCTTCTCACAGGACAGTCGCCTGGCGACAGAATACGCCAGTCAATTCAGAAAAGGTATGCAAAGAGCCGGTATGGCGGCAACAGGCAAGCACTTTCCCGGACACGGTGCTGTCGCCCTGGATTCACATTTAACATTGCCGGTAGATGATCGTGACCTGAACAGCATCCGCAGCAAGGACCTGATTCCCTTCAAACAATTGATAGCTGAAGGTCTGGAAGCTATTATGCCGGCACATGTGGTATATCCTGCAGTTGATGATTTGCCCGCCGGATTTTCCTACAAATGGATACAACAAATTTTACGTGATGAATTACATTTCGATGGCACAGTATTCAGTGACGATCTAAGCATGGAAGGAGCCGCTACGGTCGGGAATTTCACAGAACGTGCGCGCCTTGCACAACAAGCCGGTTGTGACATGGTTTTAGTATGTAATAACCCGGCTGCCGCTGAACAGATTTTGGATAGTATTGCCATTACCCACAACCCTGAAAGAGAAAGGCGACTAAAAAATATGCGAGGCAAAATACACACATCCCGATCTTCATTGTTAGCTTCGCAGCAATGGCAACAAGTTTCTGAAAAAATCACCCAGCTCAGGTTTCAATATGCTTAAAGAAATCAAACTCGTTGAACAGACAGCCGATCTACTGTACAGCGAACAGCAAGTAGAAGCAGCCATCGATTCAATGGCCACACAGATTAACCGGCAGCTGGGTAAAAAAAATCCCGTACTGTTATGCGTTATGAATGGTGGCCTGGTCACTACTGGTAAGCTACTGACCCGGTTAAATTTTTCATTAACAGTCGATGCGATTAACGCCAGCCGTTATGGTCATTCCACGGCTGGCGGTGAAATTCAATGGATTCTGAAACCGGCTACCTCGCTTAAACAAAGAACAGTACTGATCATTGATGATATTCTCGATGAAGGCCTCACTCTGGCAGCCATCTTCCAGTATTGTCAGGAACAGGGAGCCGCTACCATCTACAGCGCCGTTCTAGTAGATAAAAAACTAGGTCATCCAAAACCTGTTACTGCCGACTTTATCGGTCTGGAAGTTGAAAACCGTTATCTGTTTGGTTATGGCATGGACTACAAAGGTTATCTCAGAAATGTGGCAGGTATCTATGCCTGCAAGGAATCATCATGACCCTGGCTATTATCGGTGGATCGGCGCTCGCCCAAATCAGCGAATTAACCATCACCGGACAGGAAAAAATATCCACACCTTACGGCAACCCGTCAGCACCCTTTATCATTGGAAAATTGAATGGACATAAACTTATTTTTCTATCCAGACATGGTGACCCACACATTATTCCACCCCATAAAATCAATTACCGGGCCAATATCTGGAGTTTAAAACAGCTGGGGGTAACAGAAATTATTGCCGTGGCTGCAGTTGGCGGTATCTCAGCAGCAATGGCGCCGTCTCATCTGTGCATTCCCGATCAAATAATTGATTATAGTTACGGCAGAGAACATACCTTCTTTGCCGACAACCTTGAACAAGTCACTCATATAGATTTCACCTGGCCTTATACCCCTGCATTACGAGAACGCCTGATTCACGCGGCCAGTACTGCGGACATAGCAGTGACCCACAAAGGAACTTATGGATGTACACAGGGACCAAGGCTGGAAACTCCTGCAGAAATCAGCCGCATGGAAAGAGACGGCTGTGATTTAGTCGGTATGACAGGAATGCCCGAAGCAGCATTGGCAAGAGAACTGGATATTAATTATGCATCTCTTACGGTCGTTGCAAATTGGGCTGCAGGTAAAACAGAGGGGGAAATCACTATGCCTGAAATCGGGAAAAACCTTGAAAAAGGTATGGCCGACATCATTACCCTGCTTAAAACTTTTATTGTAGATTCAACGTAACTACTCGCCCCCTCAAAAAAGGTGGGTGTAGGATATTGATTTATCAGGCTTGTGCAACAAGGATTTTGCACAGAGCTACAGGGATGTATTAACGCGTCCTGATAAATCAATATCCTACAGCCGCTAAATAACTACCGGATGAGTAGATAC
>CAYYSO010000123.1:0-6855 GCA_964474415.1 uncultured Methylomarinum sp. | reverse complement strand
TTGGAAAGGCATTGGCTTAAACTGGTAAATCGATGCGATTCCTGTTCATAACCCGTATCAGGATTTATAAACTCTTTATAAATCCCCTGTCTGAGAGAATTCAATGAAAATTCTCGGGCTGTTCAAGTTATGGCTTAGAAGCATTCAACTTCACGGAGCCGACAAAGATTTTTACCTTATTCTCAGACGACTGTTAAAATGCTGCCTTTTTACAAAGGCGGCATTAACCTGTTCCAGAATAATTTGGTAGATAATAATGGATAATCTTAGATTTGTACTCATCATGGCATTCGTGATGATTTCCTATATGCTCTGGGAAGCATGGCAATTTGATTACGGCCCTAAGCCGCAAGCGATAGTCTCCGAAACCCCAAATGTTAGTGATAGCACTGAAGATTTACCAACAGCTGGCGGTGAACAGCAAGTTGATGCCAGCGTAGAAAGTGCAGAAGCAGTGCCTTTGGCAACCATACCCTCCAGTAAAATAATCCGTGTTATAACCGATGTTTTTGCTTTAGAAATTGACACCCAGGGAGGTACCTTACGTAATCTCGATTTACTGCAGTATCCTAAAGAAAAAGAAAACACTTACGTCAATAAATTGCGTAAACTGGTTGGTCTGGAGCCGGAAAAAATTGATACTTCACCGGTAAGACTGTTTGACAGTAGTATCGAAAAACTGTTTTTAGCGCAAAGCGGTTTAATTGCCAGCGGTAGTTCAGCCGCAGCGCCCGACCATCACGCCATTTTTTCTGCAAATAAAGACACTTACCAATTGCAGGCAGGTGAAGACAGTCTGAGCGTTCCGTTAACCTGGACAAATAATGAAGGTTTGGCTGTCACTAAAACATATGTATTCAAACGCGGCAGTTATGACGTCATTCTAAATCAGAGTGTCAAAAATAATTCCACTCAACCCTGGTCAGGCAGACAATATACGCAATTGTTGAGAGTGCCTTATTCCGACAAAAAGGGTAATAACTTCATTCGCACTTATGCCGGTGGTGTGGTTTATACTGAAGAAGATAAATATCAGAAAATCGATTTTGAAGATATGGCCGAGGAAAATCTGAATGTCGTGAGTAAAGGCGGCTGGAGCGCTATGATTCAGCATTACTTTGCCGCTGCCTGGGTGCCGCCTGCCGATGAGGAAAACCACTTTTATACCAAAGAGTTAAAAGACTGGCGTTATGTTATTGGTTCGTATTCTCCTGCAGTCAATGTTGATGGAAATTCGAACACTGTTTTGACCTCTCAACTCTATGTCGGTCCAAAAATTCAGCCTGCCATGGAAGCGGTGGCGAAGGGACTGGAACTGACAGTTGATTACAGCTG
This sequence comes from uncultured Methylomarinum sp., assembly GCA_964474415.1. Lineage (GTDB taxonomy): Bacteria > Pseudomonadota > Gammaproteobacteria > Methylococcales > Methylomonadaceae > Methylomarinum. Next base: position 5,520 of record CAYYSO010000123.1, on the reverse strand, counting down.
GTTAACCATTATTGCCAAACCCATTTACTGGTTGCTCAACAAAATCCACGATTATGTTGGTAACTGGGGGCTGTCTATTCTGGGTGTGACTTTGTGCATTAAGCTGCTGTTCTTCAAACTGTCTCAGGCCAGTTACAAATCAATGGCCAAAATGCGTAAAATTCAGCCAAAGTTGAAAGAAATGCAGGAAAAATTCAAAGACGACAGACAGCGTTTCAATACTGAAATGATGGCCATGTATAAACGGGAGAAAGTCAATCCGTTGGGCGGTTGTTTACCCATTATGGTACAGATTCCAGTATTTATCTCTTTATACTGGGTATTGGTGGAAACCGTAGAATTGCGCCAGGTTGATTTTGCCTTGTGGGTGCAGGATCTATCTGCGCAAGACCCTTTTTACATTTTGCCTATTTTAATGGGTATCACCATGAAGATTCAGCAAAGTCTGAATCCTGCGCCGATTGACCCGTTACAGGCCAAGATAATGAAACTGTTTCCTCTCATATTTACCGTTTTCTTCCTGTTTTTTCCAGCAGGTCTGGTACTGTATTGGGTTTGTAACAATTCATTGTCTATCATTCAACAGTGGTATATCACCCGTCAGATTGAAGCAGAAAATAACTGACAAATGTGAATAACCTTTCAAAAGATACCATTGCGGCCATCGCAACACCGCCGGGTAACGGCGGTGTCGGTATTATTCGCGTTTCCGGTCCGGCCGTGCAGAACATAGCCGGACACATTAGCCACAAACTCTTACAACCGCGACAAGCGGTTTTTGCAAATTTCCTGGATGCTGATAACAACATTATCGACTCAGGGTTGATTTTATACTTTCCAGGTCCCGCCTCTTACACCGGTGAAGACGTTTTAGAACTACAGGGTCATGGTGGTTCAGTGGTCCTGGATATGTTGTTGAGAAGAGTTCTGGAGTTGGGAGCCCGGCTGGCCAACCCCGGTGAATTTACCGAACGAGCGTTTCTTAATAACAAACTGGATCTGGCCCAGGCCGAAGCTGTGGCCGACTTGATCGAGAGCAGTACCGAACAGTCAGTACAATCGGCACAGAAATCCATGCAAGGGTTGTTTTCCAGGCAAATCAATGAATTGGTTGGTGAACTCACTGAATTGAGGGTTTATGTCGAAGCGGCTATTGATTTTGTCGATGAGGAAATCGACTTTTTAAGTGATGGTGTGGTAGAAAACAAAGTCGGCCAGTTACTGGAAAAAGTTCAGAAAATACAAAAAACCGCACAACAGGGAAGATTGTTACGCGACGGCATGACTGTGGTGTTGGCTGGCAAACCCAATGCCGGAAAATCAAGCCTGCTCAACGCTTTGGCCGGACACGATGCGGCCATTGTCACTGAGTTTGCCGGCACTACTCGCGATGTACTCAGAGAGCGTATCCAGATTGACGGTATGCCGCTGCATATTATTGATACTGCAGGTCTTCGGGAAAGTGATAACATCGTGGAACAGGAAGGGATACGTCGGGCCCATGCGGAACTTGAAAAAGCGGATAAAATTTTGTTACTGATCGACAGTAACGACCCGGAATCCGAATCTATTGTCAAAACTTTGCCGCAAGACATCGACATCACCAAGATCTACAATAAAATTGATCTGCTGGGTATAGAGCCGGAAATTGTAGAAACAAAACACAGCGCCCAAATATACTTGTCCATTAAAACTGGTGAAGGTATGGATCTGCTTGGCGAACATTTGAAACGAAGTGTCGGTTTCAATGATGCGACTGATGATGTTTTTATTGCCCGGAGACGGCATATCGTAGCCTTGAACAAAGGTAAGCAATACATTGAAAGTGCATTAAGCCAGCTGCAGCATAAGGCTGGTGAGCTGGTCGCCGAAGATTTACGACAGGCCCAGAACAGTCTGGCCGAAATTACCGGGGAATTTACCTCTGATGATTTATTAGGCAAAATTTTCAGCTCATTTTGTATTGGTAAATAACTTCATTTTGAACACATCCCGAATATTGGCTCTAATAACATGCTAAAAACTCAATAGCAGTAATAGTGCAAATGGTTTGCAGCTGCTCACAGGTATTGCGGAGATAAATAATGTTCAGCAGAATAATTGCTGATTTACTGGTCCTCATCCACTTGGGGTTTATCTGTTTTGTAGTACTGGGTGGAATATTGCTTTTGAAGTATCGTTGGGTGGTTTTCCTGCATATTCCGGCTGTTATCTGGGGGGCGATGATTGGGTTTAAGGGCTGGTTGTGCCCACTGACCCAATGGGAGAATCATTTTCGCTTTTCTGCCAGTCGGACGGGATATCATGACGGTTTTATTGATCACTATCTAATTCCACTCATTTACCCGCCTGGAATATCTAATGATATTCAAGTAATATTGGGCGCTTTGGTGTTGATCGTTAATCTACTGATTTACATTTTCGTTGTAATTACTGTAATACAGCGTGATAAGGCTGATAGCAGATAGTTTTCTTTATTTTCTGAAAAACAGATTAACGAGTAAAGTTAACAATAAACTAATGATGATCATAGAGGTTATCGGGATAAATACTGTGCTGTGCTCATTTTTTATGTGAATATCGCCAGGCAACTTGCCAAACCAGTTAATTAACCAGGGGGCAAAGGTTACGGCCAGGCCGGTAATTAAAATAAAGCTACCTGTTATAATCAGAATTTTGCCAAAATCCATACAGCCCTCTCACCAATAAATTTCCCTTAATTGCTGTATAGCATATACAGCTAAGTCACACAATGGTCAAATATTGATATGGCTTCTTCACAGGAAATGGTACTTTGATCACTCTTCAGAATATAGTGCGCTAAATTTGCAATACAGGTCCAATTTTTGTGATTATCAATAAATTGGTATGCCTGAGCAAATAATTCCAGCATTTTATCTTCCCGCTGTTTTTTATTAGCAATAAAATATTCCAGATAGCCATAAGATTTTTCAATATCAGAATAACCACCATAATTATTTAACGCCTGTGTGTTCATCAGATTGAGATTAAAAGCTTCATCATCTCTGATAGAGACATATTTAGCTTCTGCCAGTGGGCCAACCAACAAATTGATGATATCAGCCTCATAAGCACATTGATAGCTATGCCGTTCACTATTGGATAATTCAGATAAATTATCCAATAGTACGATGGGTAGACTTTGAGTTAATTGACCGCCTATGACTTTAGCCGAGAAATGTGTTCGGGTTTGCTCTGGCTTTATGATCTGGATTTTAAAAAACACGGGCGGTAATTGCTTTTGTTTGTTACTCAGATAAATAGCGGCAGCATGTCCGGCTTCATGAAAAGCTGTGTGCTTGGCCAGTTCATGGTTATTGAGCAACTGCGATGTGTTGATTTGATAATGTCTTTGCATGACTGTTTCCAGAAAAGGCGACCTCACGGCCGCAGATAAGGATAACAAATTCTATTCCCAGGAGAGCAACCCTGCCATTAAGTTAAGGGCTAAGCATTTATTAAACTATGTGTTACCTGTAGATTGGGTTAGCTTATCAAGCGGAGCGCAGATAACGTAACCCAACTTTTTAGCGTCAAACCGGATTTTGTTGGGTTAGATTTTTATTACTTTGCAATAAAAATCTAACCCAACCTACATAATTGTTTTATTAAGATATTGATTTTAAAAATACAATCCTCAACTTAATGGTAGTGCAGGAGAGCAAGGAGACATAAAAGAGTCATATTAAGTCTAGGTAAAAAACTCAGTTTTGCAAATATAGCATATTGCCGTGCGGCAATTAGTCGCTAAGATTGATGTGAAATTTGTCGTGTATCAAGGTTTGTTGCTGCTTTTTGGTAAATTATCTGGATTGGAAAATTTTGGAAATCAATAGTTATGTGATATGCCTCGGCATTTTGTATGCTATAACATAGTTAATTTTCGTTCCAAAATGGCGAAAGTTAACCTGGCATAGAAAAGTGCCAATATTGACAAGATAATTTTTGATTCGAAATACTATTCTAACCATATGATCCATTTGGTTATCATTGCAAGAATTAAGTGTTAATAATTTATGAAATGGTGGGGATGATGAAAAAAATAACGATAATAGTAGCGGCATTGGGTTTTACTTTTTTTAATTCAGGAGTATTGGCGAAAGATAAGCCGGAAATGCAACATTCCATGAAAAGTATGGATAGTATGGAGGGGAAAATGCATATGAGTAAGGAACAGATGGATGTTCATATGCGCTCTATGCAGGAACATATGTTAATGATGCACGATTATTCCAATAAAATTCTGGCCGAAAAAGACCCTGAAAAGAAACAGAAACTGAAGGATGAACAGTTAGAGATAATGAAGACACATCACAAACAAATGATGGCATATCGTCAGAAAATGAAACAAATGCATCAGAAAATGATGAAATAGTGAGCAAACAGGGTGACGATTTGCATGTTGTAAATCGCCACCCTCACAAGATTAATATCTTATATAAAAGTTGACAAAGTCACCGCTTAAGTGAGTTATATTTTGCTCGTAAGCATAAGGCTGATAATAACGTGAATGCTGATAATGTTTACCATGAGCATAATAATTATTATGTTTTAATCGGTAAATATTTTCACTAGTTTCATTCAGTTCATGCATGATTTTTCTTCTATTATAATCTGAGACACGATATTGGTATCGGAGGCGATCAATACGCTTGTGAATTTTGCGTTGTTTGTGTTGTAGAATTTTTGCATCCCGGCGGCGGTCAACTTTGTTCCAATAATGATAGCCATGATCTCCCCTGTCGTGATCATAGTCATTCCTATCTGCATAAGCAATTAAAGGAAAAGTAATTAAACTGATAATTAAAAAAACCTTTTTCATCGCTATCTCCTGTCGTGTGCTGCACTGTTTCAATGTTGACTACAGAATAGCGGAGAAATACTGAATAATAACTGAAGTATGTTTAATTTCTGGCAATAGTAAGGCTTAAGCGATATTATTCGATGGCTCTTCAATCACTGGATTTATTAGCATTCCAATTTTTTCAATCTCTATTTTCGCAGTTTGTCCCGGCTTCATATAGCCGCGCGGTTTCATTTTAACGCCGACGCCGCTGGGTGTGCCGGTAGCAATAATATCACCGGGTTCTAGTGTCATTGCCTGGCTTAGATAGACGACCATTTCAAAACAATTGAAAATCATCTGCCGGGTATTGGAATTTTGCCGCAGTTCATCATCAATCCAGGTTTTGATACTGAGATTATGTGGGTCGCTGATTTCATCGGCGGTGACCAGCCAGGGTCCCAGCGGACCATGAGTATCGAATGATTTACCCAGCATCCAGGTGGGTGACCGAATTTGCCAGTCCCTTACAGAAACGTCGTTGGCGATGGTATAACCGGCAATAGTTTCATGGGCTTTTTCCAATGACACATGACGACAGCGTTTACCAATGACAAAAGCCAGTTCGCCTTCGTAATCGACTTTTTCAGAAACTTTGGGACGATGAATGGCTTCACCGTGAGCAATGACACAGGTGCTTTGTTTGCTAAAAAAAG
>CAYYSO010000122.1:0-6890 GCA_964474415.1 uncultured Methylomarinum sp. | reverse complement strand
GGGTAAAGTCGTTCAGATTATCGGTGCGGTTGTAGACGTGGAATTTCCACGAGAAGATCTTCCGAAAGTCTATGACGCGTTAAATGTAGCAAATACCGGCTTGGTATTAGAAGTTCAGCAGCAATTAGGCGACGGTGTGGTTCGTACAATTGCGATGGGAACGACTGATGGCTTGAGTCGCGGCGTTGAAGTCAGCAATACAGGTGAGGCGATCAAAATTCCTGTCGGTCAGCAAACACTGGGACGAATCATGAATGTTCTCGGGGAAGCCATTGATGAAAAAGGTCCTATCGGCGAAAAGGAAAAATGGGTTATTCACCGTGATGCACCCAGTTATGATGAGCAGGCTCCTGCAAATGAATTACTAGAAACAGGTATTAAGGTTATTGATTTAGTCTGTCCTTTTGCCAAAGGTGGTAAAGTTGGTTTGTTTGGTGGTGCCGGTGTGGGTAAAACTGTCAACATGATGGAGCTGATTCGTAACATCGCAATTGAGCACAGCGGTTTCTCGGTTTTTGCCGGTGTCGGTGAGCGTACTCGTGAAGGTAACGATTTCTACCACGAAATGACTGACTCAAACGTAATTGATAAAGTATCACTGGTTTACGGGCAGATGAATGAGCCGCCAGGTAACCGGTTGCGTGTAGCATTGACCGGTCTGACTATGGCGGAATATTTTCGTGAAGAAGGTCGTGATGTATTGTTTTTCGTGGATAATATTTATCGTTACACGCTGGCCGGTACTGAAGTATCAGCGTTGTTAGGCCGTATGCCGTCAGCGGTAGGTTATCAGCCAACACTGGCTGAAGAAATGGGGGTTTTGCAGGAACGTATTACTTCAACTAAAACCGGTTCGATTACTTCTATTCAGGCAGTTTATGTACCGGCAGATGATTTAACTGACCCATCACCGGCAACAACATTCGCTCACCTGGATGCAACAGTGGTATTGTCCCGGCAAATTGCCGAGCTGGGTATTTATCCTGCGATCGATCCGCTGGACTCCAGTAGTCGTCAGCTTGATCCACTGGTAATTGGTGAAGAACACTATAATGTTGCCAGAGCCGTTCAAGGTACGCTGCAACGTTATAAAGAATTACGTGACATTATTGCTATTCTGGGCATGGATGAGCTTTCTGAAGAAGATAAACTCACTGTTGCCCGGGCGCGTAAGATTCAAAGGTTTCTTTCGCAACCGTTCTTTGTGGCCGAGGTCTTTACCGGATCTCCGGGTAAATATGTATCGCTGAAAGATACTATTGCCGGTTTTAAAGGTATTATTGATGGGGAATATGATGATCTTCCTGAGCAAGCTTTCTATATGGTCGGTACAATTGATGAAGCCATAGAAAAAGCCAAAGGCATGAAGTAATCGGGTAAATGACATGACAATGACAATACATGTAGACATTGTAAGTGCAGAAGCGGAGATTTTTTCCGGATTGGCGGAAATGCTGTTTGCTCCGGCTGAACTGGGTGAAGTGGGTATTGCGCCGCGTCATGCTCCATTGATTTCCAAGCTAAGTCCTGGTGAAGTCAGGGTTAAGATCAATGACAAGGAGAGTCAGGAATACTACATATCAGGCGGTTTGCTGGAAGTACAGCCTCATGTGGTGACTGTTCTGGCTGATGCGGCAATTAGGGCGAAAGATATTGATGAGGCAGCGGCTTTAGAAGCTAAAGCGAGAGCCGAAGAAGCATTGCGTGATAAGTCAGGCAAGATTGATTATGCTAAAGCTCAGGCGCAATTGGCTGAAGCGATTATGCAATTAAGAACACTGGACAGGCTCAGAAAACGAGGCTCATAATACTAATGAGACTATGGCCTGAAAAAGCCCGATAACGTCTGACGTTGTCGGGCTTTTTTGTATCAAAAATAATACAGTAACAGAATAAAGTTTCTGAAAGTTCTGAGTAAATTGAAGATATGCACTAGAATTACTTTATTCTCTAGCATGGATTCTGTATGAATCGATTAAACAACAAATAGAGCAACCATTGTTTAAGAAATATAGTAAGGATCATTCAATGACCGTAAAAACGATTATTCTGGCAGCTGGACAAGGTACACGCATGCGTTCGTCTCTTCCTAAAGTACTACATGAAATAGCTAACAGGGCATTATTGAAACATGTGTATGACACCAGTCAATTAATTGAAAATAATTCTGTGTATGTGATCTACGGTCATGGTGGCGACAAGGTAAGATCTGTATTGAGTGAACTGGAGGTTACCTGGATTGAACAAAAACAACAACTAGGTACTGGACATGCAGTTCAGCAAGCCAGTCAATATATTGAGGATAATGACAAGGTATTGATTTTATATGGGGATGTTCCCTTGTTAAAAAAACAGACCATAGACAGTATTCTGGAAAATGTTGCTGCAGATAGTATGGCGTTGTTGACAGTCAGTTTGGATAATCCCGATGGTTATGGGCGTATTGTCAGAAACCAACAGAATGATGTTATAAAAATTGTCGAGCAAAAAGATGCCAGTGAATCAGAATTGCAAATTAATGAAGGTAATACCGGTATCTTGGCCGCCGAAGGCGAGCAATTAAAAAAATGGTTATCACAACTGGAAAACAGTAATGCACAGAATGAATATTATCTGACTGATGTGATCGAAATGGCGGTTGCCGATGGCTTGAAAATAAAAACAACTCAACCGGCTAGTCAGGATGAGGTGTTAGGAGTCAATAATAGAGTGCAACTGGCTTATCTGGAACGAGTATATCAAAGAGACCAGGCTCAGCAATTAATGGAAGCAGGTGTCACCTTGCGTGATCCGCACAGAGTGGATATCAGGGGGCAGTTTAAACGGCTGGGTCAGGATATAGTAATCGATATTAATGTAATATTTGAAGGCAATAACAGTATTGGTTCCAATGTTAATATTGGAGCAAACTGTATCATCAAAAATTCGGTTATTAAAGAAGGTGTGGAAATTCTCGCCAATAGCTTAATAGAAGATGCCGTGGTGGGTGAGAGTTGTCGCGTGGGGCCTTATGCCCGTCTAAGACCGCAGGTAGAATTGGCGGATCATGTTCATGTCGGAAATTTTGTGGAAATCAAAAAATCCACTGTTGCCAGCGGTAGCAAAATAAACCATTTAAGCTATATTGGAGATAGTGAAATAGGCAGTAAAGTCAACATTGGTGCAGGTACAATTACCTGTAACTATGACGGCGTTAACAAATTTAAAACCATTATAGGCGATGGCGCCTTTATCGGCTCGGATTCACAATTAGTCGCTCCGGTAACTGTTGGTGCAAATGCGACCATTGGCGCCGGATCAACCATCACCAAAGATACTCCGGAAGATGAATTAACCTTAAGCAGAGCAAAACAAATCAGTGTGAGTAATTGGCAAAGGCCGGTAAAAAAGGAGCAATAATATGTGTGGGATTGTGGGCGGAATTGCACAACGAAACGTTGTGCCTATTTTAATTGAAGGATTAAGGCGACTCGAATATAGAGGTTATGACTCCGCCGGGTTAGTGGTTGTTAATAATAATGAAATCTTCAGAAAAAGAGCGCTGGGTAAAGTCAATGTGCTGCAGGAACTGATTGATAAAGATTCGATAAGCGGTAACGTCGGTATTGCTCACACCCGCTGGGCTACGCACGGTAAACCCAGCACCGAGAATGCCCACCCTCATATTTCACACAATGGAGTGGCGGTGGTTCATAACGGTATTATTGAAAATCACGATCAATTAAGAACTTGTTTAACGAATGACGGATATACGTTCACCTCAGAAACAGATACTGAAGTCATCGTTCATAAAATCCATGAGCAGTTGCAAAACAGCCCCGATTTGTTAGCAGCCGTTAAAAAAACCATTAATGAACTGGAGGGCGCTTACGCATTAGGCGTGGTCAGCAAAGATCATCCGCATACACTGGTTACCTGCCGTAAAGGTAGTCCGTTAGTCATAGGTGTCGGTATCGGTGAATATTTTATAGCTTCAGATATAGCGGCATTATTACCGGTAACTCAGCGGTTCATTTTCCTGGAAGAAGGTGATATCGCCGAGATTAAAACAGACAGCCTGGTTATTTATGACAAAAACGATAAGCGGGTCGAACGACCGGTCAAGGAAAGTCAGTTAAAAGCGGATGCCGTCGATAAAGGCCAATATCGACACTATATGCTCAAGGAGATCTATGAACAGCCCTGGGCCGTCGCGCAAACCCTTGAAGGCCGTTTTATCGACAATCGTTTTCAGGACAATGCTTTCGGTCATAATGCTACAGAAGTATTCGATCATATTAAAAGTGTACAAATTCTAGCTTGTGGAACCAGTTATCACGCTGGTCTGGTAGCAAAATACTGGTTTGAAAAACTTGCCAGAGTGCCATGCAATATTGATGTTGCCAGTGAATTCAGATACAGACGGCCGGTGATTGCAAAAGATACCCTGGTCGTGACTATTTCGCAGTCGGGTGAAACAGCCGATACATTAGCGGCCTTGTTGGAAGCAAAAAAACTGGGTGTCAAATATGCCCTGACAATTTGTAATGCCCCGGAAAGTTCGCTGGTCAGAGAATCAGATCTGGTTATGATGACCCGCGCCGGCCCGGAAATTGGTGTTGCTTCAACCAAAGCATTTACCACACAACTGGTTGCTTTGTTAATGCTAGTTATTGCTATTGGCCGCAGATTTGAACTGAATGAGGAGGTTGAACAACAAATTACTTCCGAACTGGTTACCCTGCCCGGCAATCTGGAAAAAGCTTTGCAATTGGATTCTCAAATTGAAACTTTGTCAGAACAGTTTGCTGAAAAACATAATGCCTTGTTCCTGGGGCGTGGTACACAATATCCGATTGCAATGGAAGGCGCATTGAAACTGAAGGAAATTTCCTACATTCATGCCGAAGCCTATCCGGCCGGAGAACTGAAACACGGTCCTCTGGCTTTAATAGACTCGGAAATGCCGGTTATTACCGTTGCTCCTAACAACACTCTGCTGGAAAAACTCAAATCCAATATGCAGGAGGTCAGCGCTCGCGGCGGTCAGTTGATCGTTTTCATGGATGAGTCACTGGCAACCGAAGAAGCAGAAAACGTACAGATCATCAAAGTGCCAAAGGTTGCCAATATCATCTCACCCATTATCTACACTATTCCACTGCAGTTATTGTCATATTATGTAGCCGTACTGAAGGGGACGGATGTGGATCAACCCCGGAATCTGGCAAAATCAGTAACTGTGGAGTAGAAATAGAGAAATATACCTTTCTGTTAGTAGAAGATAATTGTCGATTTTAAAATTTTGTATAGTTACACTAGATAGTTAATGTTTATTGTAACTTATGCGCATAACTATTTATTAATAAATAAATATTTAATTGCATTTGGATTGAATTGATTCTAACATTATTCCTGATTCTAATGAGAAATAGACTACAGGGTGATTGAGGATGACTAATGAAACTGATTTAATCTTTACTGGTTTTTTTATCTCTGTCTTTATCTTGCTTTCAGGCATACTATTGGCGACGTTTTTTAAACGTGCCAGCAATGATCGTGCTTATGTTCGCACTGGTTATGGTGGCGAAATTATTGTGCGCAATACAGGAATCTTTGTTTTACCTATATTACATCGTGTCTTGCCAATTAATTTAAAGACTATGTGTCTGGAAATAGAGCTTGCTAATGAATCAGCAGTACTGACTAAGGATTATATGAAAGTCAACTTGTCGGTTGATTTTTATGTCAGGGTTTTCGCTGAAAAAGAGTCTATTTCACAAGTTTCCAGGATCTTCGGCGAGCTTACATTGTCTCCTGAGAAACTGAAGGATTTTTTAGCTGGCCAGTTAATACAAGCTATCAGGAAAATTACAGTTGAAATGTCTATGAACGACATAAATCAACAACAGAATGTCTTTGTGCAAAAAATCCAACAGGCTGCAAGTGATGACATGATGAAAAATAGTCTGCAACTTGAGAGTGTTTCATTAAAACATATTGATCAAACAGCCAAAGAATATTTCCGGGAAGATAATGCTTTTGATACAAGAGGCTTGAGCAGGTTATCAGAAATTATTGAATCTGAAAAAAAATCGCGTCTGGAAATTGAGTGGCAATATCGTTTGCAAGGTAAACAAAAAGAACTGGAAATGGAAAACCTAATCATTGAAATAAAAAATAAAAGAAGCAGCATCCGTTTTGAGCAGGAAAGAGAAATAAAAAAATGTGAAGCAGCAAATACTTTAGAAATTACACAGAATGCCATTAAAAAACGCTTCGAAGAAGAGCAGGCACAAATTTTAGCCGAACAAGAGCTCGAAATATCAAAACAGTCTTCGATGATCACTCTCAGCGTAAAATTAAGAGAAAAATTAAAAGCGCAAATGGAAACGGATTTGATAAAAGCAGAAGCCGTTAAAGCAAAAGAACGTGTTAAGTCTGTCCGAAAATTGGAGAAAGCTGATAGGCAAGTTAAAATTAACCTTTTGAAAAAAAAGAGAAAAGGCGAATATGAAACAGCGAAGATTACAGAAATCGCCATAGCTAGGAAAAATGCAGCTCTTGAAGAAGCAGAAGCTGAACGGATCAAAGCTAAAGGTGAAGCTGATAAGCTGCAGATTATAGAAAACAGTAGACTTGAAGCTGAAAAATTAATGGAAGATAATGTCAATAACAGATATCAGAATGAAGCTGATGGCATAAAAATTTTGATCAATGCGTTTAATTCGCTAACAAAAAGTGAATTACCACATGAAGATTATCCTAAATTAATCGAATTTTTTTCAGATTTCTTTATAGGAAATAACCGGTTGATGAATAAATTCAGTGCTGTCGAATTTTATACTGGAAATGATCAATACAATATTGATCCGAAAACACCTAAGCGTAAATCGAATAATTTAGGTAAT
>CAYYSO010000121.1:0-6948 GCA_964474415.1 uncultured Methylomarinum sp. | reverse complement strand
TAGTCATCGAGCTATTTTAAATGAGCATCATATTATTCAGTCAATGAGCCGTAAAATGCTGTCTCTGAAAGCTTTTTTCATACCTTAAAAACGGAGTTGGTTCACCATTGCCAATTTAAAACCAGGAAGGATGCTAAGCGAGCAATATTTGAATATATCGAGGTCTTTTATAACCGAGAACGAATTCATTCTGCTAATAACTATTTGTCTCCAGTTGACTATGAAATCCTGCAAAAAACTGTGTAAGCTTGTGTCCGGAAAAGTGTTGGCATATCAGAACAAGTTTATATATTTTTTGGCTTGAATTAGCGCGAGGACGAGTCTTCTATGGGCTAATGATAAGATTGAATTTTTTCGCTGTTTCATCCGCAAACTCCTGCAAATCAAGCAGAATTTGGTTGTTATAACAGCCTTCCTGTTTTTTTTGCTGCAATTGTTGCACAAAACTTTGTAACGTCAATGAAGCACCGATATTGTCATGAACCATAACTGCGTGACAATATTCCTGCCATTGTTGTTTTTCAGTCTTATTCAGCATTTCCGGGAAATTACGCGCACGATATCTGAACAACATTTCAGGTAACCTTGAATCCTGAAAATCAGGATGAATATCTGCTAATTGATCTATTGTTGCATTCCTGATTTTGTCCATTTCAGCTTTATCATGCGGATTAAAAAATCCTCCGCTGTATATCATCAAATCAGGATCATCAACTGTTTTATCAAATTCACTACGAAAAACTTCAATTAACTTCTCAGTCAAACCCGTCGTTGATTTTATACGCTCCAAATTTGAATAACACAGCGTCAAATCGATTTTCAGCCTGTCCGCATCAGTCTCCCTGATGACTGAAACTGGTGCTAACACTGGACATTTATTAATATGGACTGTTTTCAGAGGAATTCTATCCACACCTTCAGGCAAGTCGTCAACAGCGGTAAAAACGCGCTGTTTAATTTGATCTGCAGTTAAATCCAGTAAAGGTTCAGGATCAATTGACAAATCATAAACGATAATACCATTATTGTTTTCAGGATGTTGGGCAACAGGTAGTACCACTGCCATACAATTACTTTTAGCGGGATATTTTCCTGAAACATGTACCAGAGGAACATAGGCACCTAATTGCAGTAGTTTAACAACTTCACGCTTTACCCTATGAGTGAATAAATATTGATATAACTTTGGCTGTATTCGTTTGATTAACTTTGCCATGGCAATAGTCGCATAAACATCTGACAATGCATCATGAGCCGATACATGCTCAATACCATTAGCTTTAGTCAATTCTTCCAAGCGAAAACTGGGCCTGCCGTCCTCGTTCTCAGGCCACACAATACCATCTGGCCTTAATGCTTTGGTAGCCCTGACTACATCGATCAAATCCCAGCGTGAATTATTATTCTGCCACTCCCGAGCATAGGGGTCGTAGAAATTCCTGTACAACAAATTACGGGTTACTTCATCATCAAAACGGATATTGTTATACCCTAGTGTACAAGTACCCGGCTGGGCCAGTTGATTATGAATAACACCAATAAATTCAGCTTCGCAAACACCTTTACGATGTGCTAACTGAGGAGTGATTCCGGTGATAACACAGGCATCAGGATGAGGAAGACAATCATCGGCAGGCTTACAATAAATTGTTACCGGGTCACCAATGACATTAAAGTCAAGATCGGTACGGAGCCCTGCAAACTGACAAGCCTTGTCTCGTTGCGGATCCGTACCAAAAGTTTCATAGTCATGCCAAAACAACGAGTTATTTGCCATGCCTACCAATCTGTCAGTTATTTCAATGAAATTAATGCTTTTAATACATCAGTTCTACTTACCACGCCAACCAACTCGTTATCATCGAATACAGGAAAACATCGCACTGAAGATTCCTGAAATCTTTCTGCAAGATCAACAATACTGGCTTCAGCATCTACTGTCACAATATCCGTTGTCATAAACTCTCCTACTTTACCACTCATTCCCTGGTTATAAGCAGTATCCAAAACGACTTTCATACTGTCTTTTTCTGAAAACATTCCTATCAATTTACCGTGTTCATCAACCACAGGGGCTGACGTAACTTTATGACTTAATAATAATGTAATGGCTTCCAAAACACTGGTTTCTTTTTTTAAAGTAACCACATGTTTTGTCATATAGTCAGCTATGGTAATTTTAGCCAGCATAAGTTATTTCCCCCTAATAATAAATAATATAGATGGCACCCTGAAGCGCTAGAAACTACAGGTTTCCCTCAGCTTCCGCATCCAGTTTCTTTCTTTTATCACATTTTTTTACACAAACGCAATTTCCGTTATTCGCTCCGCCACAGGACCCCTTGATAGCACGTCTGCCAAAAACAACGCCTATTGCCATAATAGCAATGACAATCAACATGAAAGCAAATGTCACTAAAAAATAAATCATAATTTCACCTTAAAAACGGCTAAACGCCGATGTACTTTTTTCCGAAAATCCATCAGCTGTTTTGATAATAAACAAGGCGGCAATTTGTCTTTTTTCAGCCAATTCAAAACCTTGTTCCGGTCCCAATACCGTTAAGGCTGTCGCCCATGCATCAGCGTCCATACAAGTATCGCTCAAAATAGTTACTGATGCCAGTTTATGTGTTATGGGACTGCCGGTCCGGGGATCAATAGTATGCGAAAAACGGACGCCATCTACCTCAAAGAAATTTCGGTAGTCTCCTGATGTAGCCATACTAATATTTGTTACCGGCAATATTTTTTGAATCATACGTCTGTCAACAGTTGGCTTTTCAATGGCTATACGCCAGGGGCTGCCATCAACATTATGTCCTCTTAAACGAAGTTCACCACCTATTTCTACCATATAATGCTGTATGCCTTGTTTTTCCAACAATAAAGCCACCTGATCTACTGCATAACCTTTTGCTAATGCTGATAGATCAATATACAAACCTGGAATACCCTTTTTAAAGGACTTATTTTCCTCATTCAGAAATAAATACTCTGAACCAGTCTGCTTCAGTTTTTCGGTGATCAATTTTTCGGCTGGAGCTACAAAATGCATTGGATCGGGACCAAAACCCCATAAATTAACCAGCGGGCCAACAGTTACATCAAAAGCGCCATGTGATTGTTTATTAACCTGTTTAGCTTTGTATAACACTTCATATAAAGGAACTGAAACTGGTTGCCAGTTGACCGATTGACTACGGTTTAATATAGAAAGTTCAGAGTCCGGCAGATAAGTAGACATTTGCATATTCAACAAATCCAGTAACTGTTTGATTTGTTGTTGCAGTTGATTAGCATCAACTGTGTCAGGCAATTGACTGACTTTAATGTTGAAGCGTGTACCCATTATTCCATCGGAATATATAAATGGGTATTTCTTATTAATTTGATTTGACTGGTTACAGGCAGTCAATAAAAAAACGAGGAACAGACTTAGAAAACCTGCTCCCCGTTTAATAGATTTTATAGTCATTTCTCGTCTGTCTCCCCCTCCCTAGAGAAGAAGGGGATTCTCAGGAAAAAGTTGAATAAAATTTAATTAACCACCAAAATCATCCAACATAATGTTTTCCGGCTCTACGCCATTTTCCAACAACATGTTAATGACTGATGAGTTCATGATTGGAGGCCCACACATATAGAACTCGCAATCCTCAGGCGCCGGATGGTCTTTAATGTATTCTTCGAACAATACGTTATGAATAAAGCCGGTGTAACCTTCCCATTCATCCTCCGGTAACGGGTCGGACAATGCCACATGCCACTCGAAGTTTTCATTTTCTTTAGCCAGCATGTCGAAATCTTCCACATAGAACATTTCACGTTTACTGCGAGCGCCATACCAAAAAGTCATTTTACGTTTCGACTTTAATCGGCGTAGCTGATCAAAGATATGCGATCGCATTGGTGCCATACCCGCTCCCCCGCCGATAAATACCATTTCAGCATCAGTATCTTTAGCAAAGAATTCACCATAAGGCCCCGATACAATACATTTATCGCCGGGTTTCAGGTTAAAGATATAAGACGACATAACGCCAGGGGGGACATTATCAGGAGCACCCGGAGGCGGTGTTGCAATACGTACATTGAGCATAATCTCCTTTTCTTCAGGATATGATGCCATTGAATATGCCCGTAATGCCGGCTCATTTACTTCAGAAACATAGCGCCACAGATCGAATTTATCCCAGTCTCCGCGAAATTCCTCTTCGATATCCATATCGCTATATTTGGAAACATGAGGAGGACATTCAATTTGAATGTATCCACCGGCTCGATAATTAATCGCTTCACCTTCCGGTAAATCCAATACCAGCTCTTTAATAAAAGTTGCTACATTGTGATTGGATTTAACGGTGCATTCCCATTTCTTGACGCCGAATACGCTGTCTTCGACTTCAATATCCATATCATGTTTAACGGTCACCTGACAGGAAAGGCGCTCGCCTTCTGCAGCTTCACGTTTGGTAATATGTGTCATTTCAGTCGGTAAAATTTCGCCGCCTCCTGAATTTACTTTGACACGACATTGAGCACAAGTACCGCCGCCGCCACAGGCTGATGGCACAAACAAGTGATTATCGGCCAGTGCAGTTAATAATTTTGAGCCTACAGGTACATGAATTTTCTTCTCATTATTGATCAGAACTTCAACATCCCCGGAGGCCACCAGTCTGCTTTTCGCACCAATAATAATAAATACCAGCGCAACCACGATCACCGTGAATAATATTACGCCTAATGCAATTTCAAGCATTACTAAACCTTCCTATAGTTGGATTCCAGAAAAAGCCATGAAGCCAAGCGACATCAGACCCGCGCTAATAAATGTGATACCCAGACCTTGTAAACCTGCTGGAATATCACTGTATTTGAGTTTTTCACGCACACCAGCCATTACTGTGATAGCCAATGCCCAGCCAAAACCACTACCTGCTCCGTAAACGACACTTTCGGTGAAGTCATAGTCACGTTCGATCATAAACAGACTTCCCCCCAAAATCGCACAATTCACCGTAATCAATGGCAGGAAAACACCCAAGGCATGATATAAAGCCGGAAAGAATTTATCCAGAACCATTTCCAGAATCTGGACAAGAGCGGCAATCATTCCGATACAGCTTAATAATGCCAAGAAGCTTAAATCTACACCGGTAACTCCCATCCACGACAAAGCGTCTTCTTTCAACAGGGTATGGTAGATGACGTTATTCACCGGCACGGTTATAAGCTGCACAATTAACACGGCAACGCCCAACCCCATCGCTGTCGAGATTTTCTTGGAAACCGCCAGGAATGTACACATTCCCAAAAAGAAAGCCAGCGCCAGGTTTTCAACAAAAACCGCTTTAATAAAAAGACTGATATACGCTTCCATTAGTGATGCCCTCCTTCACCGTGAGCAATATCCATGATTTTGAAGTCCGGATGTTCCACTTGAGCGGGTTTCCATTGGCGAACCCCCCAAATAATCAGACCAATAATAAAAAAGGCACTGGGCGGCAACAACATCAAACCATTGGGATCATACCAACCACCGTCTTTAGTCAGTGGAAAAATTTCAATACCCAATAACTTCCCGGAACCGAATAATTCTCTAAAGAATGCGACAATGATCAATATCAGACTATAGCCTGCACCATTACCAATACCATCCAGAAAACTCGCCAGCGGGGGATTCTTCATGGCATAGGCTTCCGCACGTCCCATAACGATACAGTTGGTAATAATCAAACCAACGAATACCGATAATTGCTTGCTGATTTCATAAGCAAATGCTTTCAGAATCTGATCCACCACAATAACCAGCGATGCAATAATCGTCATTTGTACGATAATTCGGATACTACTGGGTATATGATTTCGGATCGAACTGATTGCAGCACTGGAGCAGGCTGTAACCGACGTCAGAGCAAGAGCCATAATCAGCGAAGTAGACATTTGAGATGTCACAGCCAACGCCGAACAGATACCTAATACTTGCAAAGTTATAGGGTTATTGTTGACCAATGGTTCAGTCAACACTTTTTTTGTTTCACTATTTATAACAGCACTCATGATTATCTCCTAACCATTGCTTTTAATCTTATTCAGATAAGGCGCAAATCCCTCGGCGCTCATCCAGTATTTAATTAAGTTGCTGACACCATTACTCGTCAACGTAGCACCTGCCAAACCATCCACTTTATATTCAGATCCTGGTTTAGAGGTATCAACCACACCTTTAATCAGGGTCAATACTGGCTCACCGGATTCGTTATAAACTTTCTTGCCCTTCCATAAAGCACGCCAGTTAGGATTAACTACTTCACCACCCAGCCCAGGGGTTTCAGCCTGATCATAGAAATTAATGCTTTTGACAGTTTGACCATCTGCTTCCAGCGCCAAAAAGCCATACATAGTCGACCAAAGCCCATATCCGTGTATCGGAAGGATAATGGACTCAATCCTATCACCTTTTTTAACCAGATAGACTTTAGCTATTTTAGCTTTGGTTTTAATGCCGGCAATATCCTGATCAGCACTTAATACGATGTTTTGTGCTGGATCTTTAGCTGCTTTGCGTTGATCATATTGTGCAGGGTTCATGTCTTCGACATACTCCCCAGTTTCAATATCAACCAGCTTTTCTTCAATTTTATCAGCGAATGCCTGATGAATATCAGCGCCTTCATCCAGCAAACCAGCAACATCAAGAATATTTTTCTTCATGTCCATTGCTTTGTTTTCTACTTGCAATGGTCTTAATGCAACCGCTGCAAATGAAACCAGAATCGCGCAAACAAAACACAGAGATAAAGCAACCGAGATAGTTTTTTCCAGACTATCGTTGCTTAAAGTTAAAACTTTATCTCTATAGGCTTTAAATTTCTCGTAATATTCATATTTCTTTTTTTCGTTAGGCATGGCGTTTTATCCTTCTTCTAATATTTGCCTGAA
>CAYYSO010000120.1:0-7156 GCA_964474415.1 uncultured Methylomarinum sp. | reverse complement strand
AAGGATGCCTTAATTTTCTTAACGCTTTGGCTTCGATCTGACGAATTCTTTCCCGAGTAACATCAAACTGTTTACCGACTTCTTCCAGCGTATGATCAGTATTCATATTAATACCAAAACGCATACGTAATACTTTGGCTTCCCTTGCCGTCAACCCTGCCAGCACATTCTGCGTGGATTCGCGAAGTCCGGCAATTGTAGCAGATTCTACTGGAGATAACACCTTGGCATCTTCAATAAAATCACCTAAATGCGAGTCTTCATCATCGCCAATCGGTGTTTCCATGGAAATGGGTTCCTTGGCTATTTTCAGGACTTTCCGCACCTTATCTTCCGGCATTTCCATGCGTTCCGCCAATTCTTCAGGCGTCGCTTCTCTACCCATTTCCTGTAAAATCTGTCTTGATACCCGATTCAGTTTGTTAATGGTCTCAATCATATGCACGGGAATACGGATTGTTCTGGCCTGATCGGCAATAGAACGGGTAATCGCCTGCCTGATCCACCAGGTAGCATAAGTAGAAAACTTATATCCTCGACGGTATTCAAACTTATCCACCGCCTTCATCAATCCGATATTACCTTCCTGAATTAAATCCAGGAACTGCAAACCTCGATTAGTATATTTCTTGGCAATCGAAATGACCAATCTTAAATTTGCTTCGATCATTTCCTTTTTAGCGCGCCGGGCTTTCGCCTCTCCAATTGAGATACGACGACTGATATCCTTAAGGGCAGCAATGCTTAAACCCTGAGTTTGCTCAATCTCGGCCAGCTTGTTTTGCGCTTTTCTGATCTTATCTTCATATTCGCGCAATACTTCCGCGCACCGTTGCTCTCCTTGCAAATACTGATCCAGCCATTTCGAACTGGCTTCATTCTCAGTAAAAGAATTAATGAAGGTTTTCCGAGGCATTCTGGCTTTCTTGACACAAATATCCAAAACAATTTTTTCTTTTCCTCGAATTTCAGATGTAACGTCAGCCGCGATATTCACCATTTTTTTCAAATATTGAGGCGTCCATTTAAATTCGATGAAACATTGTGCTATTTCCTCGAATAGCTGCTCGGTTTTATCGTGCTTATAACCGTTCTTCTTAATTGAAGCCACAACTTTTTTCAGAGCGCGTCTAAGATGATCAACTTTTACTTTGATCTCTTCATAATCCAGAGTTTTGGGCTCTTCCTCCTCAGCTTCATCATCTGAAGCCGTCGCAGTATCAACCTGATCAGGTTCATCCAAATCCACAAGACCGAACATAATGTCAGTCAGACGAACTCCCGAATCTTCCTCCTGAACTGCATCAAACGACTGAAAAAATGATTCCAAAATAAAACCGGAACGAGACAACGCCTCAACAATTTGCAGCTGTCCGCTCTCAATGCGTTTGGCAATGGCCAATTCTTCGGCCCTGGTTAACAGCTCAACCGAACCCATCTCCCGCATATACATGCGAACCGGATCAGTGGTACGGCCAAATTCGCTATCAACCGACGCCAAGGCTGCAACTTCTGCCGCATCTGCATCGTCATCATCTGTACTAACTGCAACATCGGCGCTGATCAAGGTGTCGTCATCAGGCGCAACTTCATGAACCTGAATTCCCATATCATTAATCATTCCGATGATGTCTTCAATCTGGTCCGGATCTACAATATCACTGGGTAAATGATCATTCACTTCTGCATAGGTCAGGTAGCCTTGCTGCTTGCCTTTTGCTATCAGTTGTTTAAGTTGGGACTGCTGTTGTTCTTGATTCATTCTTTACTCACAAAATACCTTCTAGCACCATGCGCTGCTGAACAGGAAATTATAGCATTAAAACCACAAATACGACCACTTATATTTTGTTGCTTAGTAATCTTCTTAACTCATCCTTCTCATGCGGCGACAATCCTTCGCGCCTTTCCTTCTCCAACAAACGCTCCAAATCACCCTCCCCCGATCGGGACAACAATCGTTCAAGCGCTCCGCAAAACTCCGCCTCCTCATCAGGAATCATTAATTCCAGGCTTGCCAGCGTCCGCACCGCCTTCTCCCGCCTTGTTCCCCTGTATGCTTCAAGCAAAACAGCCGCATTTTCCGGCTGTTTGACCGAAATAACCTGAAAAATATCCCTCAACAAATCGGCTCCTGAAAAATTCAGCGTATTCCAATCCAGATTATGCTCATCAAGCACGCTTGCCAACCCTGGATTCTGCAACAACAAAGCAATGACAACCCGCGCAGGAGACAATCTAAGATCCTTCTTAGCATCACCAGAATTAAGCGTAGCCGAATTTTCCAAAACATCCAGACCAGAGAGAGAAGAACCGGATAATTCTCTTAACCGATCGACCATCATCTCCCGAAAAAAGCCTCCAGGCATTTTTTCCAGATACGGCTTTGCCTTCGCCAGTAACTGCGCCCGACCTTCAACAACCGCCAAATTCAAAGAGCCTGTAATCTGTGTAAAGAAGTAATCAGATAATGCCTGAGCCGAATCAATGCGATTATTAACACCTTCAACGCCTTCAGTTCTGATCAAAGTGTCGGGATCCTGCCCCTGAGGCAGCAGCATAACCTTAATCTGTCGGCCATCTCGCAAACAGGGAAAAGCCGCATCCATGGCTCGCCACGCCGCTTGTCGCCCAGCCTTATCGCCATCAAAACAAAACACCAACTCCGGGCTAAACCGAAACAACAAATCCAAATGCACTTTCGATGTCGCCGTACCTAAAGTAGCCACGGCATAATTTACGCCAAACTGCGCCAGAGCAATCACATCCATATAACCCTCTACAATCAAAATCCTTTGCGGCTTGCTGTTTTTTTCCAGTAACTCATAAAGCCCATACACCTCATGACCCTTGGAAAACACCACTGTTTCCGGTGAATTAAGATATTTCGGCAAGGAATCATCCAGCACTCTGCCTCCGAAACCAATCACACGCTTACGCCTGTCACGAATAGGAAACATCAGTCGCCCCCTGAAACGATCATAGATTCGCCCAGCATCATTCCTGACTAGCATCCCGGCATCCATTAAAAGCTTCTGATCGAAATGTGACGACAAAACATCCCACTCATCCGGCGCATAGCCCAAGGCAAAATCCCTGGCAAGCTCACCACTCACCCCTCGACCCTTCAGATATTCAACCGCCTTTTTACCTTCACCATCCCTCTTCAAGCACTCCCTGTAAAAAATTGCTACCTTATCGAGCACACCATACAGCTCGGAAAAATTCCGCCTGGCATTAGCTCCCGAAAAACCGGCCACCTCTCTAGGCACAGAAACACCAACAAAAGCAGCCAGATCATCTACCGCTTCAACAAAACCAAGATGACTGTACTCCATTAAGAAACTAATAGCATTACCGCCCGCCCCGCAACCAAAGCAATGGTAAAACTGTTTTTTTCTACTGACTGAAAAACTTGGGGTTTTTTCGTTATGAAAAGGGCAGCGCGCAACAAAATTGCTGCCCGCTTTTTTTAAAGGGACATGCGAATCAATCAAGTCAACAATATCGACTCGCACGAGTAGATCATCTATAAATTCACGAGGAATTTTGCCGGACATTATACCGGGCAATAACAATAAAGCTTAACCGACCAGGACGGCCTTGATTTTTGCACTCACGACAGACATATCCGCCCGCCCCTGCATTTTTGGCTTCAGCAACCCCATCACTTTACCCATATCTTTAATGGATTCGGCGCCAGAATCAGCCACAGCCTGAGTAATCATTCCCTCAATCTCTTCATCCGTCAGCGCCTGTGGCAGAAAATCCTGAATTACCACTATCTCCAACTCTTCAGTATCCGCCAAATCGTCACGTCCGGCTTCACGAAACTGCTTGATTGATTCTCGACGCTGTTTGAGCATTTTATCAAGCACAGCGATAGTTCTGTCATCATCCAGCTCGATGCGCTCATCCACCTCAATCTGCTTAATCGCCGCCAGAATCATGCGAATCACGCCCAACCGGGCTTTATCGCCGCCTTTCATCGCGACCTTCATATCATCCTTGATACGATCTTTTAACAATTCCATAGCAAAACCCAAACTTTAAAGTTGCGGACGACCACGACGCAGGTTTTTCAACGCATAACGCTCACGCGCCAACTTTTTCAAATGGCGCTTTACTGCGGCAGCACCTTTACGCTTACGTTCTGCTGTTGGTTTTTCATAAAACTCACGACGACGCACTTCTGACAACACACCCGCTCTTTCACAGATACGCTTGAAGCGACGAATCGCAATATCAAAAGGCTCGTTTTCTTTAACTTTAACTGCTGGCATATAATGGTCCGGTTGTATGTTAGTATTTCACAAAGGGTCATCAGACCCAAAAAGAGAACTCGTAATTATATCCAACAAATAATAATTTTTCAAAGTTAATGTATATTTTAGGTATCGAAACCTCTTGCGATGAAACCGGCGTCGCTATTTATCATTCAGAGAAGGGCCTGATCAGCCATTTTTTATACAGTCAAGTTGCCATGCACAATGAATATGGTGGCGTAGTACCAGAATTAGCCTCACGCGACCATATTCGCAAACTAGTCCCTCTGATCAAACAAACTCTGACCGACAGTCACTTAAAGCCAAGCAACATTAACGGCATTGCCTATACCGCAGGCCCCGGACTGATGGGCGCATTACTGGTCGGCGCCACCACCGCCAGAAGCCTGGCCTGGGCCTGGCAGATCCCGGCGATTGCTGTCCATCACATGGAAGGCCACCTGCTGGCCCCCATGCTGGAAGAAAACCCGCCACACTATCCCTTTGTCGCCCTACTGATCTCGGGCGGACATACAATGCTGGTTGAAGTTAAAGGCATAGGTCAATACTTTTTACTGGGTGAGTCTCTGGACGATGCTGCCGGCGAGGCCTTTGACAAAACAGCTAAAATGCTGGGACTGGGTTATCCGGGCGGACCGAAACTGTCAGCGTTTGCCGAACAAGGCAATAAACGCTTTAAATTTCCACGCCCGATGACCGACAGACCCGGCCTGGATTTCAGCTTTAGCGGCTTGAAAACCTTTACCCTAAACACATTAAACAGTACAGAAAAAACCTCCCGGGACAAAGCTGACATTGCTTTTGCTTTTCAGCAGGCCACAGCGGAAACAATATCTATTAAATGCAGACGGGCATTACAACAAACCGGATTAAAAAGCCTGGTTATTGCCGGCGGCGTCAGCGCCAATAAAGAAATTCGCCATCAACTGGAAAAAATGACCACAACTGTGAATGCCCAATTGTACTTTCCCAGGCTGGAGTTCTGCACTGACAACGGCGCCATGATTGCTTATGCGGGCTGCCAACGCCTACAGGCGGGACAGCAGGAAAGCCTGCAAATTACCGCCCGCCCGCGCTGGCCAATTGAAGAACTGATAAAGGTCTAAAAAAGGCACCCGCTTAAAAACGTGTACAGAATTTGTTGGGGCAGCATGATTGATTACAAATGCAATGAATTAAAATAAACCCGCATTGATATAACTGAGAAGCGGCATGACTTGTGCTAAAATTGCCCGATGCATGAGTTAAAAACATTTAAACTGATTGAGCGCATTAGCACCCTGCTGCGTTCAGAAGAAAGAAAAAAATATGCCGCCATCGGTTTACAGCCTGTACACGGACAGGTACTGGAATATCTGGCAAAATGCAATAAACACAGTAATACACCAGCTGCGGTTACTGAATATCTGGGCTCAACCAAAGGCACGGTATCGCAATCCATACAAGTTCTGGAACGCAAACAATATATTGAAAAAGTACCCGACCCGGAAGACCGCCGGGTAGTGCATTTGCTGTTATCAGAATCAGGCAGGAAACTCATCGAAAGTCTAAGACCTCTGGATATTTTTATGCAGGCGGAGCAGCAGGTTTCAGAGCAAAAATTTGATTCAATTGGCGATGCCTTAAATCTTACCCTGACCGCCTTACAAAAAGCCAATAACTCCAAAAGCTTTGGACTATGCAAAACCTGCAGTTATTTCGCCGAACAAGACAACCATTACCACTGTGAATTAACCCAATTACCACTTACACAGGCTGATACGGATAAAATATGCCGGGAACATCTTCCGGTTAATCAAGACCAACCGGCTTCCAAACACTCGTAAAAATCACTATCAGAAAGAGAAAATCATGTTTGATCCAAAAACTATTGACGACATTGCCAAGCGTTTAACCGGCGCTATTCCACCAGGCTTCAGTAACCTGAAAGAAGATCTGGAAAAAAACTTCCATGCCATTTTACAAGGAGCCCTCGGCAAACTGGATCTGGTGACCCGCGAAGAATTTGAAGTACAAAAAGCAGTTTTAGCCAAAACCCGCTCAAAACTCGAAGATCTGGAAAAACGTATCACCCAAATGGAGCAACAGGTTCTTAAAAAGAGCGCCGACACATAATATATTTATTATTGGCATCCTGCCGCATTGATTACCATGAAGAGCATGATAAAGTGTCTATAAAGACATCAAAAAATTCCTCAAGCCCTTCATGGTAAAGGTTACATTTTTATAATCAACGCCCAACCGAATTTGTCCGATAATGCCCCTTGCCATAGTCTATAGCCGCGGCCGCTCAGGTATTGATGCCCCCCTGGTTACGGTCGAAGTCCATGTCAGCAACGGTCTGCCGTCTTTAAGCATCGTCGGCTTGCCGGAAACTGCAGTAAAGGAAAGCAGAGACAGAGTCCGTGGCGCCATTATCAACTCCCATTTTGAGTTTCCAGTTCAGCGCATTACCATCAATCTTGCTCCGGCTGATCTGCCCAAAGAGGGCGGTCGCTTTGATCTGGCGATTGCCTTGGGAATTCTGGCGGCTTCCGGACAAATCCCCAAAGAATCTCTGGAAAGCTATGAATGTATCGGCGAGTTGTCTTTAGGCGGGGAATTACGCGCCATTAATGGCTCATTACCGGTAGCAATCCATAGCCGCAATGCCGGTAGACGATTGATCTTGCCAACAGAAAACGTCAAAGAAGCGGCTTTGATTAAACAGGCAAACCTGATTCCGGCGAATCATTTACTGGAAGTCTGCGCCCACCTTAATGGTCAAAAGCTTATCGCAACCGCATTATCTGACATAGACAGCGAACAGCCGGATCAACAACTGGACTTTGCCGATGTTCACGGTCAATTCCATGTCAAACGGGCTTTTG
>CAYYSO010000119.1:0-7295 GCA_964474415.1 uncultured Methylomarinum sp. | reverse complement strand
AACTGGTTGAAATGATCCTGAAAAAATTCAGTCCGGTTTTATTTAGAGCGCTGGGCATTTTTCTGCCGTTAATCACCACCAACTGCGCCATTCTTGGTGTAGCATTATTTCAGACTGCACGCGGCTATGATTTTCTGCAATCCGTAGCTTTCAGCCTGGGAGCCGGCGCCGGATTTGGGCTGGCGATTATGTTGATGGCCGGCATCAGAGAAAAACTGGAATTGTCCAATTTACCGAATATTACTCAGGCTGCGGCCTTAAGCATGATGTTGGCAGGAATTTTATCGATGACTTTTATGGGCTTTGCCGGATTAGGTGGTTCAACCGCTTAGATAACTGGAAAAAAACCACAGGACACAGAGATTACAGTTCTTTATGCTCTCTATGATGAATTTAAATAGTCATACAGAGGATATTATTTCTTGCAAGTTGCCTTAAGTGTTCAGGAACTTAATAATGCCTTTCGCCTCTTTTAAAAAACCAATCACAACAAATCACATAACTATGTTTAATTTCCTTATCGCCATGGGCGTCATTTTTTTCCTGATGATCGGATGGATATGGGTACAACAGGCATCCAGAAAATTTGCTCAAAAACACCCCGAATTTGGCCCGGCCAAGGAAGAAGGTTTAGGCTGTGGCAAAACCTGCGGTTGTAAACAGGGAAGTTGCGATAAAGGTTAATCAAAATTTTCCAACAATTCTATTTAATATTTAGGAGAACACCAATATGCGACAACATTTATTACAGGTTTTTTTTATACTGTCAGCATTCATTTTAACACCAGCTAATGCCGCTTTAATCAACAATCAGGATGTCCCGGAAAATATTGTCAACTATCTTCATAAAAAACATCCCGATGCCAAAGATATTACCGTAGAAGAACGAACCCACTTTGGACAGCCTTTTTTTGAAGTACGTTTCGAAGAAAATAAAACAGACGGCAATAATAAAACTTATACTCAAAAACTAGTTAAACTTTTTCACAAAAATGGTCATTTTTTTACCAATGCTTATTCGGTCGATCACCATGCTTTTAATGTAATGTCAGTAGAGGCAGAACAAAGTTTGAAATCGCATTACCCTGCCTACAAAATCCTGGATATGAGAATGATAAGCAATCCAAACGGCATTGGTGATGAATATGAAATAGATCTTCTGGTCTCTGGTAATATTTTGAATGTGACTGTCAATAACTTAGGTGACATAATCAGTGAGATCAGAGAACAATAAAATGGATTTTTTCTAAACATTATAAAGCTGTTTTAACAATGAAGGGGGTTATATGATTATTTTAAAATCACAATACATTGCAATACTCTTTGTATTGCTAGGTCTTTTTTCACAAAATATCATCGCAGCGGATATTGAAGCCGGTAAAAACAAAGCCGCTATGTGCCAGGGATGTCATGGCGTAAACGGCAATAGCAGCAATTCCGCATGGCCTAACCTAGCAGGACAACAAGCAAACTATCTGGAAAATCAGCTCAAAGCTTTTAAATCCGGAACTCGTAACAATCCTATAATGAAAGGTATAGCGACAGGCCTAAATGAAAAGGATATTGAAAATGTAGCAGCCTTTTTTGCCTCTCAACCCCCTAAAAGCGCCGGTGGCGATGCATTTCTTGCTAAAAAAGGCAAAGGCAAAGTCACTATGTGCATGGGTTGTCATGGCAACAATCTACAAGGTCGCAACACATTCCCCAGATTAGCCGGTCAATATCCGCAATATTTGGCCAAACAATTAGCCGCTTTTAAAAACGGCGAACGTAAAGGGGGACCAATGGGGACCATAGCTAAAAACTTATCTGCACAGGATATTAAAGAAATAACTGCTTATATAGGCTCTTTATAAATCTAGTGCAGCACCTATTTTCCTTTGATAGGTATTAAGGGGGGGTATTAATATGTTTAACTTATTGAAATAATTTAAACATATTAAAACTTTACCCATCAGTACAAAATAGGTGCTGCACTAGTTGTTCAGCTGAGATTTAACTAACTCCCGTAGACTGTTTAGCATCGCGCATAAAAATGGCTCAGACAAGTCTCATATGGGTGCGAATTTATCCGCACTCTGCTGTCCCATTTATTGCTTACACGATCCATTACAAATATTACAAAGGCGCCTTCATGGCTAAAAAATTTTTAATTATGCCGTTAACAGCGATAGCTCTGACAATATCCGAGCAAGCAACAGCAAGACATGAAAGTCATAGTAACAGTGCAAATACCCGCGAATTTAACAGTAACAAACAAGCTGATGAATTCAGCAGACGCGGACGGGAACGTACTGAAAAACGTCATGAGCTAAAAAAACATAAACACCATGATGATCATAATCGCCATGGCGACCATGATTATTCTAAATATCATCGTTTTGATGATAGCGACAAAGATCGTTATCGACGCCAATATGAAGCCGAACGTTACGGCATGGATCGCTACGATGAACGTCGGTATCAGAAATATAAAAATCAGCACGATCATTACCGTCAGTATTCTGTTGACACCGTTATTGACAGGAATATTGATAAGGCCAAGGCCAAAATTGATAACCTACATCGTCAAGCTATAGAAGGTATCGATAATAAAACCCGCGAATTTACCGGCATTAACAACAAAAAAATACAACAACAGCAACAAGAACGCTCATTTAGTCTTTGGTGGTGGCCATTTCCAGAATAATCAAGATTATCCCCTCGCTCCTAAACACGGAAGTCTATTCCAAGGCGGGAACCCCGCCTTTTTTTATGCTTGTCTCATAGTTGATTGTCACAACACGCATTAAATGCATTATCATAAGCGGCTGACAAAAACTTAAGTGCATCCATAACAATAATGAATACAACCCCAGCACAACAACCGGACCGGAGTCTTTCACTGATTTATTTATTTGCCGGTACACTTTTTATCAGCGCCTCCCTGATGTTTGTCGTCCAACCTATGTTCGGCAAAATATTACTGCCTCTACTGGGTGGTACGCCGGCAGTCTGGAATACCTGTATGGTATTTTATCAAATAGTGTTGTTCTTCGGTTATCTGTATGCTCATTTTCTAACCCGAAAACAGAACAAACAACGCCAAATTCAGATTCATGCCGTAGTATTACTGGTTAGTTTTATCGCCTTACCATTAGCGCTACCGGAAGGCACTACACCACCCACAGACAGTAACCCAACCCTGTGGCTAATCTGGATACTGTTTATATCTATCGGATTGCCTTTTTTTGTAGTTTCTACCACGTCAACGCTACTACAAAAATGGTTCGCCAGTATTGGTCATCACACCAGTCATGATCCTTATTATCTTTATGCCGCCAGCAATACCGGTAGTCTGTTGGCTCTGCTGAGTTACCCCTTTTTGCTGGAACCTAATATCGGCCTGGCAGACCAGAGAATGTTCTGGAGTATCGGTTACGGCTTATTAGCCCTATTGATTGCAGTCTGCGGTTTGACGTTGTGGCGCAGTCACCAACAAGCTATACAAAACAATAATGATGACTTAATCAGTGATGCCTCTCCTCTGGGCCTGTCAACCAAACTGCACTGGTTGGTACTGGCTTTTGTACCTTCCAGTTTATTACTGGGTCTGACCAATTTTATTAGCACTGATATTGCCTCGGTACCACTATTGTGGATTATTCCTCTGACGCTATACCTGTTGTCTTTTGTAGTAGTGTTTTCCAAATGGGCCGGTAAGATTCACCCGCTTATGGTGTCTTTACAACCTGTCATCCTGCTGCCATTTATCGCCTACTCCTTTATTAATCCGGCGGTGCTACCTTACTGGCTGGATCTGATCTTACATTTGCTGGCATTTTTTCTGGCCATCATGGTATGCCATGGCGAACTGGCAAAAAGCCGTCCCCATACTCATCACCTGACTGATTTTTATCTGATCATGTCTTTTGCCGGTATGCTCGGCGGCATGTTCAACACGTTTGTCGCGCCGTTTATATTTAATGCGGTTTACGAATATCCACTAATGATTGTCGCAGCCTTATTATTAAGGCCTGGTGTTTTCAAGCAAAAGTGGGCCTTGCAGACTGTATTCCCAGCCATTTTATTGATCTCAGGTATCGTTATTTATGCGCTAACCGACAACATGGCCGAATATCTTGACACCATCGGTGTAGGACTCATTCTATTGGCTGGTTTAACCTATACATTCCGTTCGCAACCAGTCAGCCTTGCCCTGCTAACCGGCATTATCCTGTTTTTCACCGGCGGTCTGCACAGCCTGTTATCCAATACCTTATATCAGAAACGCAGCTTCTTCGGCGTATTCTCCGTCAGAGAAAGTGTATTGATTAATGAGAACAACCGCCCGGAAAAATATCATGAACTCTTTCACGGCACCACTAAACACGGTGCACAACGCTTGGAGCCTGAGCATATAATCACACCATTGACTTATTACAGTCGTCCTGGCCCCATGGGACAACTGTTCAAGGTCTTTGACAAACAAGATACGCACTGGAAAATAGGCTCGGTCGGACTCGGGGCAGGAGCGCTGGCCTGTTATGCTAAACCACAACAACATTGGAGTTTTTATGAAATTGACCCTCTGGTGGTCAAAATTGCGCAAGCTCCCAAGTACTTTAGCTATCTAAGTCGTTGCGCCCCTGATGCCGAGATTATAGTGGGAGATGCCCGCTTATCCCTGGATAAAGAAGCCGATCAGAAGTTTGATTTATTAATTCTGGATGCCTTTAGCTCTGATTCTGTACCTACGCACCTTTTAACCCGGGAAGCCATACAATTATATTTTGCTAAACTTAAGAATAACGGCATACTGGCCTTCCATATTACCAATCGCCATCTGGCATTGAAAAAAGTCCTGGCCGATCATGCGACCCACTTAAAACTGGCCGCGTTAATACAGGAATTTAAACCCAAACAGAAAATCCCGCTGGTAGTGGCAACTGACTGGGTTGTTCTGGCCAGAAGACCGGAACTGCTGGCACCGTTACAACAAAGCCGACTGGGTAACTGGCAAAAATTACCTCTTTATTTTGACATGAAGCCATGGACCGATGACTTCACTAACATTATTGGAATCTGGAAATAACATGACGATTACCATTCAGGAACTTGCGAAACAATGTGATGCCAAGCCACAAAGTGACAATACTTCATTAATTGTTAACTCAGCAGCCGACATCATGTCTGCCGAAGCCGGTCAGGTCACTGTGCTGAGTGACAGCAAATATAAAAAATACCTAAAGGATTGCAAAGCTTCAGCCTGCTTTATTTCCAGCAAGTTTGTTGTCGATGAACCCCCGAAAGGCATGATCTTACTGTCATGTGAAGACCCTGAAATCAGCTTCCTTAAAGCTGTCAGCGCTCTTCACCCTGTAGCTGAAATGGAAAAACAGATTTCCCCTCAAGCCGTCATCGCAGATAACGCGACACTAGGCGGTCATATCAATATCGGTCCATTTTCAACTATCGGTCAGCATTGTAAAATCGCTGATAACAGTGAAATTCATGCCAGCGTACACATCGGCAACAATGTATCCATTGGCAAAAACTGCAAAATCTACCCTAATGTAGTGATTTACGATAATACCGTCATCGGTAACCACGTCATTATTCATTCCGGCGCCATCATCGCTGCCGATGGCTTTGGTTACAAATTTCGCAATAACCAACATATCAAAGTCCCGCATGTTGGTAATGTTGTCATTGCCGACCATGTCGAAATTGGCGCCAATACCTGCATTGACAGGGGGGCATTAGGCTCAACCACTATCGGCGCCGGCAGCAAAATCGATAACCTGGTGCAACTGGGACATAATAATAAAGTGGGCCGAAGCGTCATCATCTGCGGGCAATCGGGGATTTCCGGCTCCTGTACCATAGAAGACGGCGCTGTTCTGGCAGGCAGTTCCGGCATTGCCGATCATGTAAAAATCGGACGCCAGGCAGTTGTCATGGCTCGCTCCGGCGTTTCCAACGATGTTAAAGAGTTCACCCAAGTATGGGGCAGCCCGGCGAAGGATAGAAAAGTAGCCTGGAAAGAACTGGCCGCATTAAGCAAATTACCGGAATTAATCAAAAAGTTTAAAGAATTACAAAACCGAATTAGTAAACTGGAAGAATAAAAATACCAGTGCAAAATATACTTTTTTTCGGTTCCCACGCACCCGCGCCACTGCCATTAAGTTAAGCATTTCCAGGCTAAAAACAATGTTTTTCTGTCGTTTATGATAATTCAATAACTCCCTTGAAGAAGATTTTCAACAAGGTGGTTTACTGTGTTTTCGATCGATGGAGGGATTAGCACAGTAAGTTGCAATGAAGAGCAAACTGCAAAATCAACAGCTTGAGTGTTGCAGTTCCTGCCGTCACTGCAACCTACGAGCTGACCCTTTTCCGTGTGGCGCTGTAATAATAAACGGCTTCAAAGGCTTATGATGCCTTATTGCTCATATCTCTAAAAGAAGTCAACCATTTATCAGCCAATAACTGTATGAAAATTTTTGCTTCTTTAATTGTCATAGGATTATCCGACTTAGGCTTATCTTCATAGGCATGGCGTGCCAAATCTCCGGAAACTACAGGGTTATGAACAGCATCGCTAAACCGGGTAAATTCATTTTTAGAAATATTAAATTTACGATGGAAATGTGTTCTATTGGAAGGGTGAAACTCCATGAGTTCATAAATTTTGTACAGTGTTTCTCCAGTCTGCTTTGCTGTAGAAAGAAGTTCCAAGACTTTCGACGCTCTCGGTTCTAGAAATACTGGTTCTAATTTTCCCCTTTGACCTTCAAGTTTCAATTGGTATTCCTGTTCGGCCCGATTATCTTCCCACTCCTTTAGTTCTTCTGGGGATAAGTTAGATGGTGGTGATACCGTTAAAGTAGCCGACCCAATGGTCATCTTAAAGTGAATAGGCTCGACCTCTAAAAAAGCATGGCGTTTTCGTTCGTTAGTTGAATAGTCAATGACGGAACCTAAAACAAATTCAGGATCTATAGATGCCGGGCCAGTAAACGCGTTACGAACCTTTTTGGCTTCAACCCAAACTTCAGCCGCAGATTCTAAATCATCGAAATAGCGCGAGTACATGGCCTCAAAATCCATACCATCGACAAGTTGAAAACCTAAACCATAAAGTAAATCGACTAGATTTCGATGCTCCAGTCCAGTTTTTTGAATTTCAACCGCCCATTTCATTCGTTTGAGTTTCTCCTCGGTTTGTACTCTTTACAAAGGATATTGTGCGAACCATCTAGGAGGCTGTCGGGTTGAAGTTTGAAACCGGAGTTCCAGGGTAGAGTTTA
>CAYYSO010000118.1:0-7451 GCA_964474415.1 uncultured Methylomarinum sp. | reverse complement strand
CGCAACTGGCATACGATACCCCAAATTCACCGCCGCAAACAGCACAATCGCCACAAGCAATCACCCATTTAGGATTCGGCGTTGCATCATAAGTACGTAACAATGCGGTTTGCATATGCCGCGATACCGGACCGGTAACCAGTAAGGCATCGGCATGACGCGGTGAAGCGGCAAAATGAACCCCAAAACGTTCTACATCATAAAGCGGATTATTCAATGCATGAATTTCCAGTTCACAGCCATTACAGGAACCTGCATCGACAGCACGAATAGCCAGACTGCCGGAAAAATATTTATCGACATGCCGTTTCACTTCAATCCCGATTTTGTCCAGTTCAGATTGAGTTGGACGTTTAAAGCGATCGGTAACAACTCCGGTTTTAAAAGTTTTGACAAAAAGTCTTAACATTGCGTTCCTCTATAGATCATGTCCTGAATAAGAACCGTTAACGGATTTATTACAGACCGGAAAATCCGGTACGATATTGTTCAATACAATTTTTTCTAACGCCGGCCAGTTAACAGCGCTAGGGTCTCTGGCATAAAAACGACTGATAGTATTATCATCTGCAAAACGGACATAGCTGATTATCTCGCCGCGCCAGCCTTCAATCATTGCCAATCCTTCCTTATTTCTCTCAGGTTTTTTCCAGGGAGTGTTTATGTCGCCTCCAGGCAATTGTTTAAGCATTTGCGATAGTAGTTTTAAGGATACAAATACCTCTTTAACCCGTATCCACACTCTTGATGCAACATCGCCTTGATTTTCCAGGGCCACTTTAAATTTCAGTTGATCATACGGCGCATAAGCCGCATCACGGCGCACATCAAAATCCTGCCCACTGGCCCGTCCTACATAACCCACCGTACCAAAAACAGCGGCGGTTTCTTCAGATAAATAACCGGCGGTCAATAAACGATCCTCCAGCGACGAATTCAAGTCTACAGCCGGAATGATTTCATCCAGTTCAGTACGTAACGAGCTTAACTCCTGTAACATAACGGCGCATTGTTCTGCGAAAAGATCCGTTTTGACTCCGCCGGGAACAACACAATCCATCAATAACCGGTGTCCAAAAATTTCATATTGACAACGTAGCCATTGTTCACGCAAACGACTGAATTGCATTTGTGCAAAAGCGAACCCCACATCGTTACAGATGGCGCCAATGTCGCCAAGATGATTGGCAATTCGTTCACGCTCACAGAGAATACCGCGAATATAAGCGGCACGAGGAGGAATAGTTATCTCTGCTGCCTGCTCCATAGCGCGACATGCGGCCCAACTGTGGGCAACAGTACTATCACCGGAAATTCGTCCGGCCAGTTTAACCAGCTCATCAGGACTGCGACCTTCGGCAATCTTTTCAATACCTTTATGTACATACCCCAGGCGTTCTTCCAGATTCAAAACTGTTTCACCAACCGCCTGAAAACGAAAATGCCCGGGTTCAATGATACCGGCATGAACCGGACCCACTGGAATCTCATAAACCCCGCTGCCGCGGGCTTTCAGGAATTGATAACCAGTATCTGCCGGGGTCACCTTTTCAGGTTGTCCCTGTAGCGGAAAATCTTTCCGCAATGGATGCTGATGCTTGTTCCAGGCCTGGTGTCGAATCCAGGGACGATTATCCGGGTGTTGGGTAAAATGAATTCCGAACATATCCTGCGTATAGCGTTCACTACGGCTGGCTGCAGGATAAACACAAGCCTGAGAGGGTAACTCGGCATGCTTACTGTCAACAACAGTACGACACCATAAATATCCACCCTGTTTTTCAAAGCAGGCGTTGATAATATACAAATCCTGAGATTGCTCGGCCCAGCCTGCCGCCCATCGCATTTGTTGCTGACAGGCTAATTCAGCAAAATGACGCCAATCCTTGGCGGACAGTTGCCATTGAGGGATGGTGGCAACGGTGATATCTACTTTGATTTCAGCTGTTGCCAGTTGTGTTTGCAACGTTTCGAGCCAATTGGACTTGAGTTCATTCATAACGGCGCACTCCCTGAAATTAAAATAGTGGCCTGGGTAAACCAGTTAGCCAAAGAGTCTGGAATGGCCAGACCCAGCCAAAGAACCAAAACCAGGTGAAACATCACCGGCCACAGATTGGCTTTGACAGCCTTTTGCCCTTCAGGTCGTTCACCATAAACCATAGGCTGGATATTGCGAAACAATCCGGCACAGGCAATACCGATACCTAACAATAACAAAGGCGTTAACCAGGGGTAGCTGTGCATAGTCGCCAGCAATACCAGAAATTCACTGGTGAAAACCCCAAATGGCGGAAATCCGGCAATAGCCAGAGTACCGATTAACAATCCCCAGCCAACTTGCGGTTGGGTTTTAATCAAACCGCGTATTTGCTCGATTTTTTGAGTGCCGGCAATTTGTGCGGCATGTCCTACAGTAACGAAAATCGCCGATTTGGTTAATGAATGAACGGTCATATGCAACAGCGCGGCAAAAGTGGCAAAAGGCGTACCAATACCAAAAGCAAAGGTCATCATTCCCATATGTTCAATCGAAGAATAACTGAATAAACGTTTGATATCTTTCTGGCGGTGCAAAAAGAAAGCGGCCACTAGAAATGACAACAATCCGAAGCCCATCATGAGATAACCGGCAATATGGCTGTCAGTCGCGCCATCAACCAGCATTTTGTTTCTGACCACGGCATAGAGCGCATCATTCAACAACAAACCGGATAATACCGCCGACATCGGAGTCGGGCCTTCTGAATGCGCATCCGGCAGCCAGTTATGGAGTGGTGCCAGACCAATTTTAGTGCCATAACCGACCAGCATAAAGACAAAGGCAATTTCCAAAATATCATCATTTAACAATGAGGCATTGTCATATAAAACCGACCACATTAAGGCATTTTCACTATCACTAATCTGGATAGCGGCATAATATAACAATA
The DNA here is from genome assembly GCA_964474415.1 of uncultured Methylomarinum sp. Lineage (GTDB taxonomy): Bacteria > Pseudomonadota > Gammaproteobacteria > Methylococcales > Methylomonadaceae > Methylomarinum. Next base: position 4,518 of record CAYYSO010000118.1, on the reverse strand, counting down.
TTGTCCCAAAAAGAGCCTGGGCAATACCCACGCCACAGAGGATGAAATATTTCCAGGCGGCTTCGATAGATTCCGGCGTCCGGTAAAGACTAACCAGTAACACCGTTGCCAGCGTAGCGGCTTCCATGGCAACCCACATAATCCCCATGTTGTTGGTTGTCAATACCAGGTACATGGCGAACATAAAGCCCTGATACATGGAATAGTAAAGCTTTAAGCGTTTATTGTTCAATTTCCCCAGTTCTTTCTCATGTGCCATATAAGGATCAGAAAAAATAGCGGTCGTTAACCCGACAAAGGCGGTCAATACAATCAGATAAACATTGAAGGAATCAATAATAAAATACTGGTTGGACGATAAAATAGTACCGGAATTAAAAACATCAATCGCCAGCCATAACGACAGCAACAAGGCAATGGCGTTAAACCAGACATTATGCCGGCCGACTTCTTCCTTATGCCCGCATAATGCAAAGTACAAAATGCCTGCAAAAGGAATAAATAATAATAGATAGGCAGGAATCATTGATCCACCTCATTTAAACGATTCAACTGATCAACATCCAGAGACTCAATGCTGCGACTAATATGTAAAAAGAAGATACCGAACAGAACGGCGGCAACCAAAACATCAAAGGCGACGCCTAATTCCACTACCAGCGGCATACCGTTGGTAGAGACAATGGCGGCAAAAAACAAGCCGTTTTCAATAGACATAAAGCCCACAACATGGGCGATAGCCTGATGATGGGAAATCATCAACAACATGCCTAACAACACCACAGCCAAACTCAAAGCCAAAGCATTGAGTAATACCAGATCGGAATTCTGCATAACCGGAAGCAGCACATAATAACTGAACACTACCAGACTGGCGCCACCCAACATAACGGTGGTTTTATTATTGAGCACTTCCACATCCCGATGAAGGTCGAGTTTTAATATGTGTCGTCTGATCATCCAGGGAATGAACAACACTTTTAAAACCAAAGTGATAGCAGCGGAAATATATAAATGGTGATTATCCAGACTATAAGCGGCTACAGCCGTTGCCAATACTAAAAGCAAGCCTTGCAATGCAAAGACAAATACCAGTCGTAACAGCCGTCCCTGTCCCAGCATAATAAATGACGTGAGCATTACCAGAGCCGCTAACGATAAAATAATTTGAGTATAAAGATCCAGTTGTTCAATAGCCATTAGCGGGTAGCCTCCAGAATAATATGACTTAACATGCCCAATAATCCCAACAGATAAGCAAAGCTGAGATATTCCTGTACTCTGAATAATCGCATTTTGGCAAATAGTGTTTCCGATAGCGCCAATAACACCGCCAATATTGCCAGTTTACCGATAATAGACAACAAGCCATTACCCAGCGCCGATAGCGTTAATGTTTCCGCAATCCCCCAGGGAAAGAAAATATTGGCAATCAACACCCCATAAAGCATCAGTTTAAGCTGACTGGCCCATTCAATTAGCGCCAGGTGACGACCGCTGTATTCCAGAATCATGGCTTCGTGGATCATAGTCAGTTCCAGGTGGGTTGCCGGATTGTCTACTGGAATTCGTCCGGTTTCAGCAATAGCCACCAGAATAAGTGCAAAGAAAGCAAAGATAAACGAAGGCCTTAAGACCAGCTCTTCCTCCAATACATGGGTAATACCGAATGCCAGATTGGTGCTGGAAGCTGTCATCGTCAAAGTAAAGACTGCCATCAGCATGGCAGGTTCTGCCAATGAGGAAATGGTCATTTCCCTTGAAGAACCCATACCACCAAATGCTGTACCGATATCCAGACCAGCCAATGCCTGAAAAAAACGGGCAATAGCAAAGAACCCCACCAGGACAATAACATCAGCCGCAGCAGCTGTAGGCAAATTAACCGATATGAGCGGCACAACAGCTGTGGCCAATACAGTAGCGGAGAAGACCACATAAGGCGTCAGAATAAACAACCAGGAAGCCTGTTTAGAGACCGCCGGTTGTTTATGGGTTAATTTCCATAAATCCCGATAAGGCTGCAACAGCGATGGCGATTTGCGATTTTGCAGAAAACATTTACAGCGTTTTATCCAGCCGGCCAGCAGTGGCGCCAGCGCAAGGTAAAGAAAAATTTGAATAATAGCGAGTAACACATTCATTAGCTGACCATCCAAAGTAAAAATATGATTGTGGCAAACGAATAGCCTAGATAAACCCGGATATTACCGGTCTGAATACGACCAACCAGCCGGGCAATTCGACTCACGCTCTTTTCAACGGGATGATAAATAGCGGGCCAGCTGTGATCCTCGACATGTAATTGATAATGAATATCCGTCACCTGTAACGGCATGGCACCAGTTTGGCGGTCGATTTTTTCGTCCAGTAACCAGGCTTTGGCAAAGATTCGTCGGAAAGGCATGGTAAAAGCTGTACAACTGTACTGCATATGCGCTGTCAATCCACCAAAACCGCAATCCCAGGTTTCTGATTCACGCGCTGACATTGCAGGATCACGACGCAAATATTTAAAACTGATGGTTCCTGCAATCAGCACGGCCACCAACACAAGCGGTGCGGAATAAGATGCCTGCTCCATGGATACCGGAGCTAGCCATAGCCAGCCGGCAGCGCCTGGATTGGGCAAACCTTGTTGTAAAAACTGCATGGAAACATTATCGAGCAAATAAATGATTACCCCGGGAAAAATACCAAACAAGAAGCATAAACCAGCCAATAAGCTCAAACTGACCAACATCCCTTTATCTTCAGTTTCAATCGCTTTAGCGCTATGTCGTGAACGTGGCAATCCCAGAAAAATCATACCGTATACTTTCACAAAACAGGCAGCGGCCAGAGCGGCTGTCAAAGCCAATGCCGCTGCTGCAACCGGAATCAGGCTGCGTAACACGCCATTCTCTAAAACATGAACTTGCAAAGCCGTCTGAAACGCCAACCATTCAGAAACAAACCCATTGAATAACGGGAGTGAGGAAATACTCATGCAAGCCACCAAGAATAATTTACTGGTATGCGGCATACGCTTAATCAACCCCCCCATGTCGTCTATATTCAGGCTATGAACCTGGTGTTGAATAACGCCAGCCCCCAGAAACAGCAGGTTTTTAAACAGGGCATGATTAAACGCATGAAACAGCGCAGCAATAAACCCCAGAGCAGCTATGGAAGTATGCCCTTCAGCATAAAAAATCATTGATAAGCCCAGCACCATAAAAATAATACCGATATTTTCCACTGAACTATAGGCCAAAAGGCGCTTTAAATTTGGTTGCATCATGGCGTATAAAATTCCGCCCAAAGTCGAAATACTGCCTATGAACATTAGCAATACACCCCACTCCCATTGAATATCTCCGATTAAATCAAAACTGAATCGAATCAAACCATATAAGGCCACTTTTAACATCACTCCGCTCATTAATGCCGAGATGTGCGAAGGTGCAACCGGATGGGCTTCCGGCAGCCAGACATGTATCGGTACCAAGCCGGCTTTCATACCGAAACCTAATAGCGCCAGAACAAAGGCAATACTGGCCCAAGTATTAGATAATGACGCCTGACGCAGGGCATCGAAGGTAAACCCGTCGCTAAAACTGGCTATTACCCCAAAGGCCAGAATAATGGCTATTGCGCCTACCTCGGCCATAATCAAATACAAAAAAGCGGCACGGCGGTTAGCGGAATGTTCGTGCTGAAAGGCGACCAGAAAATAACTGGCGACTGACATCAATTCCCAGGCGATCATAAAAAAGAAAGCATCATCAGCCAGCAATACCATAAACATACCAGCAATAAAAAGTCCGCTGAATAAGCCTAGAACGGCAAAGGGATGTTGTTCTTCATCATTATGTTTGACATATCCCGGGGCATAAAAACTGACCGCAAAAATAGCTATGCCAATTATGAGATAAAAAAAACCGGATAAACTGTCAAAACGTACATGCCAGGGTAGCCAGGGTAGCCCAAGACTGAGCTGATCAGTAATAACAGTTTGCCTCAGGATAACGGTTATTCCCGCCAGGATAGCAAAAACTCCGGCTATGCCCAATAAAGCAAAAGTCGCTTGTTGCAGATGGTGAGGATAACATGACTCTTTCAGCCAACTATCTAGTCGTTGTTGCCAGTTTGGTCGTCTGGCAAGAATAGTATGTGATAGTTGTATGACTTGGCTGCGATGTCGCATCAACAAAGCCAGAAAACCAGATAAAAAGCTGAACAACACCGCCGCATAAGCGAATATTAGAATCATAATTGCTCCTGAATAAATAAAGACCTACAGATGTTTTGCAGGATGTACTAAACGAGGCGAAGCGTATCAATTAGTGCGCCCCGTCATTTATATGAATCTACAAACAATCTACTTTTTCCGGTCATCAACCGTCATCAAACGAGCCGCTAAATCGTGATTGGAAAAGGTATGAATGGCATCTCCGACTTGTTCAGTTTGACCGCCACGAGCTTCATAATCAAGCATAAAATCATGCATATATTCCATGACAGTATGATCTATAA
>CAYYSO010000117.1:0-7519 GCA_964474415.1 uncultured Methylomarinum sp. | reverse complement strand
AAAGAGTCCGCTTTAATCCGAATACTACCGCTGGCAATATACCGGCTTCCTTGCGGCCTTGATTCGATAACACCATAACCGGTGATTCTGGAGCCCGGATCTATACCTAGAATTGTGGTCAATTTATTTATTATGGCGTTATGATGATAGTTTTCTACTGACTTTAGGAATCAGCCAGAGCATTCATAATTTCAGTACTGATCTCAGCATTTGAATAAACGTCCTGAACATCATCCAGATCCTCCAGTCGATCAATCAGACGCAGCATTTTTTCTGCGGTACTGGCATCCAGTTCCGTTTGATTATCGGCCTGCATAGTCACTTCTGAATTTTCCGGTTCAAACCCGGCTGCAATCATCGCTTCCTTCACAGTCAAATAATCCTCTGGCGTTGTTATCACATCGACAGAACCATCATCATTGCTGATAATATCTTCGGCACCCGCATCCATGGCAGCTTCCATGACCGCATCTTCATCCACTGAATCTGGATAACTGATAATACCCACTTTACTGAACATATAAGAGACTGAACCATCGGTTCCCAGATTGCCGCCAGCTTTGGTAAATGCGTGACGAACCTCTGCGACCGTACGGTTACGATTGTCAGTCAGGCAATTGACCATCACCGCTGTACCTCCGGGACCATAACCTTCGTAACGAACTTCTTCATAGTTGACCCCATCCATCGCGCCCGTCGCTTTTTTAATGGTATTATCGATGGTGTCTCTTTTCATATTGGCGCCAAGCGCCTTATCTATCGCCGAGCGCAAACCCGGATTATTAGCAGGATCACCACCCCCGGATTTTGCTGCAACGCTAATTTCACGAATCAGTTTGGTAAAAATTTTGCCGCGCTTGGCATCCTGAGCGCCTTTCCGGTGTTTTATATTAGCCCACTTACTATGTCCTGCCATTATGTTTCTCTAACTCGTTCTTTAAAAAACTGTTATTACCCAAAAAGGTAACTTTAGGATTTTCGGATTAAAAAATAATGTTGGACACGCTACGCTTTGCCCAACCCACAATCTTTTGATTTTAACATTGTGATGAAAGCATATCGAATTTTGCTTATAACTATGCACAAATTATTTTAGTTAAATACTTAAATTACTATTCCATAAAAAATAAGCTCCAAATTTCCCTTTTCTGTTTTCACCACCTGCTTGCTTACCTTTTTCAGTTAATTCATTTTTTCCATTAACAACCACTAGGTACCCATTCTTTATTAATTCTTCAATAAATTGATCAGTTGACTTTCCAACTTTTTTAGCTAACTTAGACGTAGTAAGTTTTTTCCTTTGGTTATTATTCTCTGCTAAATTATTTTCAGCCTTGATTCCAGGTTCATCCTTTTCAGAATTTATTTTTTCCAAAGAGATTCTAACCTCATCACTGATCCGTATAATTCTTTGAGCTTCATCATAAGTATCTTTGTATAGAGCTGCATCATCTTTCCGTGAAACTGCAACTCCCATTTCATTGTTATTGATTTGACTAAACTCATATAAATTTAAACTGGAAATAATACAAAAATTTTCATTTAAATAACATTTAGCATGAAGATTTTTACAAAAGCTAGTTCTAATATAACTCAGCTCACTTAACCAAGTAATCTCATCATTTTGAAGTTCATTCTTCCCATAAATAATTCTGACATCTATTTTTAAACGATTTTTATCTTCTAACAGCTCTTTGATTCGGTCATTCAATTTTAGAAATGGGCTTATCAAAATAAGTCTATCTCTTGCAGTTTTTATAAGTTCTTCTAAAAAATAACTGGTTGCACTTGTATTTAAAAATTTTGCCATTTATTTTTTCCTTTCCTTATTTTTTCAACCTTAATCTGTACCTAAAAGTATATTTAGCACTGCCAACATAGAAGGTTCGTTGACAAAATAATCAGCTTGCTCCTTAACTGCATCTCTGGCTACAACACCACCAAATCCGATTACTGTAGCACCGGCCTGCTGTGCTTCCAGATCTGTTTTACCATCTCCGACCATCGCCAAAAAAATATTACCCTTCATAATCTGTTGACAACAAACCGCTTTACCGCCACTACTTGCCAGGGGTGATTCCCTGGCGAACCCCAGATAATAGCCCTGCTCATCAAACTGTATATCCACTGCATGAACCTGTTGTTCAGGTACGCCCAGATATTCAGCCAGTGGTAAAATGGCTTGCCGCAAGCCGCCGCTGATAATATGCACTTGTTTTTGTTGTTTCTTCAGTTCACTAATAGTATCGCGCGCACCCGGCACAACTTCATCTATATAAAGTCGCGCCAGCCAGTCAATAGCAGCCCTATCCGGCTTGATCAGATCCAAACGGTTTTCATACACATCTTCCAGCGCCAGATCACCATTCATGGCAAGATTAGTCAGCTTTGCAACCTGGTCGAACATGCCTGCCCGTCGTGCTAATTCATCAATCCCTTCAACCCGACTTAAGGTGCTGTCGCAATCAAAGCAAATGACATCAAAACTCATAACCGTATTTGTTTAACCGACTGCACTGCCGGAATATCGCAAACCGATTGCACAAGTTTCTCATCAAGCGGATCAGAAATACTGATCACCGCCATGGCCTGTTGTCTGGAATCAGCCATACCCACCTGCATTCTGGAAATATTAATATTGGACTCACCCAGTACCGAACTGATCGCAGAAATCACACCCGGCTTATCATCGTGCCGGGTAATCAACAAGGTACCTTCCGGCACCACCTCTATTTCAATCTGATCAATTCTGACCAGGCGTGGATGGCAACCGCCTAACAATGTGCCTTCCAGAGCGACTTCCCGATCATCACAATAAGCAATCACCTTGATTAACGACATATAATCCTGAGCTTCCTCGGATTTAGTTTCAATCAGGGTTATTCCCTGGCGTTTGGCAATATTTTCCACATTAACGCTATTGACTGGCGTGGAAAACTGATCAGCCAGAATACCCACCAAAGCCTCTACAGAAACGGGCCGAATTTCCACCTCTGCCGCCCTGCCAAAAGTTCCCACCTCCAGCTTCTTAATAGGTGAGTCAACCAAACCTGCCATCATTTTGCCCAAAATATTGGCCAGCATCAGAAATTGACGGGACTTTTTCAATTCCTCCGCTGATTGTCTTGGCAAATTCAACGCATTCACCGCCTCGCCGGTTTTTAAATAAGTTGCCGCCTGCCTGGCTATTTCAACACTCACTGCAACCTGGGCTTCTTTGGTAGAAGCGCCCAAATGTGGCGTAAACGCTATATTTTCCAATGTCAGTAAAGGCGATTCTTTTGGCGGTTCCTGCTCATACACATCTAACGCTGCCGCAGCAATATCACCATTTTGCAAGGCATTGAACAAAGCTTGCTCATCAACCAGTCCACCACGGGCGCAATTAATCAGCATGGCTGATTTTTTCATCATTGCCAATTGCTCAGCGCCAATGATGCCACGGGTTTTTTCAATCATTGGGCAATGCAACGTTAAATAATCGGCCTGTTTAACCAATTCCTCCAGACTGACAGGTTCAGCGCCGTATTCAGCAAATACCTCAGGGGTCACGAAAGGATCATAGGCAATCACACGCATTTTCAGGCCGTTACCGCGTTGAGCAACAATGCGTCCAATGGTACCAAAACCCAGAATGGCCAGTGTTTTGTGTGAAATTTCTGCCCCCGTTAACCTGGAGCGTTCCCATTTACCTTCTCTGACAGACTGATTGGCTTCCGGCAAATTACGACTTAATGAAAACATATGCGCAATGGCCAGTTCTGCCGTCGTCGTAGCATTGGCATCCGGGGTATTCATCACAATCACCCCTTGTTCGGTTGCCGCCGATACATCGACATTATCCACACCGATTCCGGCACGTCCCACAACCTTAAGGTTTTTACCCGCTTTTAAAACCTTTTCAGTCACCGTGGTTCCACTGCGAATCAACAAGGCATCATAATCCGGAATAATTTCACACAGTTCATCTTCACTTATGCCCGTTTGAATATGGATTTGAATGCCTTCCTGATCATTCAAAAAATTAATGCCGTCATCAGCCAGTTTGTCGGTAATCAGTATCTTCTTCATGTGTGTATAATTGAAAATTTTTAGATAAGCCGCTTATTTTAACCTAAAAACCTCAGCTGATCGCTACTAACCAAAATAAATCATTGAATGCTATATTTAACTCATAGCCTTATCATTTACCCGTTGGATGAATTAATCCAGCTTCACGGGGTTTACCATGAAAGTCCTTTTTAAAAGAAGCCCCGGTCTCCTGATCGTTAAATTTAACAAATTTGATATTTCTCATCCTATAAATTACCCATGAGTGAACACTCCCTTTCCCTGTTTTCTGTCACTGCCTGGAAACAACGCCTGGTTTTCTGGTTTGGCGCCATCTTTGTCGGTCTTTTAATCGTCACCATGACTATTCTCAGCGAATGGGCCGGAGAAACCTATCGCAATCTGTCACAGCAGTACTTCTGGTTCAACTTTGTCGTTGCCCCGCTGGGACTAAGCATAACCGCCTGGCTGACTTTCCGTTTTTTTCCAGGCTCCGAACGTAGCGGTATACCCCAGGTTAAAACTGCTCTGGAAATCACCGGAAACCTGGAACAGCGCAGCAAACTACTATCATTGAAAATCGCCATCGGCAAAATGCTGTTACCCATTATGGGATTATTGTCAGGCGCATCAGTCGGATTTGGCGGGCCGGCCACGCATGTCGGCGCATCATTTATGGCTTCCTTGGGTAAAGCGGTAAAATTTCCACCACATTATATGGAAAAAGGGCTTATTCTGGCCGGCAGCGCCGCCGGTTTTGCCGCCATGTTTAGCGCGCCACTGGCCGGTATCATCTTTGCCATAGAAGAAATGGGACGCGCCCTGGAAGAAAAAGTCAGCAGTCTGGTATTAACCGCCATCGTCTTTTCCGGCGTTACCGCTTATGCCATCCTCAACAGCTATATCTTTTTTAGTGACAAATTCTTAGTAATGCCTTGGGGACAAAGCTGGCTAGCCATACCTTTATGCGGTATTGCCGGTGGTGTTATGGGCGGCCTGTTCAGTAAAATTATTATCAGCGGCAGTAAATTGATAAAACGAATGGGGTTCTCCATTGTTACCATCGCCTTTGTCTCCGGTGGCATCATTGCCATACTTGGATTTTATTCACACGGCGATAGCTTCGGCACAGGTTATCAGCAGGCTAAAGCAATATTGGCCGATCAGGGCAACATGGACCCATTGTTTCCCGTCTATAAAATGCTCGCTACCTGTGCCACATTTTTCAGCGGTATTCCCAGCGGGATATTTGTTCCGTCCATTGCCACCGGTGCAGGTATTGGCGTAAATCTGGCCAACTGGTTTCCTATTGCCCCGGTATCTGCCATGATCCTGCTGTCCATGTCCGCCTATTTTTCCGGTATGCTGCAATCGCCGCTGACTTCATTTGTCATCGTTATGGAAATGACCAACAGTAATGAAATACTGATTCCATTAATGGCAGCCGCTTTTTTTGCTACCAGCACTTCCAAACTCATTAATCCAGTCCCTTTATATCGAGCCCTGTGCGACAGTTACAAAGCGCCTGTCAGCAATAAAGGTCTAAAAGATGAAAGCTAAAAATATACTGGCCTCCTTAATTATTATTGCTTTTACCACTGTTATCCTCTGGCTGTGGCGAACCGGAAGCATTCGACCGGCACCTGATGTTACTTTCAAAACCATCACCAATAAAGATATATCCTTGAGCAATCTGCAAGGTCACCCCGTTATTGTCACTTTCTGGGCCAGCGACTGTCCTGGCTGCATCAAGGAAATTCCACACCTGAAAGAACTCTATCAGCAATATCACCCCCACGGACTGGAAATTATTGCCGTCGCCATGTATTACGACCCGCCCAGCCACGTCGTAGCCATGAGCAAAGCTAAACAACTGCCTTATGATATCGCCCTGGATTTAAAAGCTGAACACAGCAAAGCCTTTGGCGATGTCATGCTGACACCAACGACTTTTTTAATTTCGCCACAAGGGAATATTGTTATACAAAAGACGGGGCTGTTTGACTTGAATGATATGAAGCAGAAAATCGGAGATTTGTTGCTGAGTAGAGAGGAAAAGCGCAGCACATTCCACCATTAAAGCCATCCGAAGCTTCAATGGCGAAAATGTCGTACGCTAATCCAACTTACGCGAGCTCCATACACCTTACGGATTGGCTGAAACGCCAGCATCTGCTTATATAATACTTATTTCACACACCCAATTTTGAGTGACCTGATTTTAAGATTAAAACCAAAGTCTTTAAGATTATGTATTTTTGAACCTGCTTTAAAAATAAGTTCCGAATCTTCCAAAATATCTTGCCTGGATATACCTAAAGATTTCATCTGGTCAGGATGATTGGCCATCTCGGTTAATATTAATTTGAAATTTTTATGCTCAAAGACCGTAACATTGGCTTTTGGACCTACGACCAGGCTTTGAATACGTGAATCCCAGTTCTTACCCTGTATATTGACTAAATCTTTTCGTTCAGCGGGCCCTTTAATCCGAATATGTTTGCCTTTATATTGCACATTTTCATAAAAATCAGCCCAACAGCCTTGGTCTTTCGCATAACTCGCCCAACTGTAACCAAATAATAACATGACCGCCAGTGCGCCCTTAAGGCATTGAATATATAATCTATTTTGTTTCATAAACCTTCCCCTTCAATTTTCAAAAAAAGTGGCGCCGACCTTTTTTATGACTAAAATATATCATTAGTGTTCAATGAATAATTTCAAAAGTTATCATCAACAAAGTAGGGCGAAAAAGCTCTGCCATAAAAGCAATCCAAAGCTTCGGTGGTGAAAATTATTCGCCCATTTCCACATCATCGTTAACCAAACTTGCCCAATCAACAGGATAAAGACCTTTTTTGACGAAAAGATGAAAACTTGAATATGGCCAATCCGCCACCTTATTCACCCAGCCATGCTTCACTGGATTAAAGTGTAAATAATCCATATGTGTCGCGTAATCACGGTCATTACGAATCGCATGTTCCCAGAATCGGCGCTGCCATATGCCCCGCTCACCTCGTTTAATGCGAACCTTTGACCGCCGTTCAACCTGGGGTAAACTTTTGGATAAATGGGTTTTGATCATTTTCCAGCGATTGGAGAAATCGTCATCGTCTGCCGGCAACGTCCAGATGCAATGCATATGCTCCGGCAACACCACCCAAGCATCGATATGAAACGGCCGTTTTTGCTTGCACAAACGAACCGATTCACGTAATAAATCAATGTGGTCAACCAGCAGCGTATTATTCCGTTCCAGCAAATTGACGGTAAAAAAATAACAGCCGCCGGGTATGCGGTAACGAATATAATTGGGTATAAGCCTTCCCAAAAATTTTGCACCGTCGAATTCCATCTCTCAGTTTTTTATTTTCGTAGGGTGGAAAAGCGCAGCGCATTCCGCCATGGAAGCAATCCGAAGCTTCGGTGACGAAAATGTCGGATTACGCCAAGGCTAATCCAA
>CAYYSO010000116.1:0-7606 GCA_964474415.1 uncultured Methylomarinum sp. | reverse complement strand
GTTGTAAACGCTTCGTTGACGATCAGAATGGGGCGATGTAAAGAACGGATAATGATTTCCAGTTTGGCGCCTATTTGATTTGACTGATTGTCGTGAATTTGTCCTCGTAAACCGAGTACTAGTACTCGAATCTGGTCTTCAAGTTCAATCAATGATTCTATTAGTCCACCATGTCGTTGATTACAGAGTGGTTCGTTTACACCGGCTTGTTGCACCCGCTCTTTGGCAGCTTGCAATAATACTTTACCTTTTCGTAGTTTTAATTTGCTGTGTTGCTGTTCAAGATGGGTTATTTCTTCCAGTAAATGCTCCTGACTGCCTAAACCGATATTGCCGGTCATGTCAGTTTTGTCGGCTGTTTCAGGGTGGTGGTCAATGGTATGCAGTAGTTTTAAAGGGGCGTTGACACGTTGTGAAATCCAGGCGGCGTAATCACAAACGGCTTCTGTAAGTGTGGCGCCATCGATGCAGGCGACGACTTTGAGTTGATTGTTTTCCATTAATGACCTCCCATAATATTTTCAATTTCTTCCGGTTTATCATGTACGCCAAAACGGTCAATGATTGTTGCACTGGCTTCATTTAGACCGATCAATTCGACATCGGCACCTTCTCTACGAAACTTTATTACCACTTTATCCAGTGCCGAAACGGCTGAGATATCCCAGAAATGTGCATGTTTTAAATCGATGACTACTTTATCAAGTACTTCTTTAAAATCAAAATAACCAGTAAACCGGTCAGCTGAATTGAAAAATACCTGTCCATGTACCCGGTAAGTACGGGTATCATGTTCTTCATCCAGTTCGGAATCCACGTACATAAAATGGCTGATTTTATTGGCAAAGAAAAGCGCTGCCAGCAGTACGCCGACCAGTACGCCCAAAGCCAGGTTGTGAGTCCAGACAACAACGATGACGGTGGCGATCATGATGACGTTGGTCGATAAAGGGTGCTGTTTCAGGTTAACAATGGATTCCCAGCTAAAGGTACCGATGGATACCATGATCATCACTGAAACCAATGCTGCCATGGGAATTTGTTTAATCCATTCATCCAGAAATACCACCATGATTAGTAAAAATACGCCGGCAGTTAAGGTCGATAAGCGGCCGCGACCACCTGATTTTACATTGATAACGGATTGCCCGATCATGGCACAACCCGCCATACCGCCCAGTAAGCCGGCGCCTATATTGGCAATCCCCTGGCCTTTACATTCACGGTTTTTATCACTGCTGGAATCGGTTAAATCATCCACGATGGTTGCAGTCATCAACGATTCCAGCAAGCCGACTATTGCCAATGGTACGGAATAAGGCAGAATAATTTGCAGAGTTTCCAGGTTCAGAGGGACATCAGGCCACAGAAAAACCGGTAAGGTGTCCGGTAATTCCCCCATATCGCCTACGGTATGGATATCAAGCTGTAAAGTCATCACCACTGCAGTTAATGCAATAATACAGATGAGTGGGGATGGAATGATTTTGCCTACGACAGGCAGGTAAGGAAATAAATAAATAATGCCTAATCCCGCCGCTGTTACCGCATAAACATGCCAGCTGACGTCGGTTAATTCAGGCAATTGTGCCATGAAAATGAGGATGGCCAGTGCATTCACAAACCCGGTCACTACCGATTTGGCGACAAAACTCATTAAACTGCCCAATTTAATATAGCCGGCTATGATTTGTAAAACGCCGGTTAACAGTGTCGCTGCCAACAAATATTGCAGACCATGTTCTTTGACCAGGGTAACCATCAATAAGGCCATCGCGCCTGTAGCAGCCGAGATCATGCCGGGACGACCGCCAATCACTGCCGTAATGACGGCAATACAGAAAGAAGCGTATAAACCGACTTTAGGATCAACTCCGGCAATAATGGAGAAGGCAATGGCTTCCGGTATTAAAGCCAGGGCAACAACTGTTCCGGCCAGAAGATCACTGCGAATGTTGCCAAGCCAGTCCTGTTTTTTTGAGAGTAATAACATATAAGTCCTGTTAATAGTCATGAATAGAAATTCGCAACCGTAACCGCGCGAAGGAAGTATGGAAATTTAAAAAGTTTTTAATGAATGCGTTTTTTCAGGCATATTATTTTTTATCCGTTGCAATAACTTCACTATTATTGTCTGTTCCTGTTCTGTTAAAACAGAAAGCGCCTGATCTTCAACAGCATCGGTAAGTTTCCATAATTCCTGCATAACTGTTTTAGCTTTGGTTGTTATTTGCAAGCGGTAGGCCCGGCGATCCTCTTTATCTTTAATGCGTTGTATTAGGCCGGCTTTCTCAAGTAAATCTATTTGCTTGACCAAGGTAATAGGTTTTATTTCCAGGATTTCTGCAAGGTCAACTTGTCGGCAGTTTTCATTTTCAGAAAGATAGACGAGCGCACGCCAATGAGCATGTGTGAAGCCGGGAATTTCAGCTTCTTTGTTAAAACGCTGGCGGATTAACTGGCTGATTTCGTATGTCAAAAGGCCGAATTTTGAATACATGAAATATATATAATGTATTATAGTAAGGATTGCGTATTATATTGTTAGTAAATCATAAGTCAAATATAAGAACCTTAAAGGCTTTTGTTTTACTGAATATATTTTCTATCCAAGGGGCCGTGGGGTTCCTTAACCAGATACTCCTGCGTCTTGCAACATAGGAGTGTCGCATATGGCGTTCTCTCTCGGAGACCGGGAAGGGAGCGAGAAAACATCAAATTAACAAAAAATTAATTTTGTGTTATTCATGGATGGTGGAAATCAAGTAGGATTGCAGGAATGATTTTTCCGTCGCCTTGAGGAAAGCAGTCTGTTTTTTGTTCACAATTTATGATGACACATCAGAAAAACTTGAAATTAAATAATTTTCCAAACTTATTACGTTATTTATATGTCAACTTAAGTGTGGCTGGAGGCTATTTTTTATTGGGGTATGTCGGAACATTACTTTCCGCTCCTCCCAGTAATGTAAGCCCTGTTTGGCCTGCATCCGGTTTTGCTTTAGCAATTGTATTGGTTTTTGGAAAACGCGTTCTCCCCGGGCTTTTTCTGGGCGCTCTGGCGATACATATATACTCCTTTTTGGATTTTTCCACGCTTGAATCTATAACACCTCCATTTATAACTGGCTTAATTACCAGTATAAGTTCATGTGTGCAAGCGGTTTTCGGTGTTAGTTTAATAAACCGTTTTCTGGGGAAAGACGATCCGCTCCTGGAAGACTCGAAAATTGTACGTTTCTTTTTTTTGGGTGGACCTGTCAGTTGTGTGATTGCGCCTACTGTTGGCATTTCGATTATATTTTTTCAAGGTATTATTACTGCTGAAGATTTTCTAATCAGTTGGGCTACCTGGTGGATAGGGGATTGTATTGGCGTTATTATTTTTGCCCCGCTTATCTTAACTTTTATTGCCAAACCCAAGACTTTGTGGAAAGAACGCCAAAGGTTAGTGGCTTATCCGTTGATACTTGTACTTATATTGGTTGCCAGTATTTTTCAATATAGTCAGAAGTTGGAAACTGATCGAATAACTTTAATTTTTGAGCGTCAGGTCAACTCATTACAAGCCACCTTAAAAAATGAGATACAGAGGCATGTAGAAATTAATCAAATCCTGAAGGGTTATTTTGATAGTTCTTTGTTGGTTACTGACGAAGAGTTTTCTACATTAACCCGGCCGATTATTAATAGACATCAGAGTATTCAGGCTTTAGAGTGGATTTTATTTGTTCCCTCAAACAAGCGTAAACAGTTTGAAAGATACGGAGCAATGATTATTCAAGAGCCGAATGCCGAAAATAAAATGGTCCCGGCTGCAAACCGATCCGAATATTTTCCCATCACCTATGTACAACCACTGAAACTAAATCAACGCGCGTTAGGGTTTGATGTCGGCAGCAATCCTATTGCATTAAAAGCGCTTAAAAAAGCGAGGGACACGGGACAGACAAGTATTGCCGGGCCTTTACAGCTGATTCAGGATCTGGAGAAAAAAACCGGTGTTGTTGTCTACTCGCCTGTTTATTTTAAGAATAAATTGCTAGATGGCGTTGATGATAAAAGACAGGCTTTACAAGGTTTTACGGCAGGCGTGTTGCGGATGGAAGATGAAGTCCAAGAAGCTTTTTCCTATCTCCCAGATGTTCAATTATTGATGAAAATAGAAGATAAGAACAAAAAACTTTATAGCAATTTTCCGACGATAACGTCAGTTAATCTTAATCTTCTGGCATTACAAAAAATTGAACGAATAAAAATTGCTGATCGTATTTGGACAATCACTTATCAGCCATCAGCTGATTTTTATCATAGTCAGCTTTCCTGGAATCTCTGGTGGTTGCTAGTTGGTGGTTTTTTGATTACCGGCTTGAGCGGTATGGGATTGTTAATGTTAAGTGGACGTACTCTGCGAACTGAAGAATTAGTCCATAGGCGAACCCAGGCTTTAGCGGAAAGCGAATCGCAATACAGAAATTTAGTTCAGGCTCAAACAGCTATTGTATGGCGTGCGAACCCTGATACCTTGCAATTTACTTTTGTCAGTGACGAAGCGGAAAAAATATTGGGGTATCCGGTTGATCTGTGGTTGGAAGATGATCGCTTTTGGGTCAAGCATATGCACCAAGATGATCAAAAATGGGCGCCTGAGTTTTTTATCACTAAAACCCGGCAGTTAAAACGTCATGAATTTGAATACCGGATGTGGAGCAAATCCGGAGAAATTGTTTGGTTGAGAGATGTGGTCAATGTCGTTGTAGAAAATGGAAAAGCAAAAGAGGTCATAGGAGTAATGATTGACATTACTGATCACCGTAATGCAGAAGAGACCTTGAAATTAAATGAATCCAAATATAAGACCTTGTTTGAAAACGCGATTGAAGCGTTAGTGGTTACTGACCTTGAGAAATTATGTTTTACCGATGCCAATGAGAATGCGCTGCTTTTATACGGTATAGATCGGAAAATTCTGGGACATATCGGTCCCGTTGAACTGTCGCCTCCAATTCAGCCTAATGGTATTGCCAGCGCTAAATTGGCGCAGAATTATATCAATAAGCTTATGACCGATGGCAATATCAATTTTGAGTGGACTCATTTAAATAAGGCGGGAAAAGAGATTCTTTGCGTAATTAACCTGGCGCTCCTGCCTTCATTAGGTCATAAACTCGCTTTAGCCAGTATCAGGGATATCACCGAACAAAGAAAATCGGAGCAAGAAGTTTATGAGTTGGCTTTCTATGATCCCCTGACAGGACTTGCAAATCGGCGCTTATTGCTGAACCACCTCGATACTGAATTGTCTGTTGCTAAAAGAAATTCTGTATTTGGCGCTATTATTTTTCTTGATATGGATCGTTTCAAAATCTTAAATGACTCCCTGGGACATCATGTTGGTGATGAACTACTGATTCAGGTGGCTGAACGGATACATCATGTATTACGAGAAGAAGACCTGGCTGCAAGATTTGGCGGCGATGAATTCGTGATTATGATCAGAGCCTGTGAATCGAGTCTGGAACGGGCAACTGAAAGTACCCTGATCATAGCTGAAAAAATCAGAAATATACTGGAAGAGCCTTATCTGATCAGTAATTATGAGCATCATTGTTCTTCAAGTATTGGCATTACATTATTTCCGGAAAAAAATATCTCGGCCGCTGAATTATTACAACAGGCGGATAAAGCGATGTATCGTTCAAAAGAACAAGGCCGAAATACCATTAGTTTTTTTCATCCAGGTTTACAAAAAGCAGCGGATGCCAAACTTTTTCTGGAGAAAGAGTTACGTTTGGCGCTGAAAAATCAGAATTTTACTTTGTATTATCAACCGCAAATTGACCAAGCCGGCATTACTAGCAGCTCTGAAGCTCTGGTTCGTTGGCAGCATGCCGACCGTGGATTGATCTCTCCTGCTGATTTTATTCCCATTGCAGAAGAAACGGGACTCATTGTTCCACTAGGATACTGGGTGTTGGATCAAGCTTGCGCACAAATGCGCACCTGGCTGGATGAAGGCTTGAATCTTGATCATGTATCAGTGAATGTCAGCTCAAAGCAATTTAGACAGGCCAATTTTGTTAAGCGGGTTGAACAGGCTATACATGATCATCAGATTTTTGCTTCACATCTGTTTATCGAATTAACCGAAGGAGTACTTATTGATAATATCCAGGATACGGTCGAAAAAATGCAGGAATTGAAAAAAATTGGGGTTAAAATTTCAATTGATGATTTTGGGACCGGTTATTCGTCGCTGGCATATTTGAAACAATTACCGCTCGACCAACTAAAAATCGATCAGAGATTTGTCAGAGATATTTCTACGGATGACAATGATGCCATTATCGTAGAAACTATCATCAATATGGCGCATAACCTGAAGTTGGATGTTATTGCAGAAGGCGTGGAAACACTGCAACAAAAAGATTTTCTTGTCGCTAAAGGTTGTTCTGTTTTTCAAGGATATTATTTTGCTAAGCCTGTGTCCGTTAATAAATTTAAAGATTTTTTCTGACTAGAGCATTACTTGGCTCAATAAAATCGTAAATATTCAGAATATCCCGTAATTTTCTCATAAATAGTTTTCACCCGGGCCGCTACCATTAGGCTAAGCTGTTTTACTGACTTTGGCTATGGTAGGTGCGAATTTATTCGCACCTACAACCTGCTCACATTTTCTTAACTTAATGGCAGTGAGTGCCTGGGCTGGGTAGAATGGAGTGACTTGAAAAATTCATCTAGTGAAATTCAGCATTTTCGCTATATTGCTGAGTTTCGCTAAAGCTCTACCTAGCGTAATGTATCACAGTTTTTCTATGCTAAATCAGTCAGAACTTCTCATTTTAACTCAAGTGTCTCTCACTCCTATCCATCTGGAGAAAGAATCTAATGTTGCAGTTTTAAAGCTGTAAAGCACTGGTGCTAATATTTTCAAATACTACAATGGAGCGGTTGGCAATCAGATACCGAGAATTTGTGTAGGGCCTTTGCTTTGTTCTGGGGATAATATCCTCAGATGAAGGCCTTGATGTATCAACAGACAGACACCAGGTTTTGCCGCTAATGGTTGGAAGTTCTAATGTAGTTGCTTCAGCTGCCATATTCATAGCGATATACAGGTCTGGTTCTTTAGGATCCGAGGCGGCCAGCGTAAACGCCAAGAATTGAGATTCATAGTCATTCCAGTCAGGCGATTGAGCAACGGACGGGCCATGCCAGCAGATATCGGGAATATTCCGACCCTCGATTAACTGGCCGGTAAAGAAATGTCTGCGCATCAGCGAGCAGTGTCTTTTTCGCAGCTGAATCATTAATTGTACGAATTGCAATATATCAGCATTTTGTTCTGCCATATCCCAGTTAAGCCAGGCTAATTCATTATCCTGGCAATAACAGTTGTTATTACCTTTTTGGCTGTGCAGGAATTCATCGCCGGCTAGTAACATGGGAACCCCCTGGCTAAGCAGCAGAATGGAGAAAATATTTTTCGCCTGTTTTCTACGCAATGCCAGAATAGCCACATCGCTAGTTTCACCTTCCGCTCCGCAGTTGGAACTCAGATTATGGTTGCAGCCGTCGCGGTTATGCTCGCCGTTGGCCAGAT
>CAYYSO010000115.1:0-7961 GCA_964474415.1 uncultured Methylomarinum sp. | reverse complement strand
CGGTTGAAAAGAAAGAAATTTCTCAATGGTTCCTTAAAATTACCGCTTATGCGGAAGAGTTATTGCAGGATCTGGAAAAACTGGATGGTTGGCCGGAACAGGTCAGAACCATGCAGGCTAATTGGATCGGACGTTCGGAAGGGCTGGAAATGGATTTCATCGTGGAAGGACAGTCTGACCCGGTGCGAATTTATACGACCCGTCCTGATACCTTAATGGGCGTAACCTATGTGGCTGTGGCTGCAGAACATCCGGTGGCTTTGGCGGCAGCACAAAATAATCCGCAAATCACAGCATTTCTGGAACAATGTAAAGTCATGGAAACCTCGGAAGCGGCGATGGAAACCATGGAAAAGAAAGGTGTGGATTCCGGCGTTAAAGCTATACATCCCATTACCGGAGAACAGGTGCCGGTATGGATTGCCAACTTTGTATTAATGAGCTATGGAACCGGCGCGGTTATGTCAGTTCCGGGGCATGATCAACGTGATTACGAATTTGCCAAAAAGTACAATATACCAATAAAACAGGTTATTTATTCTAAAAATGGCGCTAATGATGATATTGCCGAACAGGCTTTTACCGAAAAAGGCATTCTGAAAAACTCGGATCAGTTTGACGGACTGACTTCTGCCGAAGCCTTTGACGCCATTGCTGATCAGTTGGAAAAAACAGGCAAGGGTCAGCGTAAAACCAATTTTCGTCTGCGTGACTGGGGGGTTTCCAGACAGCGTTATTGGGGAGCGCCTGTTCCTGTTATTTATTGTGATGATTGCGGAATGTTGCCGGTGCCCGAGTCTGATTTGCCGGTTGAGTTACCCCGGGACGTCGTGCTTGATGGTTCGCAGGCACCGTTGGCCGCGCATCACAGTTTTCCTCATGCTGAGTGTCCTCAATGTGGTAAAGCCGCACGTAGGGAAACGGATACTTTTGATACTTTTATGGAATCATCCTGGTATTTTGCCCGTTATGCTGGTGCCAGCGACGAAACTATGTTGTCGCCAGAAGCGGATTACTGGCTACCTGTGGATCATTATATCGGCGGTATTGAACATGCGATTTTACATTTATTGTATGCCCGGTTTTATACCAAATTACTGCGTGATGAAGGTTTGCTTAAAGTCGATGAGCCATTCAAAAACCTGCTGACGCAGGGTATGGTCTTAAAAGACGGCGCCAAAATGTCCAAGTCCAAAGGCAATACGGTCGATCCTCAGGCATTGATTGATCAATACGGCGCCGACACTGTACGCTTGTTTATCATGTTTGCAGCTCCGCCAGAACAGTCTCTGGAATGGTCTGATAGTGGCGTGGAAGGTGCTTTCCGGTTTTTAAAGCGTCTTTGGCGTCAGGTATTTCTGCATGTTGAAAACGATCAATCAATTCCAGCCCTGGATAAAAAATCATTAACCGATGCCCAGAAAACTCTGCGGCGACAATTACACCAGACGCTCAGAAAAGTAACGGATGATTTGAGTCGGCGTTATACTTTCAATACGGCTATTGCCGCAAATATGGAGATAATCAACGCGCTGTCCAGGTTTGATGATGGCTCTGATAATGGCCGAGCCATTAAACAGGAAGTCCTGGAGGCTGTGGTATTAATGCTGGCGCCGATTATTCCACATATCTGTCAGCAGCTCTGGGTTGATCTGGGACATGACAACGATATTGTTATTGCAAGCTGGCCGCTAGTTGATGAATCTGCCATGCAGCTGGATTCGGTGCCAATGGTCGTACAGGTAAACGGCAAGTTGCGCAGTAAATTGACAGTTTCTGTAGCTGCAAGTAAAGATGAAATAGAAGCAATGGCTTTAGCGGATGACAATGTTAAACGCTATATAGAAGATAAGGCGGTTAAAAAAGTGATTGTGGTACCGAAGAAACTGGTCAATATTGTTGTTTAAAGCTAATCGGCAGATAGTCATGGGAAGCAAGTTAATCAGACATAATGTTGTGTTTATTTTAATGCTGTTTTTAGCGGCCTGTGGCTATCATTTACGGGGGGCTGTCGAAATACCGGAACAATTAAAAAATGTCTATGTGCAGGGGGCTTCCGGGGCTTTGTATAATGCATTGAGGTCGGCTGTTAAATCATCAAACGGTCGCATAGTCAGTATACCGAAACAAGCCGGTATTATTATCAGGATACTCAGAGATGAAATGCTGCCGCCGCGAGTATTGTCATTAAGTTCCGGTGGGAAGGCCAATGAATTTGAACTGGAGTATCGTCTGAGGTATGAGTTGCTAGACACTGAAGGTAAGGTGTTGATGAAACAGCAACAAGTGGAAGTCAACAAAAGTTATTTCAATGAACAATTGGAAATTCTGGCTAAAAACAATGAGGAAGATGTTATCCGTAAAGAAATGTACCGGCAAGCGGTGAGGACAATTTTTTCCCAGGCCAGAGCAGTATTGACTAAATAATATATGCGAATAAAGCCTGAACACCTTCATGAAGCGTTGCAAAAGTCTTTGGTTCCGTTGTATTTTATTTGCGGGGACGAACCTCTACAGATGGGCGAAGCTGCAGATGAAATCAGGTCAGCGGCGAAAAAGGCCGGATTTATAGTACGTGAAGTCCTATCCGTTGAAAGTGATTTTGAATGGAGCACATTAAGGCAGGAGGCGGGGTCAGCTTCTATTTTTGCTGAAAAAAAGATTATTGATTTACGACTTCCATCAGGAAAGCCAGGTACTCATGGAGCCAAAGCGCTGATTGACTATTGCGAGTTGTTACCAGCTGATACGCTGTTGTTGATCAGCGCCGGAAAATTACCCGGTTCTGCGCAAAAGTCACGCTGGTTTCAGGCGCTGGAAAAAACGGGCGTTGTCATTCAGGTTTGGCCGTTGCAAGGTTCCGACCTGTTGCAATGGCTACAGCGTCGCAGTCGCAAAAAAAACATGCAGATTGATGTACAGGCTTTGAAGTTACTGGCTTCACGTGTTGAAGGAAATTTGCTGGCAGCGGCCCAGGAAATTGAAAAATTGTATATTTTACACGGCAGTAAAGCGATTTCCAGGCAGGATGTTGAAAGTCTTGTTGCCGATAGTGCCCGATTTGATGTTTTTAAACTGGCGGATAGTTTATTAGCCGGGCGCAGTAATCGAGCTATCAGGATTTTGTATGGACTGAAGGCCGAGGGTGTTGCGCCGCCGGTGGTGTTATGGGCATTAAGTCGTGAAGCCAGGACACTGTTTAATATTAAAACAGAGTTAAACCGGGGTGAACGTCAAAATAGCGTATTTGGAAGATATCAGGTCTGGGAAAAACGTAAACAAATGGTGACTGCGGCACTAAATCGTTTGCAATTAAAAGATATTGAGGAAATAGTTTTGTTGTGCGCTAAAACGGACCGGCAAATTAAAGGCCGGTTGCCAGGAGATTGCTGGGAGAGCATGTTTTCAATTGCTTTGTTATTTTGTTCGCCAGGAGTTATGGCAAAAACAGCCTGAAACGGGCACCCCCCAAGATACTATTGTTGTCGATTTTGATAGAGCCTCTGTTATGCTTGTTCTGATGAAGCTCAGCAATGGTCGCCACAAAATACAATCCCAAACCTGTGCTGCCGGTTACCCAGTCTATTTGCGAACGATTGGCGGGGTCGATTGACAGCAACTCTGGAGGATAACCCTGCCCATCATCTTCAATTGAAAAACAAATACTATCAGCGCACTGGTAAGCCGACAGCAAAACCCGGCTATGACTGTAACGTTGTGCGTTATTTAATATCGTTCCCAATGCATTGCAGATATGAGTGTAATCACAAAAACTCATCAGCTCATCCGGACATTGAATGTCCAATTTAATGTGATTGTATTGGAGTATAGGCGCTTGCTGCGCTTTCACTTCATCTAGAAGCTCGGGCACCGGATGTTCCTCAATATCCAGATTAAACCTCTGTGAATCGATTTTATATAGCACCAGCAGTTGCATCATGCTGTGGTTCATCCGGTTGGTTTCAAATTCCAACTGCATAATATCTGGATTGCCAGGGTCTTTTTGAAAAGCGGAAATCTTATGCGTCAGTTGTTGTAAAACAGTGAGTGAATTTTTAATGTCATGCACTGTAGATGCCAGAATTGTCGAAAAATGAGGAGTGATTTCAGAGGGCATGATTCAGTTTTTTTTAATCGGGCGGGAGTGAATTAATTTAGCAAATTCCATATGAATGCTGTCCAGTTTGTCATGAGTTACACCAATTTGACGAGATTTATGGATAAAATCCTGAGTGCGTAGAATATTTTCTTTACTGAGTTCTGATGTTTTTAGCTCATGAAGAGCAATTTTTGTCATATTCAAAATAATGGTTTTGTTATCCGGCATTTTTTGGATCGCCTGTTCAAACAAAGCCATTGCTTCAACAGTCTTACCCTGTTTAAACAAAGCAACCCCCCGGTTGTTAATGTCCATCAGTTCCTTTCTGGTTTTTTGCATCAGTGTTGCCGAATGATCCTTCATGCCAATACTACTTTGCATGCTGAGTATTTCGTCCATAAAATCATCATCATCAATATGAGTCTTGATCAATGAATCGAGTATTTTATTGGCGATATCGCCTTTATTATTTGAAAAACAGGCTTTGGCCAGATCAAGTTGCAGATCTTTAGGAATGTTTTTTTCTGATTTTTCCGATAAATTCAGGGCTTTTTCAAATGCGTGTTTGGCAAGCTTGTTATTATGCAGCTGTTTATAGAGTTCTGATTCCATTAATACAGCTCGCAATTCGGCTTCAGGATTTTCGGCATATTCTTTGCGCATTCCCTCTATAACTTTTAATGCTTGTTCACTGGCATTGGTTCTGGAATAGAGTTTTGCCAGGCTGGAATAGTCGCGGCTGGATTTATGGATTGAATGTTTTCCCAATTTTACAACGGCTTTATAAGCTTGTTCGGCGGTTTCCACACTGTTGTTTTTATCAGCCGTCTCAGCCAGTTTTTTTTGCCTTAAAATGGAAGCCGGTGATAATTCTACCGCCTGATTCAATATTTCCTGGACTTTTAAAGGCAAATCAACCGATTGATATGCCTTGCTTAGCCAGTCATAACTTTCCATGAACATGGGGCTATTGTCGATTAACTTTTCAAACGTTTCTATGGCTTGTTCCGTTCTGTTTTGCCGAAAATCAATAATACCCAGTCCAAGCCTTGCCCAAGGTAGCTCGCGTTGTTCCAGTATTTGTTGATAAATGCTGGTGGCTTTTTCTAAATCATCAACTTTAAGCGCTAGTTCTGCACGTATTTTTAGTAACAAAGTACGCATTTGGGGATTGTTTTTACTGAGCAAGTCATCACAATAATGAATGGCTAAAGTCAGATTTCCACGGGCAATTTCTCGTTCAACATTTATTAAATACGCTTTACGGCTAAAGTTTTTTTTCAGCCGACTGGATAATTGTTGGGTATTAAAGGGTTTGGTCAGATATTCATCAGGCTTATTGTCCATGGCGCTCAATACCATACCAGGGGTTTGTTCGCTGGTTATGATGATAAAAATGGTATTGAATGGAAGGACTTTTTTAAGTCTGGCTTCTTCTAAAATTTGTTGACCGTTTTTACCTGATCCCAGATTGTAATCACATAAAATAACATCAAATGTATGTTTTGATATGGCATTGAGAGCATTAACTGCATCTTTGGCTTCAATGATATATTCCGCCTTCAGAGTGTGAAGCATGTCTTTGATCGCTTTACGCATGGCCGGATAGTCTTCAACAATTAAAAATTTCTTTGTTGATAAGTTCGATTTCATAAAAAAGGCATGCAGATAAAAACAGGAGAACAGAGATAAAACTAATTTTAGTTCTAGTTTTCAAACTGTCCATACTTGAAAAATAAAAATACCATCCCCACTTCAGTGACAATCCATTTTGTACATAAAACAAAGAGAGTAAAGATGACTGTTGAGGCAAAAAAAGAAACCTTGGGTTTTCAAACTGAAGTTAAGCATTTATTGCATTTAATGATTCATTCATTATATAGCAATAAGGAGATTTTTCTGCGCGAACTGATTTCAAATGGGTCCGATGCGGCAGATAAACTGCGCTTTGAGGCTCTTTCCAATGATAGTTTGTACGAAGGCGACAGCGAACTGAAAATCCGTCTGGATTTTGATAAAGACAATAAAACCATTACCGTTTCCGATAATGGTATCGGCATGAACCGTGCCGAAGTTCAAGAGCATATCGGTACTATCGCCAAATCCGGCACCAAACAGTTTTTTGAAAAATTGACTGGCGATCAGGCCAAAGACAGCGAGCTGATTGGCCAGTTCGGTGTGGGTTTCTACTCTTCTTTTATTGTTGCCGATAAAGTGACGTTAACTACTCGCAAAGCCGGTGAAAAAGAAGCCGTACGATGGGAGTCTACCGGCGAAGGTGATTATACCCTGGAAACGGTTGAAAAAGCCGGTCGTGGTACAGAAATTGTATTGCACCTGAAAGAAGGTGAAGAAGAGTTCCTGGATGGTTTCCGTTTGCGTTCCATCGTCAAGAAATTCTCAGATCATATCTCTATTCCCGTGGTCATGGACAAGGAAATTCCGGCTGAAACTGATGACGAGGGTAACGAAACAGCGCCTGCCCGGGTGGAAGATGAAGTGGTCAACAGCGCGTCTGCGTTATGGACACAATCCAAAGACGATATCAGCGAAGAAGAATATAACGAATTCTACAAACATGTCGGCCACGACTTTCAGGACCCGTTAACCCATGTTCACAGCAAAGTGGAAGGGACCAACGAATATACCCTGTTGCTCTATGTTCCTGCACGCGCTCCTTTTGATTTATGGGATCGTGATGCCAAACATGGTGTAAAACTGTATATTCGTAAAGTATTCATTACCGATGATGCAGAACAATTGATGCCGCGTTATCTGCGTTTTATTCGCGGCGTGATCGATACTGATTCCCTGCCGCTGAACGTATCACGAGAAATCCTGCAGCAGAGCAAGCAAATCAGCGTCATAAAAGCCGGTGCAGTCAAGAAAGTATTAGGCTTGCTGGAAAGTATGGCTAAAGACGATCCTGAAAAATACGCCCAGTTTTGGGAACAGTTCGGTAATGTCATTAAGGAAGGACCGGTCGAAGATCATAAAAATAAAGATCGTGTCGCTAAATTACTGAGATTTTCATCTACCCATACCGATAACGCCAAACAGGATGTTTCCCTGGCTGATTACGTCAGTCGTATGAAAGAAGGGCAGGAGAAAATCTATTATGTGACAGCCGATAGTTTTTCAGCCGCTAAAAACAGCCCACACCTGGAAATTTTCCGCAAAAAAGGTATTGAAGTGCTGTTATTATCCGATCGTATCGATGAATGGATGGTCTCCAGTTTGACCGAATTTGACGGTAAACACCTGCAATCAGTCGCAAAAGGTGAGTTGGATCTGGATAAACTGGATACAGAAGAAGAGAAAAAACAGCAGGAAGACGTCAGTAAAGACTTTGAATCTGTGTTGAAACAAATTAAAGAAGTACTGGGTGACAAAGTCAACGAAGTCAAAATCAGTCATCGTCTGACCGATTCCCCAGCCTGTCTGGTAACCGGCGCTTATGACATGAGCCTGAACATGGAAAGAATCATGAAAGAGGCCGGACAGGATATGAACATGATGGGCATGGGCAGCAGCAAGCCCACCCTGGAAATCAATCCACATCATGCCATAGTCACAGCCATTAAAGATGAACAGGATGATGAACGCTTTGCCGACATCACCAACATTCTGTTTGATCAGGCCATATTAAGCGAAGGTGGCCAGTTGGATGACCCGGCAGCATTTGTCCATAAACTGAATTCGTTGTTGCAGGATTTGTTGAAGTAAACAGATGAAAAAAGGCCGGTTTTTTACCGGCCTTTTTTGTTTGGGCAGGATAACATGTAGTTTTTGGTATTATCCTGATCAGGATAATAACTTGATGGCTCCGCTTCGCGGAGCCATCGGGTCGAATAAGGAGCAT
>CAYYSO010000114.1:0-8031 GCA_964474415.1 uncultured Methylomarinum sp. | reverse complement strand
GAGCGAAATGTATCAAAAGCAGCAGAAAAACTGTTTATTGGTCAATCGGCAATGAGCCATTCACTCAATCGTTTAAGACAAGCTTTGAATGACCCTATATTAGTTAGAACTAACAAGGGGATGAGACCTACAACAAGAGCTGAAGCCTTGATTGTACCTATACGCAAAGCATTACTTGAAATTGAGCTCACTGTTACAAGCCCCCCGGCGTTTGAACCAAAAACAGATGACCACCGTTTTGTTATTGCAGCCACCGATTACAACGAACTCATCTTATTGCCGTCTTTATTAAAAAAGGTTCGTGAGCTAGCGCCTGGGGTGAATATCCATGTTAAGCAGCCCAATGAATATTTTCCTGAAGAAGATCTGGAAAATGGCACAATTAATGTTGCTCTTGGCTTTGATGTCTCTTTGGAAACACCCTCACGAATTCACCAGCAGGCTTTATTTCATGATGTCTTTGTATCTATTGTCAGAAAGGATCACCCATATATTGGTGACACCCTATCATTGGAACAATATATCGAAATGGAACATGTTTTAATTTCACCCTCAGGTGTAGAGTATGGAATTGTTGACCAGGGGTTAAATCAACATAATCTAAGTCGAAAAATAGTTTTAATAGTTCCCCATTTTTTATCTGCACCTTTGATCATTGCTCAAACCGATATGGTACTGACTTTGCCTTATCGAGTTGCTGAAAAGTTTGTGCAAATGGCGCCTCTAAAGTTATTGCATACTCCAGTTGAATTACCCAGTTATCAGTTGTCGATGATATGGCATCCTTTGTATGAAAAAGATCCCGCTGATCAATGGTTAAGAAAACTGATTAAAACTGTAAGTCAGCAAATTGTCGATAGCCCAATACCGCCTCAATATTTACCCAATACAGAAGAGTAATAATTTACTGTTTCGTTATTACCGAGTTCAATATCACTTTATCAGTACTAAATAAATCAACCGACACTCTCATCAGTATTTTTCCCATTGCTTGTTACAGCAGGTTAATTCAATTGGGAGTATTTATCCCATAAGCGCCAACTTAAGCCACTAAGTTATTGGATTAGAAGTTGAAAAATAGATGTGTGGCCACCAGAACTGAGCCAGTTTTGGCCATTAAAAGTGCGCCATTTTTTTATGGTAAAAATCAGTTATTCAGTTTGGAGTTCAGTCGATAGCTTTCCCCTCCCAGCATAAAAATGTGTGAATAATGAATCAGTCGGTCGACAATCGGTACAGCGACGTTGTCATCGATGAAAAATTCTCCCCAGTTGGTGAACTCCTTATTGGTGGTCAGGATTATCGACCGATATTCATACAGTGTGTTGATCAGCTGAAACAGGTTATGCATTCCTTGTTTGTTCAATGGCAAATAGCCCAGTTCGTCGATGATCAACACATCGAACTTGGCTAGTTGATTGATTTTCTTTTTCAGCTCCCCTTTGAGCTCTGCTATCTCTAGCATTTCGATCACTCCCAGTGCGGTATTGAAGCTGACCTTATAGCCCGCTTCGATGGCCTTCAGACCGATACCGATGGACAGGTGGGTTTTACCTACCCCTGGCGATCCAATGAACACGATGTTTTCGCGATTGTCGATGAAGCCAAAGTCCAGTAGGCTGTTGATTTCCCGTTTGCTGATCGTAGTCTGCACACGGTAGTCGAATTCATCCAGACTCTTCTGTACGGGAAATCCAGCGCGTTTGCGGTTTTGCTCGATGCGCTTGCGATTACGCTGCGGGTGTTCATAGTCCACCAGGCTTTCGGCAAAGTGCAGATAGGAGCTTTCATTGGCTTGTGCCTGACTGAGCAGGGTTGTCAGTTGTTCAGCAATGCCCGACAGGCACAGACTGCGGTATTTTCCGGCGACGCGGTCAATGGACGACATGGCTCTCTCCCTGGCCAGTCGGCCGGCCATTTAGGACACGATAACGTGCCAGTTTTGTCGAGGTGTCTGTGGCCTTGGCTGCAGCCGATTGTTCCTGAGGGGGTCGCCGGGCTTCCAGATAAGCCCTGAAGCCTATTGCCGTGAGCTGTGACCGTTTCAGGACTCGCATCAATACCTCATCCTCTACCTGGCCATATTGCTGCTGCCATGTGTGAAGGATCTGCTTGACACCCAGCAACTGATCTTTGTAAATTTTTGGCGAGGTCTGCTTTAGCAGCACGCACAATGCCTGACTGATATCCGTTCTTTTACTCAGCAATTCGTGGATATCCTGTTCCAATTGCTGGATACGCTGAGCTTTATCCCGGTCATGGTCGGTGTTCTTGATAATCAGACCTTTTTCCAGCCGCAGCGTATGTTCGGCAATCTGTTTGCCGCTTAAGATGTCAGTCATTCGTAATTGACCATGCTCTACTGTCACGCCCAACTGCGCCCGTTGATAAGCCATGGGCACCGAGTATTTGTTCCCCTGCCAGTCGATCAGACCGGTTTTGTCCACCTTGCGAGTGACTAAAGACCGGTTGATAGGACGGCTGATGCAAGGGGGGGGCAGATAAGGCAACATTTTGGCCTGTTCTTCATTTCGATAGTGCATGGCCGGCTGTTGTCCGGTACTACCATGAATACGCTGATTGGCAATCGTATCCAGCCAGTCGGACAGATAGGTTTCCAGATCAGCCCAATGGGCAAAGGTTTCCCCATAGAAGCCGTTTTGCTTGACGTATTTGACCCCGGCTTCGACCTTGCCTTTGCTTTCCGGGTCGTAGCCCTCGCAGGCATGGATATGGAATCCGGCGGTCGTAGCATACTGATGAAATCGTTGATTGAGTTGCAGTTCCCGGAACACCTCACTGATCACCACTAGTTTGGTCTGATCATAGACACATTCGGCCGGCATGCCACCGAAATAGCGAAATGCTGTGTCATGCTGCTGAATCAGGGTTTCCGTATCAATGGGCCGGTCAGACACGGAAACATGCATCAGACGCGAATAGGACAGCACAAACACCATGAAATATACGGTCGTTTCCACACCGTCACTCATGACGCCGCGTAACTCGCCGCCATCGACCTGACACTGCTCGCCCTGCACCATATCCAGCACCGGTTCATAATAGCGCTGCTGCTTGACGCTAATTTCCTGTTTCAATGTTTGGATGTAGCGGCGTACCGAACGGTCGGAAACTGCAAGCGTCTCTGCTTTGGCTTTCAGCTTACGCAGGACCTTGACTGCCGATAAGCCCGGATAGGTCTGTAACAGATGAATAATATACTATCGGTAGTCATCCAGTTTTTTACCGCGCTCTGTTGTCGCCTGTAAGGCTGTAATATCAGCGGCTGTTAGCTTCAAATACTTCGAAACGGTATGCCGGGAAATACCCAGTTGTTTGGCGATCTTGCGCTCGGATAAGCCGTTGCCTTCGTTATATAACGCTTTGATTTGATGAATCACGTTCCACTCCTTCATGGGACTCCCTGATCAAAAATTCAGGGACTATGTCAGGTTTATTTCAAGAAATAAAGTCTGAAAAAGTGACTCACTTTTGTTGGCCATTTTGGGGCTATTTTAATTGGCCATTGACATTTCAGAGTGACTATTTGAAAAGCGTTAGCGAACGTCCGAGAAAGCGTTCGTTGCAGAGCCTACCTGAACCGATTTTTTTTTGGGGGGGGGTGATTCAGCAATGCAGAGAACTGAGCGTAAGTCGTGTTTAATCAATGGGTTGATGGCTTAAGTTGGCGCTTATGCTCTTTTAGCCCCCCCCTTTTTTAATCAAAGATCAATGACCCGGCCCCCTTGATTCAAAAGGCAGAGTTTAACTTTTAATCCCAACACCTTTATGCAATAAAATAAGACTGAAGAGAGTTAAAAACAGAATAAAGCCACTTGTAATTAAAAAAGCAATCTCTATTTCAATATCTGTCACTCCAATTAACCCATACCTGAATGCATTAATCATATATAAAATGGGGTTTGCCAATGAGACCTTCTGCCATAACTCGGGCAACATGGACACCGAATAAAAGACACCGCCTAAATAGGTTAATGGTGTTAATACAAAATTAGGAATAATGGAAATATCATCAAAACTGTCGGAAAAAACCGCATTAATAAACCCTGCTAATGCAAACAGAGTGGCTGTTAAAAAATAGATAGCGACTGTAATTCCCAAATGATATACGGCAATATCAGAAAACAATAATGATATAGCGGTAACAATGGCACCAACGAGTACCCCTCGGATAATACCTCCACTGATATACCCCGACAAAATCACCCAGTTTGCTACCGGTGCAACCAGCAACTCTTCAATATAGCGTTGAAACTTGGTGGAATAAAAAGAGGCTACGACATTAGCATAGGCATTTGTAATCACCGACATTAAAATGATCCCGGGGATAATATAGTCCATATAACTCACATCATTAATAGATCCAAATCTATCGCCAATCAAACGACCAAAAATCATAAAATACAGCGAGGTTGTTATCGCCGGTGGTAATAGGGTCTGCGGCCAAATTCTACTAAAACGCCGTATTTCTTCTGTCACAATGGTTTGAAATGCAATGAAATTATTCATTAACTAAATCCATAAACCATTGCTCTAAACGATTGGTTTTGTTTTTTAAACTTAACACCTCAATATTCTTATGCGTTAACTGCTGAAACAAACTATTCAGACTTTTGTTTTTGGAAACCGAAGCATTTAAGGTCTTTGTTCCGACAAGCTCTAGATCATATCCTTCTACTTTGGGTAAACCTGAGATAGGCTTGGCCAGGTCAAGCACAAAATGGTCTTTATTCACTCGCGACAATAACTCACTCATCCCTGATTTTTCAACAATCAAACCTTCATTTATAATGGCGATATTTCTACATAAGCTTTCTGCTTCTTCCAAATAATGCGTGGTCAAAATAATGGTCGTGCCTTGGTTATTCACTTGTTCCATCATCTCCCACATGGAACGACGTATTTCTATATCTACCCCAGCAGTTGGCTCATCCAGAATCAATAATTGCGGCGAATGAACTAGAGCTCTGGCTATCATTACTCGTCTTTTCATACCGCCGGACAAGCGTCTGGATACTGTATCTCGCTTGTCCCAAAGAGACATTTGTTTTAAACACTTTTCAGTATTTTTAATAGCCTGTTTTTTTGCAATGCCATAATAACCGGCTTGATTTAAGACAATGTTTTTAACGGTTTCAAACTGATTAAAATTTATTTCCTGTGGGACTAAGCCAATACAAATTTTTGCCTTGGCACGATGCTCATTGAGATCGTAGCCCATGATACGGACTGATCCGCTGGTTTTATTGACCAATGAACTAATAATGCCTATTGCTGTTGACTTGCCTGCTCCATTTGGACCCAGTAAAGCAAAAAAATCACCCCTTTCTATATCAAGATTAATCCCCTTTAACGCTGTAAAGCCATTACTGTATGTTTTTTTTAAATTGCTTAGTGATAATGCATTCATTCTGGGGCTCAAGATTGTAATGCTGATTCATTCAGTTCTGGATAGAACTCTGTCATCATACGATCACAGTAGGCGATTAAATTGTTTTTAGTCATTCCGTATTCTTTTACGGGTGATTCTATTGGACCATGGACTGTATTAATCAAAATACCAAAAGCACTGGCATCCAGGCTTGTTGGTTTGTCCCCCATGAAATAGGGTTTATCTGCTAAAAATCCTGACAGCGAATCTAAATCAATTTTCCCCAAATGGAAAACTTCATCTGCATTATGTCTTCCAGTGCCCTGACCATAAATTTGTTTTCTGATGATCATCCACTTATAAACCCATGCGGCAATATCGCGAATGACTGGCGGCAAACTGCCAAAAGTGGCTTTCTTAGTGATCTGCCAGTTTTCATCGGTATATTGCCAACGTGCATACATACCAATCCAATATAGATGCTCTTCAAGTAAACGTTGCATGGCTAACATGATTGCGCGTTGCTCATCAGTCAAATCTTTATCCAGTGGGTCACCATATTTATCTTTCAAATGTTCAATGATAAAACGAGAATCAGAAATCTTTTGCCCGTCATCTTCGATAAAAGGCAGCTTGCCTTTAGGGCCTTTTAAAGGCAGTGTTTCGACTACTTTGTAGGGTGTGTTAGTCATTCGTAGATATGTCTCTACTTTGGTATTGAATTGTCCCAGATTTGGAATACCCCAAGTAGGTGCAAATTGGTATAGTGTTATCATTTTTATCTCCCGCTTTTTAATTAGGTGGTTATTATTGAGCAAAATACCCTTGTAAAAATTGATCAAAAGAAATTTGTTCGGTACGTTCAATTTCTTTTTGTTTATAGTGAGATATTTTGGCTAATCCATTAAAGTAGTGATTTTTTTCAGCATCTAGTTTCTTTTGTTTAAAGATAAGCTGATATTCTGTTGAGATGTTCAAGCCAAAATGGACAAATGACTGCTGATTTATCTTCATCTCAGCAAGCATTTTTGCTGAGGGTGTTAATTCCGCATTTTCCACCAAAGCAAGTTGTTGCTTCAAAGCCTGCGTATAAGGTTTATCAATTGTATTCTGATCAAGAATGTTGCAAATTGGCTGCATGGATAGCAGTATTTGTCGCGCCCAATCGGTTAAAGATATTGATTGTCCATTATTATCCAGTTTAAGACTTGGTTTTCTTCCCTGGTAAGCAACAGCTAACTGATTAGCAGTATTAGTTTGCTGCTCTTGTTCACTTTGTAATGGACTCTCTTGCATTAAACAATTCAGCAAAAAAGCTTCCAGAAAACGCCCTTTATGTTCATCAAACCCAATAGGATTGAATGGATCGAGATCCAGTGAACGAATTTCAATATAGCGCACGCCACGACGTTTTAATGCCAGGGTAGGTTTTTCACCTGAATGAGTCATTTGTTTGGGGCGAATAGTATTGTAAAACTCATTCTCAATTTGCAGGATATTAGCGTTTAATTGAAGGTATTCATTCCCATTTTTTACACCTATATTTTGATAAGTTGCACAAGGCGTTTCTATTGCGGCACGCAAACTGTCAACATAGCTGTCTAAGGAATTGTAATCAATTTTAAGCGCGGCTTGATTCTTGTTTTGATAACCCACATCACTCATTCGTAATGAAGTTGCATAAGGAGCGTACAGGGTGTTTTTGTCAAATTCATCAAACTGATTCAGTTGATGAGGACGATTTTTGAAGTATTGTTTACAAATAGCGGGAGATGCTCCAAATAGATAAAGTAGTATCCAACTATGGCGTTGAAAATTTCTGATCAATCCAAAATAGGCATCTGAGATAAAACCCTGCAAATTTTTTGTTGTTTCACATTGATTATGCAATACAGGCCAAAGGTCTTCAGCTATGGAATAATTAAAATGGACACCAGCGATAGCTTGCATAGAACGACCATAACGATGCCATAAACCTTTGCGATAGACATGTTTCATGCGACCAATATTGGATGTACCATATTCAGCAATTCGGATACTTTTATCTCCATCAATACCACAAGGCATACTGGTTGCTAGCAGCATTTCCTTATCCAGATTATGGTAAACAAACTGATGAATTTCCTCTAAAAACACCAAGGTTTCTTTAATGTCTGTAAATGGAGGCGTAATAAATTCTAACAACGCTTCTGAATAGTCTGTGGTGATATAGGGATGTGTTAAAGCTGACCCAAGTGCAGCCGGATGGTTTGTTTGCGAAATTAATCCATGATTTGAAATACGCAGACTTTCTTTTTCAATCCCTTTCATGCCATTCATCAAAAGGGATTGATAATGATTATCGACCAGATATTGCAGTCGTGATGGGTATTGCCGTGTTTGTTTTTTCATTTTAATTTGGGCATAACAGCATTTACACATCTCTTTGATTTTTATGAAAGATGTGAGCTATTAAGCCTATATCGATAAGCCTCTTGAGGGGAGATTAATCTCAATCCAAAGCTTAACAACTCACTTGAGGTAAAGATTAAATTAAATAAATCTGTTTGTTAAATGGTTAGATTTAATAGGTCTATTAATGGATTTAACTGAAGTTTCCTAATTTTTTAAGGAGAAGAATATTAGTAGAATCTAATTTT
>CAYYSO010000113.1:0-8069 GCA_964474415.1 uncultured Methylomarinum sp. | reverse complement strand
ATCACGTTTATTTTTAATTTATTAGAACTTTAATAAGCAATTAATACATTTAGAAGTCTAAATTTTTTTATGAGTAAACCCCTACATAAAGTTGATTTGCGTATACCTACTACTGAAGATGGTGCATCCGTTTTTCGTCTGGTGAGTGATTGCTCGCCTTTGGATACCAATTCGATGTATTGTAATTTATTGCAATGTACGCACTTTGCCAACACTTCCGTCGCAGCAATTTATAAGGACGAATTGGTCGGTTTTACTTCCGGTTATCTAATACCGGAACGTCCCGGCACCTTATTTATTTGGCAGGTAGCCGTTGCTGAAAAGGCGCGTGGACAGGGCTTGGGTACGCGCATGTTAGCTTCTATTCTTAGCCGGTCACAGTGCTGTCAGGTGACTTATCTGGAAACCACGATTACTGCTTCGAACAGGGCTTCATGGGCTTTATTTGAAGGTTTGGCTGACAAGTTACGGGCACAAGTGAATACCTCCGTAATGTTTGAGCGAGACAAACATTTTATAGGACAACACGATACTGAAACCTTACTTCGTTTAGGTCCTTTTAATCGCGTTTTAATGACCAATAATAAAGAGCAAGAAAAATGAAAATTTTTGAAGAGATCGAATCCGAAGTTCAGAGTTATGCGCGATCTTTTCCGCGTGTTTTTCATAAAGCGAAGAGAGAATTTTTATACGATGAAGAAGGACATCAGTATCTGGATTTTTTAGCAGGTGCCGGTACTTTAAATTATGGGCATAACAACCCCGTGTTTAAAGAAAAACTACTCGATTACATTCATGAAGATGGCATTACGCACGGACTCGATATGCATACCCGAGCTAAAGGGGAATTTCTTGAAGCCTTTAACGAGAAGATTCTTAAACCCCGAAACCTGGAATATGTTGTGCAATTTACCGGGCCAACAGGGACTAATGCTGTTGAAGCAGCCATGAAATTGGCACGAAATGTAACCGGGCGTGAAAATATCATTGCTTTTACCAATGGTTTTCATGGTGTGAGTCTGGGGGCATTAGCCGCAACAGGTAACTCTCATCATCGTAATGCAGCGGGTGTCAGCTTAAACGGCACCAGCCGTATGCCTTATGACGGCTATTTGGGAGATGATATTGATACCAATGGCTATCTGGATAAAGTTCTTTCAGATTCCAGTAGTGGGATTGACCACCCTGCTGCGGTCATTGTTGAAACGGTACAAGGTGAAGGGGGGATCAATACCGCTTCATTCGAATGGTTGCAAAATCTTGAACAGGTGTGCCGAAAACATGAGGTGTTATTAATTGTCGATGATATTCAGGCAGGTTGCGGTCGAACCGGTACTTTTTTCAGTTTTGAAGAAGCGGGAATCCAACCGGATATTGTAACTTTATCCAAATCACTGGGAGGTTATGGCCTGCCTTTTGCCGTGGTACTGATCAGACCGGATTTGGATCAATGGAAGCCCGGCGAACATAACGGCACATTTAGAGGTAATAATTTTGCCTTTGTAACAGCAAAAGCGGCAATTGATCACTATTGGTCTGATAATAAATTCTCTAATGAAATAAAACGCAAAGGCGAATATATTTCCGAGCGCCTTGCCTCTATCCTTGAGCAATACGGTGAAGGTAATTTCACCGCAAGGGGACGCGGCATGTTTCAAGGCATTAACTGTATTAATGGCGAACTTGCTGGAAAAATCACCCGTAGCGCATTTAAAAAAGGACTGCTGATTGAAACCAGCGGCGCTGATGATCAGGTGGTTAAATTTTTGTGCCCATTGATTATTAGTGATGAAAACCTGAAGAAAGGGATTAACATCGTTGAGCAGGCGATTAAAGAAGTATGCGCCAAAGAAAATATTATCCCTGAAGAAGTTGATTATTTTGACAGTGAACACTTAGATCAATTATCAAGCTAATGGCAAAAGAAATAATCCACATCTGCAAAGGCGAACGAAAACGACTTTCAACTCAAAATAATGCGTACAATTGTATGTTTCGCTGTATTACTGGATGGGGTTATATTCGCATCATATCAGAACCTAAGCGGCTATTATTTCAGACAGGTGGTGAATTATATGCCCCGGCCAATGAAATAGTCGCCATTAGCTGTATTCAAGATATGACTGTTGAAATAGAATTAGGATAAATTAAGAGTTAGAAAAATGATTGTTAGAACTTTACATACAGCGGAGCAAACAGGGCGCCGAATTGTATCGCCTGATGGTAACTGGGAAAGCACACGCTTGCTTTTAAAAGCGGATAACATAGGCTTTTCATTTCATATTACGACTATTTATGCCGGTGCAGATTTTCAGATGCATTATAAAAACCATTTGGAATCCGTGTATTGCCTGTCAGGTGAAGGCGAAGTGGAAACACTGGATGATGGTAAGAAATATCCTATCAATCCAGGTACGATTTATATTCTCGATAAACATGACCAACATAGACTACACGCTTTTACAGAAATGAAAATGGCTTGCGTGTTCAATCCACCACTTAACGGCAAGGAAGTTCATAATGCAGAAGGAGCTTATGAACTGAATGATGAGATGATTATTGACAATAAATGTTAAACACTGAGTCAAAATGAGTAAAGAAATCGAAGATCACTATCCATCACGAACAGGCAATAAAGAAACCATTGTTCCTAGAATAGATCCGCTCGTTTGCGGCAAGCCAACTGGAAAGTTATCAAGACAATGGTTTTATTGTTTTGGCGGATTACATGCCGGAATGGGTGAATCCTTTACTGGAGGAAATTAAATCTTTAAAGTTTTTGATGGCTGGCAGAGAAGAGTTGATTACCGAACCTGAAGATAACGAGTTAAGAACAATCTTCAAACCTTTTGCATTTAGTCAATTGATTGATCAGTTTTCACGTCACCCTAAAATCCTGACAATTGCCAAACAGTTACTGGGTTCTAATGTTTATATTACCCAGTCTCGAGTCAATGTTAAGTCGGCATTTATGGGCAAGTCGTTTCCATGGCACTCTGATTTTGAAACCTGGCATGTTGAGGGTGGTATGCCCAGAATGAGAGCGGTGACAGCCTGGATCATGCTGAACGAAAACAATGAATATAACGGCCCGCTTTATGTTATTCCAGGTTCACATCAACAGTATGTGTCTTGTGGCGGAATGACTGAAAACAAAAACTACGACAAATCATTGAAAAAACAGGAAGCGGGTGTTCCTAAGCCAGAAATCATGCAACAATTGCTTAAAAACCGGAAAATAAAGGGCGTTTACGGCAATCCTGGAACGGTTGTTTTTCATGAGTGCAATTTGATGCACGGCTCTCCTGATAATATTTCCGGTATACCGCGAACACTGTTAATGTTCGTTTTTAACAGTTGCTAAAATAAACTTGTAGCGCCCTTCTGCGATCAACCTCCTCGACCGGATTATTTAAGAAATACTGATTCGTCCTCCATTGAATAAATCTTGCTTTAAAAAACGATACATTGCTACTCGTACAAGATAACCACAAGAACCTGTTTGTCTTTTTACCCGTGTTTCTAAGATATTCATCACGGTATAATTTTTAACCCTGCTTCATTAATAAGCAGTTTTCTATTGCTGGATCTATCATGATTATTTCCTTTGCCTGCTTTTTGCTGGGATTCACTCTAATAGGTTTATCCTCTATTTGGAAAAGCCGTGGCACCCGGCATGACTATTACCTTGCTAGCAGTACAGTTAAGCCATTGCTGGTAGGTTTATCGGCAGTGGCGACCAACAACAGCGGCTATATGTTTATTGGTGTCATTGGTTACACTTATAACACCGGGCTTGCCTCTATTTGGTTGATGTTAGGATGGATTTCGGGTGACTTTCTAGCCTCAATGTTTGTCCACAACCGCCTGCGTGCTGCCACAGCAAAAAGTGATGCAGTAAGTTATGCCGGTGCACTCAGCAACTGGCATGGCCATCAACATGATGTTTTACAGCGTGTCATTGGCGGTATCTCACTGGTTTTTCTATTGGCCTATGCCGGCGCCCAACTTATTGCCGGCAGTAAAGCGTTACATATCCTGTTTGATTGGCCACTTTGGGCAGGTGCACTAATGAGTGCGGCATTGGTTGCACTGTATTGTTTTGCAGGTGGTATTCGAGCCTCTATCTGGACAGATGCAGCTCAATCTTTGGTGATGATGTTGGCAATGGGGGTGTTATTAGTTGTTGCAACTCAGAATTTGGGCGGTGTAAATAATGCTGTAATTAAAATGCAAGGCGTAAAAGGTTTCCTCGACTGGTTCCCCAAAGACATGGCTCTACCAGGTCTGGCAGGCGGTATTCTGTTTGTTATTAGTTGGATGTTTGCCGGATTGTCAGTCATTGGTCAACCGCATGTTATGGTTCGTTTCATGACCCTGAGTAATATCAACAAAATGCAACAAGCCCGGTTCTGGTATTATCTTTGGTTCCTCATCTTCTATGCTTTGGCTACGGGCGTAGGTATGCTTTCGCGTATATATCTTGCCGATGCCGGTAGTTTTGATACGGAACTGGCCCTTCCAATGATGGCGCAGCAATTGTTGCCACCGGTAATGGTAGGCTTGATTCTGGCGGGTATTTTTGCCGCCACGATGTCAACGGCTGATTCGCTGATATTGAGCTGTTCAGCGGCAATAACGCATGACCTGCTGCCTCATAAAATTGAAAAAACACTATTAATAAAGTTAACGACCCTAACCATTACTTTGTGCGCCCTCGGGTGGGCGCTACTTGTCAAACAGAGCGTTTTCAATTTGGTAGTGATGGCCTGGTCTGGTTTAGCGAGCGCTTTTGCACCTTTACTCATCGTCTTATGCCTAGGTGTAAAACCAGGACAAAAATTGAGTGTTATCGCAATTTTTACAGGGTTTGTGGTTGCTCTACTTTGGCGTTATCTGGGCTGGCAGCACGCTGTTTACGAAGGCATGGCTGGAATACTGGCAGGTTTATTTTTGTTTGGTTTATCTTTTGTATTTCAAAAGCAGATATCGATTTCTGAATGTGATTAATGGTTATCTCGTATCCGGCTTTCAAGATGGCGTTAATACGCTACAGGTTTCTGCTCTGTCGATAAAAAACAATATCGGCATGTAAGTGATTCAAATACTGGCTGAAAAAAAACGAATAAAAAATTCTGATTATGATGTTTTTATCAACATAAAAAACGCAGAGTGGGATTTTTTACAGCACAATTTTTTATATTGGTGGGCTTACAGAAATAGGTTATCTGGAATTGGCCTCTACCAGTATTTACAGTAATTTAAGCACAACACAACCTGTGCAAATGTTCTTATTTGGAGTGTTGTCAGCCATTATTGATAATATCCCGTATGTTATCCGTTCTGGAAATACAACCGGTAATGGATTTATCACAATGGCTGTTAGTGACGTTAACGACCGGTGTTGGCGGGTCATTGTTATCTATTGGTTCAGCTGCCGGTGTTGCATTGATGGGATAGGCAAAAGGAATTTATTTATAGGTCATTTTAAATGGCTTCCTGTATTGCTCTGGGATATAGCGCTTCTGTTTTTTCGCATTTATTACTGATTAAATACCCCCTATGTTCCAGCCAAAGAATGGTGAAAATATTTAGAGTTGTTTTTGAAATAGTTTTGTTAGATAAATTATATAACTACTTGAATTAAATTTACTTTATTATTTTTAATAAAGTCTTTTTAGATTATAATCTAAAAATAGATTATGTTAGAAATTCGACGCAGCTATATTGGAATAATTAATTATAAGAGATTGATGACTAGCATTACCTTAAGAATCCTGACCCAATTTTTTATTCAATTGAGCGTATTGTGTTTTTAGTTTAAGGATATGAACCATAGCAGCAAGAAACCCAATGGCAATACCGGCAAGCAACTCGATAGCTAAGGCAACTGTTAAAGGCAGAGAGATAGTTGCGAAATACAGGTTTATTTCGACAAACTGAAAATTTAGAACAGAAAAAATCAACGCAACGATAAAAATTGCTAAAAAGACAATAAGGGCTAAAAACTTCATTAGTGAATTTTTTTACATGATAGTTTGCGTTGATTAAAAACTGTTTTAATCAATCAATAATTTTACATTTTTCACGTGACGCATCTACGCGATCTCGTAATTCCTTGCCAGGTTTAAAATGGGGAACAAACTTTTCAGTTAATGAAACAGACTCTCCGGTTTTTGGATTCCTACCCATTCTTGGAGGACGGTGATGTAATGAAAAACTTCCAAATCCTCGGATTTCGATTCTGTCACCACTTGCCAATGTCTCACTCATTTGTTCAATGATACATTTTACAGCCAACTCGACATCTTTTAATGCAAGGTGCGGCTGTTGCCTTGCAAGTGTCTCAATTAATTCTGATTTTGTCACACTCAATCCT
This sequence comes from uncultured Methylomarinum sp., assembly GCA_964474415.1. Lineage (GTDB taxonomy): Bacteria > Pseudomonadota > Gammaproteobacteria > Methylococcales > Methylomonadaceae > Methylomarinum. The sequence continues at coordinate 1,690 of CAYYSO010000113.1, read as the reverse complement.
GCAATAAATAAGGAACGGGAATAAAATAATATCCGAAAGTATTGCAGAATTTCTACTTATATTCAATGTACATAAACAGGTAGAAGGCAACCCTATCTATCCTGTTTGCGCTTCATTTAGCACACAGATAAAGGAATAGCAAAATCGGATGTTATAACAACGCGCTCTTAAAGAGGGGCAGGATAAATCATACCCCTCAAAACATTATTTATCTATTTGTTTAAAGATATCGCCTAAAGTAGCTGCACCAGTCGCTGCATTCTGGCCATAATCTTTCATGGCATTAGATTCTTCTTCACGGTCTTTTGCTTTGATTGATAATGAAATAGTTTTAGCTTTTTTATCAACACCGATGAATTTGGCTTCAATTTCATCACCTCCGTTTAACAGGGTGCGTGCATCTTCTACACGATCACGCTGAATTTCAGATGCTCTTAAATAACCTTCGACATTTTCAGCTAAAGTAACAACGGCACCTTTGGCATCAACTTCTTTAATGATACCATTTACCAGGCTGCCTTTATCATGCAGTGCAATATAGTTTTGGAATGGATCTTGTTCCAGTTGCTTAATACCGAGAGAAATTCGCTCACGTTCTGGATCTACAGCCAAGATAACGGTTTCAACTTCGTCACCTTTTTTGTATTGTCGAATAGCTTCTTCATCATTCTCATTCCAGGAAATATCTGAGGTATGAACCAAACCATCAATACCGCCTTCCAGACCAATAAAGACACCAAAATCAGTAATTGATTTGATTTTACCGCTGATTTTATCGCCTTTGTTATGAATCGCTGCAAACTCATCCCACGGATTAGGACGGCATTGTTTCATACCCAATGAAATGCGACGGCGTTCTTCGTCTATTTCCAGCACCATGACTTCAACTTCATCGCCCAGTTGAACCACTTTAGAAGGATTAACATTTTTGTTGGTCCAGTCCATTTCAGAAACGTGAACAAGACCTTCAACACCCTCTTCTATTTCAACAAAGCAACCGTAATCAGTCAGGTTATTAACCTTACCAAATGCACGGGTACCCGCCGGATAACGACGGGCTATATTTTGCCACGGATCTTCATCCATTTGCTTCATGCCCAGAGAAACACGGGTTTTTTCTTTATCGAATTTAAGTACTTTAACTTTAACTTCCTGGCCGATTTCCACACATTCGGATGGATGACGAACTCGACGCCATGCCATATCAGTGATGTGCAGTAAACCATCAATACCGCCTAAATCGATGAAAGCACCGTAATCCGTCAGGTTTTTAACGATACCGGTAATAATCGCACCATCTTCCAGAGTTTTCATCAACTCTTCTCTTTCCGCGCTGTATTCTTTTTCTACAACAGCTCGGCGTGAGAGCACAACATTATTACGTTTCTGGTCAATTTTGATAACTTTGAATTCCAGATCGCGTCCTTCCAGAAAAGTAGTATCTCTGATTGGACGCACATCAACTAAAGAACCCGGTAAAAAGGCACGTAAAGCGCCAACTGCCACGGTAAATCCACCGCGAACTTTACCATTGATACGACCGGTAACCGTCTCTTCGTTTTCAAAGGCTTTTTCTAGTTCACCCCAGGCTTTATTTTTCTTGGCTTTATCACGGGAAAGAAGCGTGGAACCCAATCCATCTTCAAATAAATCGAGAGCCACCTCAATTTCATCACCAACTTCAACTTCC
>CAYYSO010000112.1:0-8258 GCA_964474415.1 uncultured Methylomarinum sp. | reverse complement strand
ACCAACCAACCGTGATCAGGTTTTTTTCGGCGCCTGGGTAACTTTGGAAAAAATGAATGGCCAGGAAATCATTTATCGGATTGTCGGACCGGATGAAATTGACACGTCTAAAGGCTATATCAGCCTGGATTCGCCTTTAGCCAAAGCCTTATTGAAAAAGACTGTTGATGATGAGGTCGTTATTCGCAATGAGCTACAGGAAGCCCGCTATTTTGTGGTCGAAATTAATTATCGCTAGCTCTGAAGCATCGGCGACAATCTATTTATTTAATCGAATGTTTTTCAAATCCTGCGCATAAACGGTAATCTTCCCATCATTCCCAGAATTAGACTGCAAACTAACGAGGATAAAAAGATTAGACCCAGTGTAGCATCTGCTAATTGTTCAACATCTAAAACTAAACTGGCGTAAACAAAGATCAATACATAGACAATAATATAAAAACCAAAAGTCCAGAAGGCTATAAACCCAGCCTTTCTGAGCCAGCCCTTTTGTTGCTTTTTCAAAACCGGAATTCCCCAAAAACCGACAATAACAGTGGTAATGATAAATACAGCGCCAGATAAAATACTTGTAACAGTATTTGCAGAACCTTTATCAATGGCATGTATTTCTAGAAAACTTTGCAGAATAACCAGAATCACCAGAGGAATAGCAACAAATTTTTGTAAATTTGTGAAAGGTGTGCCTTTTTTCTCTTCCAGTCTGGATTGCATTTCCAGCTCCAGTTTCTCTAACAGCTCACTATCCAGGCCGGAATCCTTTTTAATTTTTTCAATCTCGATTCTCAATTTCAAAAGCAGGTAGTTTTTCTCCACCCTGTCAAGATCATATTTCCGACTGCGTGATAAACCCAGCCCATCTTTTATCCTCGGCCAGTAAACAATCAGATAATAGAGGATAACAACAATTCCCGCAGATACATTGGCTTGCAGGTTTTCTACGGCTTTGACAACTTCCTGGACTTCCATACCAACTCCAGCAGATAACTGTTAAGCCTGATACTAGCATACATTTTATGTCTGTTGATCAAGAAATCAGCTACCTATTCAGCGTAATTTGCATAAACCTAGAAAATTCAGCTGGATCACGGGTTCTAGAACAAGCCCTTGATTCCATAGTACTTTACAGATAATAGCTCCTGCATTGTCTGCATTTGCCTACATGAATGTAGGTACTTGGCGATAGCAGGAGGCGGTAGCCGCAGCACATCCATGTGCTTCAAAAAATACCCGCTTAACCTATGGGTGAAGCTCAGATTTTTTTGACCTACATGGATGAATTGAGGTTACGAAATCAGTTTTAATCCAGGCGGCAATGCTTCGCCAAAAATCTGCTTCTCTTGCTGTTCGTCCAGTTGTTTGAATTCCTCAACCATAGCTACCCAAGATGATGGAACTTTACTCAGTTTGAGTTTTTCCACTATCTTTTGGCGCATCAAATCATCAACATCTCTGGCCCTATCGCCACTCATTCGGGTAATTAAAGTCGCTGCAAATCCGGCTTGAGGTACTTTCTTCCAGTCAACATCTAACAGTTGTTGTAGCCATTGCGTCACCGTCTCTGCCGGAATCACATTGTGGCTGCTGCCGTGAAACGGAACTCGCGCCGCGATACGGCCTACAGCCCACCAGGTTTGATTGGGTTCACTGGCTTTTTGCAAGCGTTTAAGCAACCATTCCGCCAACTGGATTTTATTTTCCACCGGCAGCCGCTCCAGCACACCGGCAAGGCGCACCATATCGTCATATCCACGTATTTTGACTTGTTTGGCCACACCCGCCTGACGGGCAGCGGCAGGATTTAAATATTTGGCGATGTCATTGAACAGCTGCCCCTGCGCGTTATCGTCCAGTCCGCCGGCAATACGTCGCCACAAGGTCCACCATTCTGACCAGTTCTGGCGTTCATTGACAAACTGAATACCCTGTTGATAGATTTTCCACAATTGTTCAACGCGCCAGTCATCCAATGGATAACCGAAACCGGGACGACAACAATAACCTGCCAAAGTTAGCCATACCCGTTCGTGATTCTCAGAACGCCGCCGGTATTTCATACCCTCCAGCAGAGTAGCGAATAACGCTCTTAATAAAGGTGTTTCCCATTCGATTCTAGGCATACTCAGCGTTTTTTCCAGATCAGCGCGCAAACTTTTAACCGCTTTGGGGTTGACCTGTCTGGATTTTGAGCCAAATACGGCGTGGATCTTTTCTACTGCCTGATTAAATTGAGGAGGTAATTCGGTATCGGCTTGAACTGTCAGTCCTTTGTTGCGGATTTGAAATTCCACGTCCCAACGCTGATTTGGGTCTGTCACTGAAACACATTGAATGTTCAGGGTTCCTATTTCCGTTTGAGTGACCGCCAACTGAACAACCACTTCAGTCTTGTTTTCCCCTTCCAAGGCCACAGCTAGCGGCGGCAGTGAATGAAATCGATCGCTGCTGATGTCGACCAATTCGCCGACCTGATAATTGCCGTCTCCACTGGTTGAAACCAAATGGAATCGTACCGGCTGACCGATACGTAAAGCAAACTGCTGTTGTGTCAAGGTAATTTCATGGCCTTCTTCGCTACCTTTGGGCAGAATGCAGAGTCCTTGCTGTTGTTTATCTGCAGTATCGACCTGCAAAAAATAACTGCGCGCGGCGCCACCGCCAATTCTAATCTTTTTATCACGCCGGGCAATCGCGTAACTGACAGCACCATAGGCCACCGAAAGTTCAGGGTGCTTATTCTCCAACAACACCGGCTTTTTATCACTCCAGCGATTAAGCAAGTCAATCACTCTCTGGGTAATAGGTTTACTTCGAAAAACACCGCCGTTTAACAACAAAGCATCAGCGACACCGGAATTATCTGCCAATGCCTCCTGAGCCGCCTGCCTGTGCATATGAAAAAATGCAGCGATATGTTTGCTAACAGCCGGTTCGGCCGCATAAGGTAAACCAAATTCAACCACACCACTGCGTTTTCTGTCCGGCAAATCATTCAGATCTGATAACGGAAAAAAGCCGTCCAAAGTGATTTTTCTGACTTCTTCTCTGCTGAGTGTGGTACTGCGAGAACCACCAATCAAGCGGGAACCGCCGCCTAACAAAGTGATATTGACCTGTTCCGGGGCATCTTCAGCCAGCAGGCATTCTTTGGCAATCCGGCATTGCTCGATTAATTGGGAAAAATCAGCAACAGAGAGTTTTTTATCGCTGCGATTAATGCGGCTTTCGGCCAGTTGCGCCAAAGCCAGGTCAATATTATCCCCGCCCAGCATTAGGTGGTCGCCCACGCCAATACGAGTTAGTTTAGGCTCATTCTGCCCATGCTCTACTTTAATCAGAGTTAAATCCGTAGTTCCACCACCGACATCACACACCAGCAACAGATGCACATCAGCCAAAGCCTGTTTAATATTGCCGGCATATCGTCTTAGCCAGTCATAACAGACTGCCTGAGGCTCCTCCAGAAGACGAATGTTTTTTAATCCAGCCATTCTGGCAGCTTCTAATGTTAATGAGCGAGCCGCTTCATCAAATGAAGCGGGAACGGTAATGACGATATCCTGTTGTTCTAATGGAGCATCGGCAAACTGATGTCCCCAAACCGTGCGTACATGAGCCAGATAGCTGGCACTGGCTTCCAGAGGAGATACCTTGCTGATCTCTTCAGAGCTGCCCCAGGGTAGAATATCTGCACTGTGATCAACTGACGGATGGGATAACCAGCTTTTGGCGCTGGTAACCAGCCGCCCTTGAGATTTTGCCCCCAACAAACGGGCGGCTTCGCCGATAATGGCGCTGTTCCCGGCTGGAGAAAAACTGACATCCGTTGCGCTTAACTCGCCTTCGGCCGGATGATATCTGACAGAAGGTAATAATGATCGTGATGATACCTCGCCCGGCGCTGTTAATTGGGCAATTTCAAAAATCCTGATATCGTGACTGGATCGGTCGGCCTGAATATAAGCAACAACGGTATGTGTGGTACCTAGATCTATACCAACCAAATATTGGGATTGCGGTTGTCTCACGTGTTAATCCATCCATACTTATAAATTACTGCGCCAATCAGCCCCAATACAACCACAGCCCAACCCAGTCTATCCATATATTCCCGCAGCTTAGACTCCAGTTCTTGACCACCTGCCGCAATCAACAGGGCAATGATAAAAAAACGCGCCCCTCGCCCCACCGCAGACGCTAATACAAAAGGTAAAAAAACCATCTGCAGGGCGCCTGCTGCGATAGTAAATACTTTATACGGTATCGGTGAAAAACCGGCAACGAGAACCGCCCACACCCCCCAGTCCTGAAACCAGTTTTCGGCCAGTAAATACTTATCCCAATATCGGCTTTGCTGTAACCAGGGTGCAATGCTGTCAAAGGTAAAAAAACCGATAGCATATCCCAACATACCTCCCAGTACCGATGCAACAGTCGTCAATAAGGCCAGACGCCAAGCCTTTTCCGGCTGGGACAACGCCATCGGCGCCAGCATGACATCCGGCGGAACCGGAAAAAAAGAAGATTCCGCAAAACTGAGCGCCGCCAGATACTTCCCGGCGTGACGATGTTTGGACCAGTATAAGGTTTTGTCATATAATTTTTGAAACATAATTATCTTTTCCCCGACAGAAAAGGCACAAAACTGACCCGCTCTATTACTTCATCTTCAAAACCTTTCTCAGTCCGGGTAATACGATGCAGTTCCTGTTGATATTCCTTTCCGATCGGGATCACCATAACCCCACCCGCTGCCATTTGCTGCAATAAATTTTTCGGAATTTCGGTCGGCGCTGCAGTAACCAGAATCCCCTCAAACGGAGTATTTTCAGGCCACCCCCATCCTCCATCACTGTGCTGAAAACTGATATTTTTCAAACCCAATTCCCATAAATGATCTTTGGCTTTTTTTAATAGCGGTTGTATACGTTCAACCGAATAAACCTTATTAACCAGTTGTGCTAAAACCGCTGTCTGATAACCACAACCGGTACCTATTTCCAGCACTTTTTTTAAAGATCCTTTTTCCAGTAACAATTCGGTCATTCTGGCAACAATATAGGGCTGTGAAATCGTCTGATTATGGCCAATCGGCAAAGCTGTATCCTCATACGAACGGCTGGCCAGCGCTTCATCGACAAAAATATGCCGTGGTGTATCGGCCATCACAGCCAGTACTTTCGTATCTCTAATACCTTGATCGCTTAACCGTTTAATCATGCGATCCCGGGTTCTTTGGGAAGTCATTCCAATACCCTGAAGCCGTTGGTTCATAATTTATCATCCTCTAACTCCAGATCTAACCACTGGCTTACAGCTTCCATACGCTCATAGCGAGTTAAATCCAACTGTAAAGGCGTTACCGATACATAACCGTTTTTAACCGCGAAGAAATCTGTTCCGGGGCCGGCATCCTGCTCACTACCCGGCGGCCCCACCCAATAAATTTCACGCCCTCTTGGATCAGAGGATTTTATCACCGGCTCTGCCCGGTGCCGCTGTCCCAGGCGGGTTGATTGATAACCTTTTAAATCTTCTATGGCAAGATCAGGCACATTGACATTAAGTAAAGTATCTTTTGGCAACGGATGTCTGACTATTCTTTTCATCAGGGTCACAGCAACCTGTGCAGCCGTATCAAAATGCTGGGGATCATTTGAAGCCATTGAAACAGCAACGGCCGGCAACCCCAGAAAACGTCCTTCAGTTGCTGCAGCAACGGTACCCGAATAAAGCACATCATCCCCCAGATTTGAGCCATGATTGATCCCGGCAAACACCATATCCGGTTCTTTCGCCAAAAGTCCGGTAACAGCCAGATGTACACAATCAGTCGGGGTACCGTCAACGCGGATAAATCCGTTTTCAGACTGGATAGCCCGTAGCGGCATTTCCAAAGTTAATGAATTACTTGCAGCGCTACGGTTTTTATCAGGCGCAACTACCGAAATATCAGCATATTGCCTTAAAGATTCAGCCAAAACAGATAACCCCCGGGCGAGATATCCATCGTCATTACTTAATAGTATGTGCATACCATTCTAAAACGCTATAAAATCGACCATATTAGCAAAAAAACTGCAATAAAATCAGCTGACGTGGCAAAAAAAACACTTTCTGAAGAAGATTCGGCATTATTCAGGCAATCCATTGGCAAGGTAAAGTCTGTAAAAAAAGACACTCTGTTGTTAAAACCGGATAAAAAACCGCGCCCGGTCCCCAAATCTGAAGTTATAGAAAGAGAAAACCCGCTGCAAAACGGCATCGAGTTATCACTGGAAAAACTCAGTCATGAAGATAAGCTCAGTTTTATTGTTCCCGGCTTGCAAAAAAACGTGTTACGCAAATTACGGAAAGGTTATTTTGGCCTGGATGCTGATATAGACTTGCATGGCCTGACCAGTCAGAAAGCGAAACAACAATTGATCAATTTCTTGCACCATTGCATAGAAAACGGTTGTCGCTGTGTCCATATTATCCACGGCAAAGGCTACCGTTCACCGGACAATCATCCCATATTAAAAAATGATATCAATGTATGGTTACGCCAGCATAAAGATGTACTTGCGTTTTGTTCAACACCCCCAAAGAATGGCGGAACCGGCGCCGTTTTTGTGCTATTGAAACTATCGGAAAAATACAGCGAGCAAAACGACAGCGAGTATTAGCCGATAAAAAACAAACGGCATCATGCCTACTTTATCAAGCAATTTAAGGAACCAACCAATAGTCAGATAAGCTATCGTACTAGAAATAACAGCCCCTATAACCATCATATCCCACATGACCGGCTCAGAGATTTGATACAATTCAAACGCTTTTAATAGTCCGGCCAGGGCAATAACAGGAATAGACAACAAAAAGGAAAAACGCGCGGCGTATTCTCTGCGTAACCCTGTTAACAATCCGGCAGTAATGGTAATACCGGAACGGGAAGTTCCAGGAATTAACGCGATCGCCTGACATAATCCTACAATCAGCGCATCCAGCCACGTCACCGTAGTGTGTTTTTCACTGGCGCGCTTTTCAGCAAACCACAGTAACAAGGCAAATACTATGGTGGCTGCTGCAATCACCAGAGGTGATCGTAAAGCAAGTTTTACCGTCTCGGGCAATGAAATACCCACTAAACCGACGGGTATGGTTCCCAAACCAACATACCAGGCTAATTTGGCATTTTCTGTTAACCCTTTTCCCGCTAAGTAAGCAAACCAGTCAGACAAAATCATCTTTAGATCGTGTCGATAAAAAGCAATGACAGCGGTTAAAGTTCCAATATGAACAGCCACATCAAACGCCAATCCCTGGTCTTCCCAACCTGAAATAACTGGAACCAGGATTAAATGAGCTGAACTGGAAATTGGCAGAAATTCTGTCAACCCTTGCAGAACTGCCAGAGTAATGGCCTGAATAATATCCATATAAGCCTTTTAAAATCAGTCCTTAATGGCAATCATACAGGCAAAATTAAGCCAGCGAAAATAACTGTCAACTTGTTCAAATCCACAGCGATTCAGCAGTTTATAATTTTCATCCAGGCGATACGGAACCAAAACATTTTCCAGCGCTTCTCTTTTACGCTGATTCTCTTCGTCGCTATACCCGCCTTGGGCTCGTTTGTATTGCAAATAGTGATCTATATACAATCTATTTAATTGCGAACTGCTGCCTAAAACCTTTTCCGATAAGAATAAAGCGCCGCCCGGTTTAAGTGCTGCATAGACATTGCTCAGTAAATTTTCTCTATCGATGGGACGGACAAATTGCAGCGTCCAGTTCATCAACACGACATTGCATGAAGGTAATTTCGGCAAGGCGCTTAAATCAGCATTAATCAGCTCGACTCTTTTCTTTTTGAATCCGTCAGCCAGTTTATCACGAGCCTTGTCCAGCATCGGTTCTGAATTATCATAGCCCACAAATTTTACCGAATCAGGACAGTTTTTGTCTCTTATAATAAGATCAATCGTTGTTCCCGTTGAACACCCCAAGTCACAAACTACAGCTGATTTCTCAGGAAGAAAATCCAGCACCAATTCTGTTTGTATATGTTGAATTTCATTGTAATACGGCACACTGCGTGAAACCATATCATCAAACACCTTCACTACCCGCTCATCAAAAGCAAAGTCTTCGGGACGATCCGTTTGTTGAAAAATATTATCTTTATTGCTCATGCTTCAAATCTGTATATTATATTCTGACTCGCTATTTAGTTTTGTAACGAGCATCCCTTATAGACATCAGCCTTTCGG
>CAYYSO010000111.1:0-8271 GCA_964474415.1 uncultured Methylomarinum sp. | reverse complement strand
CCAGGCGTAAACGAAAAGTATTGGCATTTGCCGGTTTGGGTGTGGTGTTATCAGTATCGGCATATTCATAACGATAGCGCAAGTTAAACTTGACCTGCCCGTATTTGGCATCGGCTTGTCCAAATTTGAGCGCATCGCCAATGGGTTCATTAATATCGGCATAAGAAATTTGCGTGGTAGAGACAGTTAACAGAGTAACTGCTAAAGCACCGTATTTTATTGGATTACTCTGATGAGCTGTTTTTTCAGGCATCGTCATTTATATACCCCATCTTTATGTTAAGAAAATTAAGTAGTCGTTCCGTGTGTAGTATAGTATAGAACAAGTTGTAAAATAACAACATATAAAGGCAATGAATTTCAATGGGTTATTAAGTTAATTACAGGGGGTGAATTAATATTTTAGTAAGGTGTATCTTGTTTGCAACATTAATATGTGTGCTTACATTCATTCCGTCAGGAAAGTGATATGGTTTAATTTATATGGACAACACCTGGAGAGAAGGAGTTGAAGCTTATTTTGTTATTACAAGCAAGCTAGGTTTCATAGAGCATTAGGTGATTAACTATGAGAAATTACAATTGAAGGGAGTGTCTGTTGGAGTTGGCCAGGATAATATTTTTATCATCCTGGTCATAGGACTGCTCCTTTTGACGGGCATTATTGAGTACTTACCTTTTCGATTAATGCAGGACCTGCAAATTGTATCCCTTCCCATCCGTATTTCATGAACAGACGAATATTTTGATGACTTGTTCTGTGTGGATTTTGTAATACATCATGACGGTAATAGTCACCAAATAATTGCAGTGTTTGCTCCTGATTTAACTGGTGCAATTGAGCAAAGGCAAAAATTTTACAGGAACCTTCGTTTTCTCCGGCTGTATTGACCAATTTATTTTCACCTATACCATTGCTGAATTCGGTTGCTTGATAGGTGTAATTTTCGGCAATGACAGACATGCTGTCATCAAAACTGATAGATTCGTTGTTATTTATGCGATCGAGAAATTCTTTTACAGTCATTTTTTTGTTTATTGAAAAAGTAGAGTATGTTTCTTAGCCATGTTTCATAATACGGGCTTTATCACGCTGCCAGTCGCGATCTTTGGATGCTGCGCGTTTATCATGCAGCTTTTTACCTTTGGCCAGGCCGATTTTCAATTTGGCGCGACCCCTAACCCAATACATGGATAATGGAATCAAGGTTAGTCCCTTTCGTTCTACAGCGCCGATTAATCTATTCAGTTCCTGGCGATGAAGCAGCAGTTTCTTTTTGCGAACACTGATAGGATTTACATGAGTGGAAGCAGACAGTAAAGGGGAGATATGCGCCCCCAATAACCAGGCTTCACCGCGTTGAATCTGAATAAAGCTTTCTTTTAATTGTACTCTACCATCCCTGAGGCTCTTTACTTCCCAGCCTTCCAGTACCAGCCCGGCTTCAAACTGTTCCTCAATGAAATATTCATGAGTCGCCTGACGGTTGACCGCAATGGTGTTATCCGGCTGTTTTTTGTTTTTTTTGGATTTTTTACTTGCCATAATAATGCTGCAAATAGATATTTAACCTGACGTAATGAGATAATTTTGGTATTTTACTCGATTCCCTAAAAATATTTTGAGTTTTACATAAAGGCTGGACGTTTCAAATGACGGATACAAAAAAATCAATTCATGGTGAATGGTCTTCACGATTCGCTTTTATTCTGGCAGCCACCGGTTCTGCAGTAGGGTTGGGTAATATATGGAAATTTCCCTATATTACCGGCGAAAACGGCGGCGGCGCTTTTGTTTTGGTTTATTTGTTATGCGTTGTCGCTATAGGCATACCGATTATGATTGCTGAAATTATGATGGGACGTCGTGGACGACAAAGTCCGATTAATACCATGCAGGACTTGGCTGAAGAAGCACAAGCAGATACTAGGTGGCATTATCTGGGCTGGATGGGGGTAATTGCCGGTTTTCTGATTTTGTCTTATTACAGTGTGATTGCCGGTTGGGCCCTGTCTTACGTTGTCAAGGCATTTTTTGGCGGCTTTTCTGGCGGCGATGCGACAGAAATTAAAAGTCTGTTCGATAATCTGATATCCAGTCCGGTACAGTTGATATTCTGGCATACGGTTTTTATGGTTGCTACGATGGCGGTGGTTGCCCGAGGGGTAAGCGGTGGTCTGGAAAAAGCAGTACGTTTTTTGATGCCGACTTTATTTGCCATTTTAATCTTGTTGGTCGGTTACGCTATGACGACGGGGGCTTATTATGAACAGGGGTTAGACTTTTTGTTCACTCCTGATTTTAGTGAAATCGATGGCGATGCTGTGTTAACCGCTATGGGGCATGCATTCTTTACCTTGAGTTTAGGCATGGGGGCCATTATGGTTTACGGTTCTTATTTGCCGAAACATATTTCTATCGCAAAAACCGCGGTTTTTATTGCCGGCGCTGATACCATTGTTGCCTTGCTGGCGGGTATTGCTATTTTCCCTATTGTCTTTGCCAATGGTTTGGAGCCAGGTTCCGGCCCGGGGTTGATTTTTCAGACCTTACCCATAGCCTTCGGTAACATGATCGGGGGCTGGTTGTTTGGCTTGCTGTTTTTTGTATTGCTGGTTTTTGCCGCCTTGTCTTCATCCATTTCATTGATTGAGCCGGCTGTTGCCTGGCTGGTGGAAAATAAGGAAGTAGAGCGCTTTAAGGCCTGTGTGTGGGCGGGGTTGGTAACATGGATAGTGGGTGTTGCAGTAGCCTTGTCATTTAATATCTGGTCAGAAGTCAAATTGTTTGATAAATCAATTTTTGATCTGCTGGACTATTTAACAGCTAATCTGATGTTACCTGTTGGCGGTTTCTGTATCGCAATATTTGCCGGCTGGATCATGAAGCAGCAACATACTTGCGAGGAACTGGAGTTGCAAACAGAGCAGTACAAACTTTGGAAATTTCTGGTAAGTTATGTGGCGCCGACAGCTGTCTTTGTAGTGTTTCTGCATGTAGTTGGGATTATATAAACATGACTGTCGTGCAAAAAAGCGCGCTGGTTAAGTTTTCGGCACAGCAAATGTTTGATCTTGTAAATGATATTGAGTCTTATCCAAAGTTTTTGCCCTGGTGCAGCGGCAGTCGCGTTATTCGTAAGGAAGGTAATATTGTTGAAGGGGAAATACAAATTTCCAAGGCGGGATTCAATAAAACATTCGTTACCCGGAATAGAATTGACCCTGGAGGCAAGATTTATATGAGTTTACTGGAAGGTCCTTTTTCATCGCTGGAAGGTGTCTGGGATTTTATGCCGCTACGGGAAGATGCCAGTAAAATTTCTCTTGACCTTGAATTTGAAATCTCCGGCGCACTGGCCAGTTTGGCTTTCGGTTCCGTATTCAATCAAATTTGCAATACTATGGTAAGCTCATTTACTCAACGGGCCAAAGATGTTTATGGAAAATGTTGATTGAGGTGGAGGTGGCTTATGCCAAAGCTGATGAGCAGGTAGTTATGCCTCTTAGTGTCGAAGAAGGTTCCACATTGAAACAAGCTATTGAAATGTCAGGTATTTTACAGAATTTTCCTGATTGTGATTTGACTGTGAATGATGTTGGGATATTTAGTAAGGTCAGTAAGCTTGAGCAGAAACTGAAAGCAGGTGACAGAGTAGAAATTTACCGGCCATTGTTGCAGAGCCCGATGCAGGCACGCCGAAACAGGGCTTCCAGGCGCTAAGGGATGTGCACAAAATGTTCTCTGTTTAGGTATAGCCATTACGTTAGGCTGTCGACATAAATGGTAGTACCCGTATTGCATACTTTATGCGTCGGTTTGGTATGCGATGCTACACAGGAATTGTCCTCCGCTTGACTTCATGGCAGCGCTGTTTTGGATAGGTACAAATTTATAGTTATTGCTATTCAAAATCCGACAGAGAGGTCTATAAATAGTCGTTTGATTGTTGATTAACACCTTCTTGATTGGCATTGTTCTTTTGCATTTTATTTTGAACGGGTAGCAAATCAGGTTCATCGGCAAATAAAGCGGTTATTTTTTCCCATAAGGTTTTTTCCAAATTACGTTTTGGTACATCAATTGTGGTTTCTTTGGATTCGGTAATGACCGGTAACGAACTGGGGTGAAAATCACCTTGTATACCAATCAGGCGATTGCCGTTAAAAAAAAGTGACAGGCGTTTTTGTACTCTGGCTTCACCGCCTGGTTGGTCAGAATACAAATAATCCCAGCGTTGTTGATGAAACACATCCACCAGCATTGATGACCCCATGATGTATAAAACCTGACGTTTAGTCATATCAGGTCTAAGCTGGTCGATCATTTCCTGATTGATGATGTTTCCTTGCTCAATGTCCAGCGAGTAAACACCAGGTAGATTTTCCATTATGGTAGTACAGCCGACCAGGGTTAAGCTCGAAGCAATGACTAACGAAAAAAACGGTCTTTTCATGTTTATTGGTTTTGTGAAATAGAAAATGAAGCAGAAAGGGAAAATCATACCGTATGTTTTACCTAAACACATCAGTTGACCAGGTTATTTTACGGTTGCTCCTTAACTATTATCCTATAAAACAGTCTGCGGGATGCGGCAAAAATAGTTACAATGCTAGGAAATGGGGATTTTATAACTTTATGCATTCTGGTTTGTCTTTTTGTCCGTCTTCTCGGTAACTGCTCCTGCGTTGCTTTACTACAGACCATTTATGGTCTTATGCGTTGCGACAACAGTTACATAGCTCACTATGCACCTGTTGTGCCGCACCTTGAAAACGAACTGCGCCATAATGCGCAAGCTATTTCATCCTTTTTCCTAAAAAACCCTTTTGTAGTTGATTTTACAAAACGTTGTTATAACGTGCAGTAATTGAATGGAGATAGTAATGTGGAAACACAGGATCTAAGAGATGCCGGACTTAAAGTTACTTTACCCAGAGTTAAAATTCTGGAGATTCTGGAAAAGCTATCAGATGATGATCGTCATTTGACGGCTGAGCAGGTTTACAAAATTTTATTAAGTGAAGATGAAGAAATAGGTCTGGCTACAGTTTATCGGGTTTTAACCCAGTTTGAAGCGGCTGGTTTGGTAACACGCCATCATTTTGAAGGCGGAAACTCTGTTTTTGAACTGAATAAAGGATCTCATCATGATCATATCGTTTGTATTAAATGTGGTCGAGTGGATGAGTTTGCCGATGAGATGATTGAACAAAGACAGCGGGCTATTGCCAAAAAGCTGGGCTATGATTTAACTGACCATAGTCTATATCTATATGGTGTTTGCGCCAAATGTAGCCAATCCTGACCCATGTTTAAACCACTGATCCTCTATATAGGATTACGCTATACGCGTGCCAAAAGACGTACCCGGTTTATCTCCTTTATTACCTTAACTTCAGTATTAGGTATAGCGCTTGGAGTCACAGCGTTAATTACCGTATTATCGGTAATGAATGGTTTTGAGGATGAATTACGACATCGTATTCTAGGAATGACTTCCCATGCCACGATTACCGGGCGCAATGGACAGCTGAAAGACTGGCGTCATTTGGCGCAACAAATCAAGGGCCACCCTCATGTGATAGGAGAGGCGCCATTTGTTCGTGGACAAGTGATGATAAATGCCGATCGGCGTGTGAGTGGTACGGTGCTGCGCGGAGTGCTGCCGAAACTTGAACCCCAGGTTTCCGAAGCAGCTGACAAAATGAAGATCGGTTCTTTGAATGATCTGCAAGCCGGCAAGTTTGGTATTGTTTTGGGTGCAGAACTGGCCAACTATCTGGGCGTCATGGTAGGTGACCGGGTCACTGTTATCAGTCCTCAGATTACCTCCACACCGGCCGGAATTTTACCGCGGCTTAGGCGTTTTACTGTCGTTGGCGTTTTTCAGGTGGGCATGTATGAATATGACCGTAACATGGCTTTGACCCATATTGAAGATGCAGCAAAATTATTCAGACTGGGGGATACGGTATCAGGGTTAAGATTGAAACTGGACGATTTATTCAATGCCCCACAAATCAGTCGGGATTTAGCCAATGAATTATTTAGAAATTATCGTGTAAGTGATTGGACCCGCGCACATAATAATTTTTTTAAAGCAGTTAAAACAGAAAAACGGGTGATGTTTATTATTCTGCTACTGATTGTTGCAGTAGCTGCCTTTAATATAGTTTCAACCCTGGTGATGGTGGTCACCGATAAACGCGGCGATATTGCCATTTTAAAAACTCAGGGACTGTCCAATTTATCTGTTATGGGAATTTTTATTGTTCTGGGTGGAGTGATCGGGGTGACCGGGACCTTGTTGGGTACAGTTGGTGGTGTGTTGTTGGCTCTGAATGTCGAAACCATTGTTCCGGCTATTGAAAGCTTCTTTGGCGTACAATTTATGGCCGCCGATGTCTATTACATCAGTGATGTACCCTCCAAACTGGAATGGAATGATGTTTATTTGATTGCAGCAACGGCATTCATATTATCCTTATTGGCAACACTGTATCCTGCCTGGCAAGCTTCCCGTATTAATCCTGCAGAGGTGTTGAGATATGAGTGATTCAACTATTCTGCAATGTAATCACTTATCCAAAGTATATAGCCAGGGCAATTTAAATGTTAAAGTTCTGCAGGGTATTGATTTATCCATTAATGCTGGAGAGCGTATTGCCATTATGGGTGCCTCAGGTTCCGGCAAAAGCACACTGTTGCACTTGCTGGGAGGACTGGAAAAACCAACGACTGGCGAAGTTATTCTGGATGGAGTAAACCTGAATCAAGCCAGTACCGGACGCTTGAGTCAGTTACGTAATCGCTCTCTGGGTTTCATTTACCAGTTTCACCATTTGTTAGGTGAATTTACCATACTGGAAAATGTCGCCATGCCGCTATTGATTGGCAAACAGCCTATAAAACAGGCACAACAACAAGCGACAGAATTATTAAAACGGGTTGGATTGGGCCATAGAATTGCCCATAAACCCGGTGAATTATCCGGTGGAGAAAGACAACGTGCTGCCGTAGCCCGGGCATTGATTAACAAACCCAAATGTGTTCTGGCTGATGAACCGACCGGTAATCTTGACAGTAAAACCGCCCATCAGATTTACCAGTTAATGCTGGAATTAAACCGGGAATTACAGGTCAGTTTTCTTGTTGTTACCCATGATTCTGAACTGGCAGGGCATATGGATAATGTATTACATATGGAAGATGGATTAATTGTTCCTGCGCATTAATATTTTTCTGGTTCTTCACAAATTGAAGGGTCTTGAATTCAAGAATATTGATTGACTCAAAGTGGCAATCAATAAATTCAGGCTGAATCAAACCTGACGTATTTTCGAAAAGAGACGTAAGCGGATTGCTGGTTTGAAGATGTTATAGAGGGATGGTTTTGCATGTTAATCATACCCATATATCATGTTATAAAAGCTGTTATCTAGTTTTTTAGTATTACAAGGTTAATGGCTTTCTTTTGCTAGCGTATAAATTAACTGGGTCGAGACAATAACTCGTTAGGCTAAGAAATGTGACTATGGATATTGGACAATAATATGGAAACAGGTAAATTAAATTTAGGTATGAATGGTTTGATAACGAGAGAACGTGAAAGACTCGAAACCGGAATTGTAAGCGATTATGAAATATGGCAGGACGAATTCACAGTTTTACCTGGGTATGAGGGGACGAACATTTTACACTAGAAAGAGGTTATGGATTACTTGTTAACGACAATGATAATTTCCAATTGTTGTCAAATGAAGTTAAAAATTTTTATCCATCACAAGAAGTTAGAGAAAAGGTCTTTGAGTATGGCTATGAATTCCTTTCTATAATTAAACTTGCTGCACTGTCTATCGGCAATGCTGCCGTTTATGGAAAGGAATGCTTTTCTAATCTTACTGATTTTTTTCCTCCTCCAGAAACTGATTTGTATAGTACTCCCCATTGTTCGCTATAAAACGGTTGCCAATTACGCGACCTAAATCAAGAAAAATGTAGGTTGCAAGCATTGCCGAACTAGTGCATGTAGTTGTTATTTTAGGTGTTATAGAACGTTAATTAGAATTAAGGCAAACAATTGACGATCACGCGACTGTCATCAATTAAGTTAAAAGGTTGCCCAAAGCCATTATTTTTGGTTTTATAATGACATTTATCTGAATTTATGTTCGCAGGAGACAGAGAAAAATAATGAAAAAAATAGTCCAATCAAATAAATCGATTTTAGCCGGTACCGTCGCTTTGCTCCTGTTATCCACTAGTCT
>CAYYSO010000110.1:0-8319 GCA_964474415.1 uncultured Methylomarinum sp. | reverse complement strand
AATCCCGCAACTGGCTACTATTCCAGACGGCGGGGTGAATTATACTTGAAATCAGCTTAAAGTCACAATATTAAGGCATAAACATGCCGCCATTCACATGAATGGTTTCACCGGTAATATAAGAAGCTCCTGCTGACGCTAAAAATGAAACTGCGTGAGCAATTTCATCCGGATTTCCCAATCGCCCCAGAGCAACTGATGATAATAATGCTTTTTTATTCTCATCAGCCAAATCTTTAGTCATATCGGTATCAATGAACCCTGGAGCTACTGTGTTTACAGTAATGTTACGCGACCCCACTTCTTTGGCCATGGATTTTGCAAAACCAACCATACCCGCTTTAGCTGCAGCATAATTTGCTTGTCCGGCATTGCCGGTTGCGCCGACGACTGAAGAAATATTAATAATCCGCCCTCCCTTGGCTTTCATCATGCCGCGAACAACCGCTTTACTCATGCGAAAAATTGAGGTCAGATTAGTATTGATAACGTCATCCCATTCCTCTTCCTTCATCCGCATCAATAAATTATCACGAGTGATACCGGCATTATTGACTAACACAACCGGCGCCCCGAAATCATTGTTAATTGTCTTTATCACTTCCGCTATAGAATCGGCATCAGCAACATCGAGCTTAAGCCCTTGACCATTTTCGCTCAGCCAGGTAGAAATGGAATCAGCTCCATTATCTGTAGTTGCCGTACCCACAACAAAAAAACCATCTGCCACCAATTTTTCAGCAATAGCGCGTCCGATGCCTCGACTGGCGCCCGTCACCAAAGCTATTTTCTTATCCATTCAATTGCTCCAAAACTTTGTTTAATGTCCCAGGGTCGAATATTGTCATATGTTCAGCCTCTTTTACAATACGTCTGTTGAGTCCCATCAACACCTTACCGGGACCACATTCAACAAATGATGACACCCCTTGATCATGCATAAATTTAACACTATCCACCCAGCGCACAGGTTTAAACAACTGCTCCCGCAAGGCATTACGGATCACTTCCGCAGCGCAGTGCACCGCAACATCCACATTATGAATCAATGTTACATTAGGGATTTCAACAGGTATTTCTGCCAGTCTTTTAGCCAGTTTTTCGGCAGCCGACTCCATCAGAGCGCAATGCGAAGGAACACTAACCGGCAGTTTCAAAGCTCGTTTTGCACCCACTGCTTTTGCCGCTTCCATCGCTCTTTCCACAGCTGCAACATGACCGGCAATAACGACTTGCCCCGGAGCATTAAAGTTTACCGCGGAAACAATTTCATTTTCAGCGCTATCCGCACACACTTTAACGACCTCATGATCCTCCAAACCAATAATTGCAGCCATTGCGCCAATTCCGGCCGGTACCGCTTCCTGCATTAAACGCCCACGTTCAGCAACCAATTTGATACCATCTTCAAAACTAATAGCGTCGGAACACACCAGCGCAGTATATTCACCAAGACTATGTCCAGCCATCCAGCTAGGCCTAATATTGCTTTGCTCACACCAGACTTGCCATACAGCAACACCGGCAGCCAGCATCGCCGGTTGAGTATTTTGAGTTTGATTCAAATCTTCAGCCGGACCATTTTGCACCATGCGCCACAAATCAAAGCTCAACACATCCGAAGCCTGTTCAAATGTTTGCCTTACCTGCGAATAGACTTCAGCCAGATCAGTCAACATGCCAACAGACTGCGATCCCTGCCCCGGAAATACAAATGCTAAATTATAATTCTGCTCACTCATTTTCTTTAATATTTGATTAATGCGGAACCCCAGGTAAAACCGGCGCCAAATGCTTCTAAAAGTACGACCTGCCCTCTTTGTATCCTACCATCTCTGACCGCTTCATTAAAAGCCAGTAAAACAGAGGCAGATGAAGTATTTCCCTGATCTTCCAGTGTCAAAATCACCTGATCCATAGACATTCTCAGTTTTTTTGCCGTCGCTGCAATAATACGAATATTGGCCTGATGTGGTACTAACCAGTCCACATCGGTTTTCTCCATCCCGTTTGCGGTTAAGGTTTCGTCAACAATGCGCCCCAAGGTATTAACGGCAATTTTAAAGACTTCATTACCGCGCATTTTGATATAGCCCGCTTCATCTTTATTTGACTCGGTCGCTACTTGGGGGTTGGGACAGTACAATAAATCTTCATAACCTCCATCTGACTCGATATGGGTAGACAAGATACCCGCCTGAGCAGATGAATCCAGCAAAATTGCTCCCGCTCCATCACCAAACAGAATACAGGTTCCCCTGTCTGTCCAATCAACGATACGTGAACAAATTTCAGTCCCTATAACCAGTATTTTATTGGCAATGCCAGATTTGATGTATTGATCGGCAATACTAAGTGCAAATATTGACCCCGAACAAGCCGCCTGTATATCAAACGATACACAACGACGAATACCTAAACGGTTTTGCAGCAAACATGCCGTACTGGGATATACACGATTAGGCGAACCCGTGGCCACGATGATCATGTCTATCTCATCTGCTTTGATATCTGCCGCATTAATAGCCTGATGAGCGGCAATTTCAGCCATGCTGTCAGCAGTTTCTTCGGGACCCGCTATACGTCGGGACTTAATTCCAGTGCGCTCATATATCCAGCTGTCAGAGGTATCCACCATCTGTGAAATATCATCATTGGTCCGAATTGTTTCCGGCAAATAACCGCCAGTCCCTATGATTTTTGCATAACGATTCACACATCCTCCTTTTGAGCCAAAGCGAGCTCAACCTTTTCACTGATTTTACGCGTTACATCTTTTGCGATTTCAACTTCAGCTAAATGTATTGCTGTTTCAAAAGCAAGAGCATCGGCTCCTCCGTGACTTTTGATTACCAATCCTCGCAGACCAATAAAACTGGCTCCGTTATATAACCGCGGATCGATGCTGTCTTTAAAGGATTTCAATACTGGATATGCAACAATCCCCGCCAATTTAGTAAAGAAATTTTTAGCAAAAGACTGTTTTAATTTGATACCTATCATTTTTGCTGCGCCTTCAATTGATTTTAAGGCAACATTACCGACAAAGCCATCAGTCACAATCAAATCAACCTTGACACTACCGGCATTAATAGAATCTCCTTCTACATAACCGATATAGTTCAAAGAAGAATTCTCCAGCAATCTTACAGCGGACTTAACCTGTTCATTACCTTTAGTATCCTCTTCGCCAATATTCAGCAAACCGACTTTGGGCTTATCAATATTTTCTACAGCTTTTACAACCTCTTCGCCCATGATTGCAAACTGATACAAATGATCGGCAGTACAATCAACATTACCGCCTAAATCCAGCATATGCGTATGACCAAAAATAGAAGGTAAGGTGGAAATGATTGCAGGCCTGTCTATTCCTGGAATCATTTTCAGTACGAATCGGGCAGTCGCCATCAATGCTCCTGTATTTCCAGCACTGACACAGGCATCGGCAACACCATCGCGTACCAAATTGATAGCGACTCGCATAGAAGAATCTTTTTTATTTTTTAAGGCCTTTTGTGGTGATTCATCCATCTCAACGATTTGCGAGGCATGATGAATACTGATTCTATCCTTAAAGTCAACGAGCGCTTGACTTAACTGTTCTGTTAAAGCAGCTTCGTCACCGACCATGATGAGTTTTAAATCTGGGTTTGCTTTTAAGCACTCCAGCGATGCCGGAACAGTGACTTGAGGACCAAAATCCCCTCCCATGGCATCAATTGATATAGTTGAGCTCACGCTTAGGATTAACTCCTGAAAGATTGAAAAGTAACGGCCTGCAACAGCAGGCCGACTTTTTTATGAGAAGACAATCGTAACTATTCAGCAAAAATTCACTTCGCGCGCCAGCTTTCGGCTATCTATTATGTTCGCCGATAGCGGCATTACCTACATGAATGTGGGTAAGGATGTGAGCAGGATAAAAAAGCTTTGCTGAAACAATTACAAGAAATCAGTAATTAATCTTCGTCATTACTGGCTATAATTTGACGACCCTTAAAAAAGCCATCAGGTGTCATATGATGACGTAAATGAGTTTCACCAGTCAATGGATCTTGCGCCAGTGTTTTGCTGGTTAATGCATCATGAGAACGACGCTGACCGCGTCTGGAACGGGTCACTTTACTTTTTTGTACAGCCATTTAATTAGTCTCCAGTATTTTTAAGTTGTGCTAAAACAGAAAATGGGTTGTCAGACTTTAATTGCTCATTATCTTCATCAGTAGCGGACGGTTCGGTTTTTTTCTGCCTATGTTCCATACACTCATTGCTATGTCTGGGAAAATCAGGCAAAGCAAGAAGGATCTCATCCTCAACCAGATCTTTTAAAGAAATTGTCTCTGCCTCCATCCATAAAGGCTCAAATTCTTCAGCAAGTCTGTCCGCCTGCTCCAGCGTTGACACAACCCCCAAATTCACAGTTGCATCAATAGGCCATAAAACACCTTTCAAGCAAGACTGACATTCCAGCACAAGATCTGCCTTAATCGTCCCGCGCACAGTAGCCAATCGTCCCATTTTTTC
The DNA here is from genome assembly GCA_964474415.1 of uncultured Methylomarinum sp. Lineage (GTDB taxonomy): Bacteria > Pseudomonadota > Gammaproteobacteria > Methylococcales > Methylomonadaceae > Methylomarinum. Next base: position 3,792 of record CAYYSO010000110.1, on the reverse strand, counting down.
AAAAGAAAAGTCGATTTTTACATCGCCTTCGTTCTTCATCAAAACTTCTGATAATCGAGTAAATTCACTCATTTTTATTGTCCCGGACAACACTCTTCGCCTTTCAGCAAACAATACAGGATCAATAAAATCAGGTAATCTGTCTAACATAACTGTGCAATGATATATATTATTAGCTACGTCGTCAAACTCAAACTAAACCAGCAACCTAACGATCATGAAGGAAGTTTCCATCACCCCGCAAAATAAAAATGAGTCGCTTGAGGATTCGGCTATCTAATTTACAAAACGCCGTGTATACATCTATGGAGGCTTGACGACGGCTTCCATACCACCGACACCTGCAAATCAGATAACCGAACTCTCTTTTTTACGAGTACTTTCACGGTAGAAATTCTATAATAAAATGACAAACATTGTATTAGCCTCCGGTTCCCACTATCGAAGTCAATTACTGCAAAAATTAAACATTAATTTCGTCACTTGCTCCCCGGATATCGATGAATCAAGTTTTCCTAACGAGTCAGCCGCTAATCTGGCTATCAGACTTGCAATAAAAAAAGTTGATGCATTATCAACCAGGTTTCCACAGCATATTATAATTGGCTCTGACCAGGTTGCTATAGCTGCCGGCAAACAATTATGCAAACCGGGCAACCGGGAAAATGCTATAAAACAACTCACCGAACAATCAGGCCGTGCTGTCACATTTCACACCGGGCTTTGCGTTCTGCACAGTGCACAACAACAGTATTTAACTGATCTGGATATCAGTACAGTTTATTTTAAACAACTCACTGAAGCTCAAATCAGGCATTATATAGAATTGGAAAAACCCTACGATTGTGCAGGAAGTTTCAAATCGGAAGGTTTGGGAGTGGCTCTTTTCGAAAAAATAGAAGGGGATGATCCTAATGCCCTGATAGGCTTGCCTTTGATCAAACTGGTTAATTTACTGAACAAATTCAACATCCATGTCATTTAGGGAAATTATCCGTCTTCGGGCTCTCTTCAATATCCATGCCTCAAAAGGGCTGAGATAAGAGATCCCTGCCTCCATCTATCTGTATATATTGAAGACTATTATAATTTTCTGCCTACTTTAAGCGATTTCTGTCAAAGAATTTACCATCTTGCTTGCCTTTTCCAACAATCGCCTTAGTCAAAAACAGCAGTATTTATATTCTTTGCATTATCAAGACCACGTAAAGAATCTTTACCTTTAATCCTTTTTAATACAGTTTCCTGCAAATTAGCTTTATTCAGTATGGCATTGTTCATTTTACTATCAGATAGATCAGCATGACTTAAATCTGCACCGGTAAAATTAGCCGATCGCAAATCAGCAGAATTTAACACTGCATCTTTCAAATTTGCATCAGTCAAATCAGCAAACATTAACATTGCTCTGCCCAAATCTGCACCGGATAAATCAGCGCCGATTAATTTCACCTTTTTCAGACTTACCCGCATTAACCCCATGGGCTGATTTTTCATGTCAGCACCCCATCTGACATGCCTTAGTTTGGCATGACTAAGATCGGAATTGTCAAGATTGGCAATAACGCGACTACCGGAAAAATCAACGCCTTTTAAATTGCTACGCATCATACTGACAGCAAAGATACTGACATTTGAAAGATTGGCGCCTTCAAGATTAGCCCCTACCATCACGGTTAAATCAAGATTCAACCCGGATAAATCACTATGACTTAAATTGGCTCCTCTTAAATCAGCTCCCCATAAATCTGCATGACGAAAATCCAGACCAGACAAATCCACACTGCTCAGATTTTTTCTTCGTAAATTGACTATTTCATTTTTTTTTGTATTATTAAGCAATTGTACAATTTGCTCCCGCGTCATATCGGCAGCAAATACTGGTAAATACGAATTAATAAAAAACGTCAGAATTAAAAACCCAGTCATCTGTGAAATATAATTCATACACCCTCCTTATTTCAATACTGTTAACAGTGTAACAAATATCTTCATACTGCATTTATTTTAATATGGAAGCTGTCGATTTATAAATTTTTACTGCAGCAATAGAAAATCAGTTCATCAAAAACCCGATACACCTGAAAGCAAAGTCAAGCGCCTCCCGCACAAACCTGATTACACACTTCACCAATCACCCCCCCATTTTCAACTCTGTCCCTACCGTTTTGTTTAGCTAAATATAATGCTGAATCTGCAGTTTGAATTAATAACGTGACTAATTCAGCAGTTGAATATTGCATATTGTTACCAGGTTGATAGGTCGCAGTACCTATTGAAATAGTCACTGAAATGCTCTGCTCATTGTATTTAACGAACAAATTCTTGACATTGTCACGAATCCTGTCAGCAATTTCATAAGCCATCTTTTCATCAATATTAGTTAATAGTGCAACAAACTCTTCACCACCATAACGGGCAAGAACATCATTATTTCTTAACTGCTGTTTAATAGAGCCGGCAATTGAAGTTAACACATGGTCCCCGGCTTGATGTCCATAATTGTCATTAATACTTTTAAAAAAATCGATATCCAGGAATAGACAAGTTAGTGGCTGACCGCTTCTTTGGCTGCGATCCAACTCTTCTACAATACGCTGCTCCAGAAAAAGACGATTATTGACACCCGTCAAGGTATCCATCAGACTTGTTCTACGCATGGTTTCAAAATTCAGATTATTTTCCAGACAAATACTGACCACTGAAACCATGTGTTCAACAAAATCAGTCGCCATGTTAATAATAAATCTGTTTGCCTTATAACTGCCCAGATTCAAGGACCCCAGATAATTTCCACGACGGGTTAAAGGAATAATGGCGACTGATGATGGTTTATGTTCTTGTGGAAAATAAACTGCGCAATCTTGCGAGTTATAGCGACCCAAAAAAGGGTGTCTCGCCGAACCTATAGTATTTTTTAGAAACTCTTTATTTTCAAGTAGAATGAGTCCGGTTTTATTCTGATAATCATAACCATCCTCTTCAAGATATCTTGAAATATCGCCTTTTTCATCCACCAGACAGAAACTGACAACATCAAGGTCAAAAAAAGCTTTTGCATCATTAAGGATATGATCGATCATTTCAGCAAGGGAATTAAGCTTTAACAACCCCATCTCAAACATCTGAAAACGCTTTAACGCCAGACTGTTTTGCTGAACACGCTCAAGCATTCCATCCAGATGGCTTTCCAGAACAACTAAATCAGTCGTTAAATCTTCTTTCAACCTGACGTTCTCTTTATACAATCAACAATTTCTTAAGGCTAGCAGCTTCCTGATAAATTACTATCAAATTTTTCTGTGAATAATAATATCGCTGTACCTAAAAACATCAATTTATTAGTTGTTCCCCAACCGACTCGATATATAATTACGCCCCCCACAGCATCACCCAGCTTTTACAAAATGTTCAACCCAAATCAGAAAGCCATTCTTTTACAATCAGATCATTCTTTTAAATATTTAGACGAAAAAAAGATAAGCTACATTTCCACACACCCTGAGAACCTTTCGGCACTTTCTGACAATGAACTCATTGAATTCCTGACTATTGCCAATGCCCTTTACCGGGGAGGTGAGGCTATTATCAGCGATGCTGATTATGACTTTATTTATCAATCTGAATTAAGAAAAAGACACCCCAACCACCCCCTATTACATCATGTCGAACCGGAACATGCCTTTACCGGTAAAACCGTTGAACTCCCGGTTCACATGCTTTCCACTGATAAAGCCTACAGCTTTAAGGAAATTGAGCGCTGGGCCATGCGTATTAAAAAAGTGGCAAAAT
>CAYYSO010000109.1:0-8319 GCA_964474415.1 uncultured Methylomarinum sp. | reverse complement strand
AAGCAATATGGCCTATTCTTTTACCGAAAAAAAGCGAATCCGTAATAACTTTGGGGGGGGTGCTGAAGTACTCGACGTCCCTTATCTTTTAGCAACACAAATCGATTCTTATGCCAGTTTTTTACAATCAGGTATAGCGCCTGATAAAAGAGAAGATCGTGGTTTGCATGCGGCATTTTCAAGTGTATTTCCAATTGTAAGTCATTCAGGATATGCGGTCCTGGAATATGTTAACTATCGTTTAGGAGAGCCGACTTTCGATGTAAGGGAGTGCCAGCAACGCGGAGCAACCTATGCCGCTCCGTTAAGAGTGTTAGTGCGTCTGGTTATCTATGATAAGGATGCGCCCGCTAACGCGAAAGTGGTGAAAGACATCAGAGAACAGGAAGTCTATATGGGAGAGCTTCCGTTGATGACAGATAACGGTACATTTGTCATTAATGGGACGGAGCGTGTTATTGTCTCCCAGTTACACAGATCCCCCGGTGTATTTTTTGACCATGATAAAGGTAAAACTCATTCATCCGGTAAATTATTATTTAATGCCCGTGTTATTCCATATCGCGGCTCATGGCTGGATTTTGAATTCGATCATAAGGATGCTGTGTACGTACGGATTGATAGACGCAGGAAAATTCCGGCAACTATCCTGTTAAGAGCGCTGGGATATGAAAACGAAGAAATGATCGATATTTTCTTCGATACTAATAAGTTTACATTCAGCGCAGATAAATTTTTATATCACATTATACCTGAGCGATTGCGCGGGGATATGGCAGTATTTGACATCAAACATGATGGTAAGGTTCTGGTAGAGGAAGGCCGCAGGATTACGGCAAAACATATCAGGCAAATGGAAAAGGCCGGTGTGACTGAAATTGAGGTGCCCAGAGATTATTTGTATGGCAAAATTCTGGGGCATAATGTCGTCGATGAATCGACCGGTGAGTTAGTCGCTAATGTCAATGATGAATTGACAGAAGAATTAGTGCAAAAGTTAATAGATGCCAATGTTACCGAAATTAACACATTGTTTGTTAATGATTTGGATCGAGGGCCATTCATCTCGAATGCGATGGCATTGGACACAACGACTAACCGTTTGGAGGCATTGGTTGAAATTTATCGGATGATGCGTCCGGGTGAGCCGCCAACCAAAGAATCAGCTGAAAACCTGTTTGAAAACCTGTTTTTCACTGAAGAGCGATATGATTTGTCAGCCGTAGGTCGCATGAAATTCAACCGTCGTCTAGGGCGGGAAGAAATTATCGGTGAAGGCACATTAAGTAAAGAAGACATTATTGATGTATTAAAAGAACTGATCAATATCAGGAACGGGAAGGGTACAGTCGATGATATTGATCACCTCGGTAACCGACGTGTTCGCTCGGTCGGTGAGATGATTGAGAATCAGTTCCGTGTTGGCTTGGTAAGAGTTGAGCGGGCAGTAAGGGAAAGACTGACATTGGCAGATTCGGAAGGCTATATGCCGCAGGAAATCATTAATGCCAAGCCGGTATCGGCGTCGGTCAAGGAGTTTTTCGGGTCCAGTCAGCTGTCGCAATTTATGGATCAGAATAATCCATTGTCACAGGTTACTCACAAACGTCGTGTTTCCGCGTTAGGTCCAGGCGGTTTGGCCAGAGAACGCGCCGGTTTTGAAGTGCGTGATGTTCATACGACTCACTATGGTCGTGTGTGTCCTATTGAAACGCCTGAAGGTCCAAATATTGGTTTAATAAATTCACTTTCAGTTTATGCTCGTACCAATTCCTATGGTTTTCTGGAAACACCCTATAGAAAAGTAGTCGATGGCAAAGTAACTGATCAAGTTGATTATTTGTCGGCTATCGAAGAGGGTGAGTTTGTCATTGCTCAGGCCAGTGTAGCAATTGATGACAATGGCAGGTTAGTCGAAGGGCTGGTGTCTTGTCGATATAAAGATGAATTCACGCTGGCGTCTTCCGATAGTGTGCAATATATGGACGTTTCATCGAAACAAATTGTATCGGTCGCAGCTTCCATTATTCCATTCCTGGAGCATGATGATGCTAACCGGGCTTTGATGGGATCTAATATGCAACGTCAAGCTGTTCCAACATTGCGAGCTGAAAAGCCGTTGGTAGGAACCGGCATGGAGCGTGTAGTTGCTAAAGATTCCGGGGTTGCGGTTGTGGCAACTCGCGGCGGTAAAATTGAGTCGGTTGATGCGGCACGTATCGTGGTTCGGGTTAATGATGATGAAACCATTGCCGGGGTGCCGGGTGTCGATATTTATAACCTGACAAAATATACCCGATCGAATCAAAATACCTGTATTAATCAAAAACCACTGGTTAGACCGGGGGATTCGATTAGGAAGGGTGATATTTTAGCTGATGGTCCATCCACCGATATCGGTGAGTTGGCTCTGGGTCAGAACATGCGAATCGCGTTCATGCCGTGGAATGGCTATAACTTTGAGGATTCGATTTTGGTCTCTGAGCGTGTGGTTAAAGAAGATCGATTTACAACTATACACATCGAAGAAAAAACCTGTGTTGCCAGAGAGACTAAGCACAGCCCGGAAGAAATAACGGCGGATATTCCTAATGTCAGCGAAGATGCTCTGTCAAAACTGGATGAGTCAGGTATTGTCTATGTTGGCGCCGAAGTAAAGGGTGGTGATATTTTGGTGGGTAAGGTAACGCCAAAAGGCGAAACCCAGTTGACACCGGAAGAAAAACTGTTGCGGGCTATTTTTGGCGAAAAAGCAGCTGATGTTAAAGATACATCGTTAAGAGTGCCAGGCAGTATCCGTGGCACAGTTATTGATGTTCAGGTGTTTACTCGCGACGGGGTTAAAAAAGACAAACGGGCCCTGGAAATTGAAGAAGAGGAAATCAAGCGATTTAGAAAAGACCTGGATGATCAGTTAAAAATTGTTGAGCTGGATATCTTTAACCGCGTTGCTAGCATGCTGGTAGGTAAAAAAGCTGAGAAAGGTCCTGAAGGGTTGAAAAAAGGAGTTGAAATCAAGCAAGAATACCTGGACGGCTTGAAACATTCAGACTGGTTGAAAATCAAAACTCAGGATGAGGAGGTTAATCTGCAATTAGAGCGTGTAATTGAGCAGGTTGAGCAACAACGTAAAGAGTTTGAAGAGCGCTTTGAGCAAAAACGTAAAAAAATCACCATGGGTGATGATTTAGCGCCCGGCGTTTTGAAAATGGTTAAAGTCTATTTGGCTGTGAAAAAACGTATTCAGCCTGGGGATAAAATGGCGGGCCGTCACGGAAATAAAGGGGTGATTTCGCAAATTGTGCCCGTTGAAGATATGCCGTATACCGAAGATGGAAATCCAATTGATATTTTATTAAATCCCTTGGGGGTTCCTTCAAGAATGAATGTAGGGCAGGTGCTGGAAACTCACTTGGGATGGGCGGCTAAGGGGTTAGGTGTAAAAATTGGGAAAATGTTGGAAGCTCAGGCCAAAGTCGCCGAGATACGTAAATTTTTAGATAAAATTTATAACAGTAGTGGCAGAAAAGAAAATCTGGATGCATTTTCAGATGCAGAAATTTCTGAGATGGCGGCTAATCTGGTGGGTGGCGTACCCATGGCGACTCCGGTTTTCGACGGCGCGTCGGAAGAAGAAATTCGGACCATGCTGAGATTGGCGGATTTACCAGAACATGGGCAAACAAAGCTATATGATGGTCTGACTGGCGAACCTTTCGAGCGCGAAGTGACAGTTGGCTACATGTATATGTTGAAACTGAATCATTTGGTAGACGACAAGATGCATGCGCGTTCTACCGGTCCATACAGTCTCGTTACTCAGCAGCCTCTGGGTGGCAAGGCTCAGTTTGGCGGCCAGCGTTTTGGGGAGATGGAGGTCTGGGCTCTGGAAGCGTATGGAGCCGCATATACTCTGCAGGAAATGCTCACAGTCAAGTCCGATGATGTAACGGGTAGAACCCGAATGTATAAAAATATTGTTGATGGTAATCATACAATGGAAGCCGGTATGCCGGAATCGTTCAACGTATTGATTAAAGAAATACGTTCACTGGGAGTCAATATCGAACTGGAGCAGGACTGACTGTTCCTGATTGATGATAAGATTTCGGTAATTATCAGGTCGTAATTAGAGAGGGTAGGCTCTTGAAAGATTTAATGAATTTTCTAAAACGTCAAGGTCGTACAGACGATTTTGATGCGATTCGTATTGGTTTGGCGTCACCGGACATGATTCGTTCATGGTCATATGGGGAAGTCAAAAAACCAGAAACAATCAACTATCGTACATTCAAGCCTGAGCGGGATGGTTTGTTCTGCGCGAAAATTTTCGGGCCGGTCAGCGATTATGAATGCTTATGCGGCAAATACAAAAGACTGAAACATCGTGGAGTGATTTGTGAGAAGTGTGGTGTAGAAGTTACCCTGTCCAAGGTTAGACGAGAAAGGATGGGGCATATTGACCTTGCCAGCCCGGTCGCTCATATATGGTTTTTAAAATCTTTGCCGTCCAGAATCGCTTTATTGCTGGATATGACATTGCGCAGTATAGAGCGCGTGTTGTATTTTGAATCGTTCGTGGTTCTCGATCCAGGGATGACGCCATTGGAAAGAGGGCAGTTGCTGACAGATGACGAGTATCTGGATGCAGTGGAAGAATATGGCGATGACTTCGAAGCTAAAATGGGGGCCGAAGCCGTTTATAATTTGTTGAAATCAATTGATTTGAAAGAAGAAGTAAAAATTCTTCGTGAAGATATTAATGCAACAAATTCAGAAACAAAAATCAAGAAGTTCAGCAAACGATTGAAGGTAATTGATTCATTGTTGATGTCAAATAATCGTCCAGAATGGATGATTATGACAGTTCTTCCTGTTTTACCGCCGGAATTACGTCCGTTAGTACCATTGGATGGCGGTCGTTTTGCGACCTCTGATCTCAATGATTTGTATCGTCGTGTTATCAATAGAAATAATAGACTTAATCGATTACTTGATCTGAATGCTCCCGACATTATCGTGCGTAATGAAAAGCGGATGCTGCAGGAATCAGTCGATGCCTTGCTGGATAACGGTCGACGCGGTCGGGCGATTACCGGTACCAATAGAAGACCGCTTAAATCTTTAGCGGACATGATTAAAGGTAAGCAGGGCCGATTCAGGCAAAACCTGCTTGGTAAACGTGTCGATTATTCCGGACGTTCAGTTATTGTGGTGGGGCCTACATTGAGATTGCATCAATGCGGACTGCCAAAGAAAATGGCTCTGGAGTTATTCAAACCGTTTATTTTCAGCAAGCTGCAATTGCGCGGCCTGGCGACTACTATAAAAGCCGCCAAAAAAATGGTGGAAAGAGAAGGGGCGGAAGTTTGGGATATTCTTGAAGAGGTTATTCGCGAACATCCGATATTGTTAAACCGGGCGCCAACTTTGCATAGATTGGGTATTCAGGCCTTCGAACCAATCTTGATTGAAGGCAAGGCCATACAGCTGCATCCATTAGTATGTAGCGCTTTTAATGCCGATTTTGACGGCGATCAGATGGCGGTACACATCCCCTTATCGGTGGAGGCGCAATTGGAAGCACGAACACTGATGATGGCGACCAATAATATTTTGTCACCCGCTAATGGTGAACCGGTTATTAATCCATCTCAGGATGTGGTGCTAGGCTTGTATTACATCAGTCGCGAAAAAATTAATGCGCGCGGTGAAGGTGGTTTTTTCTCGGACGTAGATGACGTTGTAAAAGCCTTGGATAGTAAGGCAGTGGAATTGCAAAGCAAAATACAGGTACGTATCGTAGAAAAAAACATCGGAGCTAATGGCGAAACAGAAGAAACTGTTAGTAGAAAGGAGACGACTGTTGGACGTGCGTTAATCTGGAATATTGTGCCTGCGGGTATGCCATTCGATGTTGTTAATGTCGATATGACCAAAAAGAATATTTCCAGGCTGATTAACTATAGCTACCGTCATTTGGGTATTAAAGATACAGTTGTTCTAGCAGATCAATTGATGTATCTGGGATTCAAATATGCGACTCGTTCCGGGGTGTCTTTTGGAATCGAGGATATGGCGATTCCCGCTAAAAAAGCAGATATTATTGGTGCCGCGGACAGGGAAGTCAATGAAATTCAAAGTCAGTATGCATCGGGTCTGGTTACAGATGGTGAGCGCTATAATAAAGTAGTGGACATCTGGTCTAGCGCTAATGATAAGGTTGCTAAGGTCATGATGGATGGGTTGGGCGAGGATGAAGTGATTGATGCCAAGGGGGAAACCGTTAAGCAAAAATCATTTAACTCAATCTTTATGATGGCTGAGTCTGGAGCTCGGGGGTCTGCGGCGCAGATTCGTCAGTTGGCTGGTATGCGTGGACTGATGGCAAAACCTGATGGCTCGATTATTGAAACACCTATCACAGCGAATTTTCGTGAAGGTCTGGATGTATTACAATACTTTATTTCCACGCACGGTGCGCGGAAAGGTCTGGCTGATACGGCATTAAAAACCGCCAACTCAGGCTATTTAACCCGGCGACTGGTGGATGTGGCGCAGGATCTGGTCATTTCCGAGGTAGACTGTGGTACTGAAAATGGTTTGACCATGACTCCTATTATTGAAGGAGGGGATGTTGTCGAGCCATTGTCGGAACGTGTTTTGGGGCGTGTCAATGTGGATGATGTTACTGACTCATCCGGTGAAAAAGTATTGATTCCTGCCGGTACTATGATCGATGAAAATCTGGTGACTGTGTTGGAGGACAACGGTGTCGATCAGTTGTTAGTACGATCAATCATAACTTGTGAAACTCGTCATGGTGTATGTTCCAAATGTTATGGGCGTGATCTGGGTCGAGGGCATCTGGTTAATATTGGCGAGGCTGTTGGCGTGGTTGCTGCTCAATCTATCGGTGAGCCGGGAACGCAATTAACCATGCGTACCTTCCATATTGGTGGAGCGGCCTCAAGGTCTGCTGCCATCAGTAATGTACAGATCAAATCGGCAGGGACAATAAGGCTGAATAATATGAAAACAGTTAGAAACCGGGAGAATAATCTGGTAGCTGTTTCCAGATCGGGAGAAGTCGGGGTCATGGATGAATATGGCAGAGAAAGAGAGCGCTATAAAATACCTTACGGTTCGGTATTGTCGGTTAATGATGCTGATGTGGTGAAGGCCGGGGATATTATCGTAAATTGGGATCCTCATACTCATCCGGTTATTACAGAAGTAAATGGTTATATACAATTAAAAGACTTTATTGACGGGGTAACAGTTCAGGAACAGTCTGATGAAGTGACTGGCTTGAGTTCAAAAGTCGTCATTGATCCAAAACAACGTAGTACGGCCGGTAAAGAATTAAGGCCGATGGTTCGCTTGGTCGATGAACAGGGTTTAGCTGTTAATTTGCCGGGAACAGATATTCCGGCTCAATATTTTCTGCCGACAGGGGCTATTGCCAGTATAAAAGATGGTGGTGAGGTTCAAGTGGGCGATGTGTTGGCTAGAATTCCGCAGGAATCAAGTAAAACAAGGGATATTACCGGAGGGTTGCCTAGAGTAGCTGACTTGTTTGAAGCTCGTAAAACCAAAGATCCGGCAATCCTGGCGGAAGCAACGGGTATGATTTCTTTTGGTAAGGAGACCAAAGGGAAACAGCGTATCGTTATTACCGATGCAGAAGGTGAGCAATATGAGACCTTAGTTCCTAAATGGCGACATATTACGGTGTTTGAAGGTGAGTTTGTTGATAAAGGTGAGACAATTGCTGAAGGTGAATTAACGCCACATGACATACTCAGGCTAAGAGGGATTGAAGAGTTGGCCGATTACCTGGTTAAAGAAATTCAAGATGTTTATCGTTTGCAGGGGGTTAAAATCAACGATAAGCATATTGAGGCGATTATTCGACAAATGCTGAGAAAAGTGGAGATTACTACAGCAGGTGATACCGATTTTGTTAAAGGCGAGCAGGTTGAGCGTGGCGCTGTGAATGCAGTTAATGATCAAATGGAGAAAGAGGGGAAAATACCCGCAACCTATGAATCATTGTTGTTGGGTATTACTAAAGCTTCGTTGGCAACAGAGTCATTTATCTCGGCAGCTTCATTTCAGGAAACAACTCGGGTGTTAACTGATGCAGCAGTCAGAGGAATTAATGACAGGTTGTACGGTTTGAAGGAAAATGTGATAGTTGGACGCTTGATTCCAGCAGGAACGGGATTGGCTTTCCATGAGCAGAGACGAAAAAAACGAGTTGCAGATGTGAAGGGTGAAGCTGAAACCCCAACGAAATCAGTAGATACAATCGAG
>CAYYSO010000108.1:0-8336 GCA_964474415.1 uncultured Methylomarinum sp. | reverse complement strand
ATTCCCCAGACGGGACTTTAACCCGCTAGATTGATTGCCGGTGACGGCGTGCGACTCGACCCTACAATCGTATCTCCTACATGAACCACATGGCAGATTATGCAGGAGCAATCATCTGTGAACCACAAGATGTGGTACAACTACCATGTCCTGCTATTACTAAGTATCTCAGTTTGTTAAAATAGGAGGGAAATCTGAATAATTACAGTTGCCGTATCAGGTGCGGATTTATCCGCAAAATGCAGCTAGAATCCCATTCATGACACTATATATTGTGGTCGCCAGCATATAGTTCTGTTCTTTAGAATTGGGAATTATCTTCAGGTTTCAGCCGATTCACCAGAATCAGATACTGCAATGGCATAACATTTGTCCAGGTTTTCGTCGACAATATCAACAACCATTTCATCAATCTCTCCCTGCTCGACCATTTCATGCAAAATTTCCGCTATATCCGGCGCCGATAAAGATTTCCGGTAGGGTCTTGTTTGCGCCAATGCCTGAAAAATATCGGCAATGGCGATAATCCGCGCCTCAAGACTGATATATTCCGTATGAGGTTGAAATGGATAACCTTTCTGATTGAGTCTTTCATGATGATAGCCAGCCCATTCCGCTATATCTTCAAGACCGGGTATCTTTCTTAAAATTTCGTACGTTTCAAAACTGTGCTGATTAATAATGGCTCTTTCACTGTCAGTAAGCACACCGTTTTTATCCAGTATTTCATCAGGTATTCTGAGTTTGCCCAGATCATGTAACAAACCGGCAATTTCAATTTTAATACAGGTTGATTTACTCATGCCGTAGCTTTCAGCAATAAACAGAGATAAAGCCGCTACATTAAACGAATGCTCGGCTGTAAACTTACTTTTAGCGTCGACTATAGCAGCAAATATTTTAGCCAAAAACCTGATCTCATCAAGAGAAACATTAATAGGATTTTCCATTAAGCTTCTGTCATAAACAAAACCGTAGATATAGCGGCTATCCATTGCAATCCAGAATGCCGGTCGCCTGGCAACATCTAAAAAAGCCTGAATAATTGAAGAGTTGAAATGATAGTCTTGATAGCTGATGATTTCGGCAATTATAGCATCTGATTTTTCCAGAATATTACTACCATAATAAGGCGCCGCCAGCCCATTAGCCTTATCTGCCAAATGAATAAGATTTGCAAAGCGCTTATGCCTTGAGGAAAGCTTGATATTTTTTAATTCTTCCCAGGGTGTATGGTGATACAGGATAGGATAAGCATATTCGGCCAGAGGCCGGTAATCCTTGATTAATTCAAATCCAATTTGGCAATGAATATTTTCATTATCCCATTCAAACTTATCTATCAGGTTTTTATGTACCGACGTTTCAGAAACTCCGATATCATGAATCAATCCTATTTCAAACAGCTCATTACATGAAACCAGATCAAAACCCAGTCGAAGTGCACACTGAACAGCAATATAGGCGACTCTTTTACCGTGCTGGATCTCATCAACTCCCACTAAATCCAAAGCATCAGAAAGAGCGATAACCGCCTTACGTATATCTATTGTAAAAGTTTGATCCATATTTAAAAGGAGAAAAAAAACACATCACATTTTAGTAACTACTCAGCGTAATTAATTGATCGAAAAGTATTTAATATCAGTCGCTTGCGGAAAAAGTGTATATGATATAGATGTATTCACGGCGTCTTCTGGAGTAAGTGACTGATATTAAATACATAGTCACATTGAGTAGTTACACATTTTATTTTATACCGACTCTGTAGAACCCGAAAAACAAAAAGCCCCCCAGACCCTATGAATATTAAGGTCTGAGAGGCTCCACAAATTTCCACTAAATATAACTGGTGCCGATGGCCGGACTTGAACCGGCACGACCGAAGTCACCACCCCCTCAAGATGGCGTGTCTACCAATTTCACCACATCGGCTAAATCACATAAAATTACTGGGAAGTATCTTTTTCAAGCTCATCAGACACAGCCTGTTCACTTTCTGTTGCTGCGGATTGCACCTCCTCAGAAACAGTACCAATTGTTTTGGAAACATCTTTCAAAACAGTCTGAGGAAGATCTTGCTGTACGACAGGGACATTACTTGTATCAGTTTTGTTATCCACTAACGGCACGTCAGCCTTGATATCTTCAACCTCAGGGGCATCCATTAAATCAACTTGTTCATCATGATACCCCCCTAAAACAGCTAAACCCAAACTGGTAGCAAAAAACAGGGCAGCAAAAACAGCAGTCGTCCTGGATAAGAATGAAGCGGCGCCTTGAGCTCCAAAAACAGAACCCGATGAACCACTACCAAAAGCAGCACCTGCATCTGCACCCTTACCCTGCTGCATTAATACGAGTCCAACAACCCCTAAGCCCAACAATACATGGACAACAATTATGACCTGATACATATTACCTAAACCGCTATTAATTAAACTGAACGATAAATGCTCAAAAAGGAATCTGCGTCTAAAGACGCACCGCCTATGAGTCCACCGTCGATATCCGGCATTGCCAGTAAGCCTTTTGCATTTTCAGGCTTCATGCTGCCACCATACAAAATTTGAATTTTGTCAGCAATCCCCCGGCTTTTTTCTGCAATACGTTGGCGAATATATTTATGCACTTCCTGCGCCTGCTCATCACTTGCCGTTTTTCCGGTACCAATTGCCCACACCGGCTCATAAGCGATAACTGCATTGGCTAACGCATCGATTCCAGCCGTATCAATCACGGCATCCAATTGTTTGTCAATCACTGCGAAAGTTTTATCCTGTTCGCGCTCTTCCAGTGTTTCCCCAATACACAGAACCGGAATAACACCTTCTTTTTGTGCCTGACAGAATCTGGCGGCTACTGATTGATCAGTATCACCATAACAGGTACGACGCTCTGAATGTCCTACTAAAGCATAAGTACAACCACAATCTTTCAGCATGGCTGCAGAAACTTCACCCGTATAAGCACCCTTTTCCTGATCAGCTACGTTTTGGGCGCCTAATGCCACGGGTGTTGATTCGATAATGCTACGCACATCTGATAAATAGACAAATGGAACACAAACTGCAATTCCCTGATCACCCGCACTCAAACCGGCAACAATGGCTTGCGCAAGCGTTTGAGCCTCTGCGCGAGAACCATTCATTTTCCAATTTCCCATAATCAAAGATTGTCGCATCACTTACTCCAGACAAAAGATAAAGCCGCCTATGATATAGCTTACGGACATGCAATTCAAGCTGCGATTGCTTTCTTTACATCATCGGCTAATTGCTGGACATATTTCACAACTTCGTCTTTATTAGCGCCTTCCACCATCACCCTAATTAAAGGCTCTGTTCCTGAAGCTCTCAATAACACCCTGCCGCTGACGCCTAGTTTTTTCTCAACAGCTGCAACCGCTTTCTTAATACTGTCCATGTTGTCAATATCTACTTTTTTATCCACCCTGACGTTCACAAGTACTTGCGGATATTTTTGCATGCCTGATTTCAGTTCATGGAGACTTTTACCTGTACTTTGCATTTCCGCCAGAATTTGTAATGCTGCAACGATGCCATCACCCGTCGTGGTTCTATCCAGACAAATAATATGACCCGAGCCCTCACCACCTAAAATGCCTTTTTTCGCAGTAAGCAATTCCATCACATATCGGTCACCCACTTTTGCACGTAAAAGCTTAACACCTTCTTCTTTCAAGGCATGCTCCATACCCAGGTTTGTCATTAAAGTACCCACTACCGGGCCACTTAATTGCCCCGCATTCAATCGTGATTTAGCGATGATATAGATTAATTCATCACCATCAACAATTTCACCTTTATGGTCAATCATAATCACTCTGTCGCCATCACCATCCAGAGCAATACCTAAATCGGCACGATATTCCAGGACTTTAGCTGCAAGGTTTTCAGGCTTGGTAGCGCCGCATTCGTCATTGATATTTAAACCGTCCGGCTCGGCGCCAATGGCGACGACCTCTGCACCCACTTCGCTAAAGACATGTGGAGCAATGTGATAAGTAGCTCCATGTGCACAATCTATTACAATGCGCATACCCTTAAAGTCCAGGCGTGTCGGAACGGTTGCCTTACAAAACTCTATATAACGACCAGCAGCATCCCCGATTCGCTTAACCTTACCCAGCCGGGATGATTCTACAGTCGTCATTGGCGTATCAATATATTGCTCAATCTGATGTTCCAGTTCATCCGGCAACTTGGTTCCATCAACAGAAAAAAACTTTATGCCATTATCGTAATAGGGATTATGCGAAGCGCTAATCACAATACCGGCCTTTGCTCTCAGCGTTCTGGTTAAATAAGCAATACCGGGAGTTGGCATGGGCCCTAACATACGAGTATCCACCCCTGCAGCGGAAAGACCCGCTTCAAGCGCCGATTCGAACATATACCCTGATATCCGCGTGTCTTTTCCGACCAGAACAAATCCATTACCTTCATTGGCAAAAACATGTCCTGTTGCCCACCCTAGCTTCAATAAAAAATCTGCAGTAATGGGGTATTCTCCAACCTTGCCTCTGATACCGTCTGTCCCGAAATATTTTTTTGCCATTTTTACACCCGCACTTTCTTTATTTCAAAAAAAAGGAGAGACAAAAGCCTCTCCTTTATATTCTAGTGGATCTTGTTAATTTTGTTTCGCCGTATCACCTATTGGAGAATCTTTTTTCTCCTGTTTCCCGGATTCAGCCGTTGCATTTGCCCCGCCGGAAGGCGGTGTATCATCCCAGCCTTCAGGATCTCTAACAGGCTTCCTGGTCATTAAGTCTTCAATCTGAAACTTGTCGATTGTTTCATATTTCATTAATGCTTTTGCCATAGCATGCAAAATATCTTCATTCTCCTTCAGAATTTTTTCTGCTCTCTCATAGTTTCTATCAATGATGGAGCGAATTTCTTCATCAATTGTATGTGAAGTTTCTTCCGCAACTGATTTATGCTGTGTGACCGAACGCCCCAAGAATACTTCACCTTCCTCTTCACCATAGGTTAATGGCCCCAAACGTTGCGACAAACCCCATTTGGTCACCATGTTACGGGCCAGTTCTGTGGCTCTTTCAATATCGTTGGAAGCGCCGGTGGATACTTCTTCCCATCCGAAGATCAGTTCTTCAGCAATCCGTCCACCATACAAACTGGAAATCATACTATCCAGCTTGCGTTTGCTAGCGCTATATTGATCTTTTTCCGGTAAAAACATGGTAATACCCAGAGCACGACCGCGCGGCATAATGCTCACTTTGTATACAGGATCATGATCCGGCACTAACCGTCCCACAATAGCATGTCCGGATTCATGATAGGCAGTCATTTTCTTCTCTTTCTCATCCATCACCATGGAATGCCTTTCCGCCCCCATAATAATTTTGTCCTTGGCTTTCTCCAGATCCAGCATGCTAACTATACGCTTATTCATTCTTGCGGCAAACAGCGCGGCTTCGTTGATCAAATTGGCCAAATCAGCCCCTGAAAACCCGGGTGTGCCTTGCGCAATATATTTTATTTCAACATCATCGGCAGCCGGCACTTTTTGCAGATGAACCTTAAGGATCTGTTCACGACCTTTGACATCCGGCAATCCAACCACTACTTGACGATCAAATCGACCTGGACGGAGTAATGCTTTATCCAGTACATCCGCCCGGTTCGTCGCTGCGATAACAATAACGCCTTCATTGCCTTCAAAACCATCCATTTCAACCAGTAACTGATTGAGTGTTTGCTCCCGTTCATCATTGCCGCCACCAAGTCCGGCGCCACGAGAACGGCCCACAGCATCAATCTCATCAATAAAAATAATACAAGGCGCATGCTTTTTAGCCTGTTCAAACATATCCCGGACACGGGAAGCCCCAACACCAACAAACATTTCCACAAAATCAGAACCGGAAATGGTAAAAAACGGCACTTTGGCTTCTCCGGCTATGGCTCTGGCCAATAATGTTTTACCTGTTCCGGGCGGTCCTACCATTAATGCTCCGCGAGGGACCTTTCCACCCAGTTTCTGATATTTTGCCGGATCTTTCAAAAAGTCGACCATTTCTTCAACTTCTTCTTTAGCTTCATCACAACCCGCTACATCGGCAAAAGTAACCTTATTCTGATCCTGTTCCATCATCCGTGCCTTACTTTTACCAAAGCCCATTGCACCGCCCCGACCACCGGCGCCACCTTGCATTTGCCGCATGAAAAATACCCATACTGCAATCAGCAACAGGATCGGACCGAATGATACAAAAATCTGCATCAACATTGAGGGTTCTTCTGGAGGTTGAGCTTTTATATCTACTCCATCGGCTATCAAATCATCCACTAAATGTGGATCATTAGGCGCATAAGTTTTGAACTTCTCGCCGGTTTGCATCTTACCTCTAATCGAGTTTTTATCAATAATAACCTGCTGCACCTGGCCTGCTTTAGACGCATCAAGAAACTGCGAATAGGATAACGAAGAATCAGCACGATTAGACCTCGTACCAAAGTTATTGAATACGGACATCAACACAACTGCAATGACGACCCATAACACTAAATTTTTAATCATATCGCTCAAGTTACACGCTCCAGACCGGAACAGCCTCACTATAAAAAACCGAGTAATTTTATCAGGAATAACCGCCCCTGACAGTTTATTTGGCTATTGCTAACCCTTAAAGGGATATAGGGGTAATATCACTTTATTTAAACCCTTTTGCTAAAATATAAACCTCGTTACTTCTTGCCCGGGAAGATTTTGGCTTTCTGATAACCACACTTTTAAAATATTTACGCACTTCATTGTAATATTCATCAAACCCGGAACCTTGAAACATTTTAATTAAAAAAGAACCGTTTTTAGCCAAAACTGTTTGTGCAGTATCTAGCGCCAGCTCCCCTAGATAAATTGATCGAGGCTGATCCACTGCCTTATTACCACTCATATTAGGCGCCATATCTGATAAAAGCAATTGCACAGACTCGCTATCCAGAACGCTATACAATTTATCCAATACATCATTTTCCCTAAAGTCACCCTGAATAAAATCAACGCCTTCAATCGGTTCTATTTCCAATAGATCCAAAGCAATGAGTTTATGTTTTTTACCGATAATTTTCCTGGCATATTCCGACCAGCCACCGGGTGCAGCGCCTAAATCAATAATATTCATATCAGGCCTGATAATTTTATCCTTCTCCTGAATTTCCGCCAGCTTAAACACGGCACGCGACCGATATCCCAATGCCTGAGCTTTTTTGACATACTCATCCTGAAAATGTTCCTGCATCCACTGGTTACTGCTTTTACTTCGCGCCATAATTTGTTGTAGTGTAAAATTGTTCAGATTTTTAAGTTATTAAGGAAACACACAGTGAATTCTGCTGATAAAAAGAAACTAAAGACACAGGCCCATGCATTAAAACCCGTTATTATCATCGGCCAAGCCGGACTGACTGAAGCTGTTATCAATGAAACCGAACTGGCCCTTGATACTCATGAGCTCATCAAAGTAAAGATTCGCGCTGAAAGAGATGATCGTCAACAAATCAGAGATCAGATTTGTGCGAAAACAGAAGCTGAATCAATTCAAACTATCGGCCAAGTTGCCGTTATTTACCGGAAAAACCCGGACAAATAAAAAGCGGAGGGGCACACCTGCTGCCCCTCTTCTAAATCAGATGCCATAATAAGATTATTAGATATACTGAATCGACAGGATTTCGTATTCTATTTCACCACCCGGAGCTTTCACCGTCACGACATCTTCTTCTTCTTTACCAATCAATGCCCTGGCAATAGGCGATCCAACTGAAATACGACCCTCTTTAATATCCGCCTCGTCCTCACCAACAATCTGATAAGTTACGACTTTTTCCGAATTAAGATCTTCAATTTCAACAGTTGCACCAAAAATAACCTTGCCATTGGCATCCATTTTAGTGACATCAATGATATTGGCATTGGATAGCTTCCCTTCAATCTCGGCTATACGTCCTTCTGCAAAACTCTGTTGCTCCCTGGCAGCATGATATTCCGCATTTTCTTTTAAATCACCATGCTCACGAGCTTCTGCTATGGCTGCGATAATTCTTGGTCGTACAACGCTTTTTAATTGTTCTAATTCCTCGCGCAATTTATTTGCACCGGTTACGGTTAGAGGGACTTTATTCATTAACTACTCCAAATTTTAGCTTTTTTTCGCCGTTTAAATTCAACTCAAATTCAAAAGGTATTATGCAAATCCTGTAGACAATTAACATCGCCGGCATCTAATTCACCAAGAGCATAACAGGCTGCCTTGGCTCCCGCCATTGTTGTGTAATAGGTAA
>CAYYSO010000107.1:0-8376 GCA_964474415.1 uncultured Methylomarinum sp. | reverse complement strand
CTCCCAAAGCAGGCGCGCTACCAAACTGCGCTATACCCCGATCTGAACCTTCTTTATTGAGTAGAACCAAATAAGTAGGTCACCCTGCGAAGAACGGCTATAATACTGGTGATAGTCTTTATCGTCAAGAATTTTTTTGCGTCTATCAATATGCATCTCACCAGTAAATGTAAAAATTATTGATTGTGTTACAGTTTTCCTTTTACCAGATGGTAAATTTCTTCAGTTGAAACATCGGCGCCCGTTAAGATTTCTTTCAGTTCAGTGAGTTTCGCTTCTGCAAAGTTTCTGTCTTTGAGGCTGCTGGTATTGATGTAGACATTTAATGCCGCACTTTTTAAGGCTGCGTAACCAGCCATCACAGCAACGCCGGCGTCACTGATAACGCCTAGGTTGCCTTTTTCAGCTGCAATGCGACTTAATGCAATGGCTTCAGCGCAAGCTTTGGCACATTCCAAGGGGACTAGAGTAGCTTCTTTTAAAACACTCTGGATTTGTGTGCTTCTGCTGGCTTTTTCTTCATCACTTTCTTTGGGTAAACCATAGCAGGCCATCAGTTTGTCGAAG
Source organism: uncultured Methylomarinum sp. (assembly GCA_964474415.1). GTDB lineage: Bacteria > Pseudomonadota > Gammaproteobacteria > Methylococcales > Methylomonadaceae > Methylomarinum. The sequence continues at coordinate 7,809 of CAYYSO010000107.1, read as the reverse complement.
ACATCGACATCGGCTTTGATCATGCCGGTTAATTTTTCACGCAATGCCTCTGATTTTTTCAGCAACTTCTGCATTTCAACTTCAACTTCGGTATATTTCGGCTTACCTATCGTTAAGTTGCAGACCATGCTGGTCAAGGCTGCTGATTGTGCGCCCATGACTGCGGCAGCACTGCCGCCACCCGGGGTTGCCGCTTTGCTTGCCAGTTCGTCCAGAAATACGGCTACGGATTTGTCTTTGATTTCGCTCATTGATTTGTTTTACTGATGATTTAGTTTGTAACTTTTAGTTTTCTCTGCGCCAAGTGGTTTTACCACCGGGGGCGTCTTCCAGCACAATACCTTGCATTTTTAACTGATCCCGGATTTGATCGGCCTGAGCCCAGTCTTTGTTTTGTTTGGCATCTAATCTTTTTTGAATCAATTGGTTGATTTCATCTTCTGACAGGCCATCGTGGCAAACATTGCCTTTCAGGAATGCTTCCGGTTCATCTTGTAAGAGTCCTAAAATGCCCGCCAGATGTTTTAAAGTGGCGGCCAGGGATTGTTTGTTTCCGGGGTTGTCTTTGGATTTATTCAATTCTCTGGCCAAATCAAATAATACCGAGACAGCAACCGGTGTGTTGAAATCATCATCCATAGCCTGTTCGAAACGGGCTATGTAGCTTTTTTCAAATTCAGACGTTGAGATTTCTATTCCGCGTAAGGCGGTATACAGGCGCATCAATGCGGCGCCCGCTTCGTCCAGTTGTTCGTGAGAATAATTCAACGGGCTGCGATAATGGCTGCTCAGAATAAAAAAACGGATGATTTCCGGGCGATATTGTTTCAATACTTCGCGAACGGTGAAGAAATTACCCAGTGATTTGGACATTTTTTCTTCATTTACCCGAACAAAACCATTATGCATCCATAAATTAACGAATTTTTCTCCGGTTGCGCCTTCAGATTGGGCAATTTCATTTTCATGATGTGGGAACTGCAGGTCCATGCCGCCGCCATGAATATCAAAATGATTGCCCAGACAGCAAGTCGACATGGCTGAACACTCGATATGCCAGCCGGGACGGCCGTGTCCCCAGGGGGAATCCCAATAGGGTTCTCCAGGTTTGGCCATCTTCCACAGGACAAAGTCCAAGGGGTCTTGTTTAGCTGTATCGACATCAACGCGCTCTCCAGCTTGCAGGTCGGCAATATTTTTACCGGATAGCTTGCCGTAGTCTGCAAATTTGGCGACAGAATAAAACACATCTCCATTGGTACCGACATAAGCCAGACCTTTGTCAATCAGTTTGGCAATCATGGCTATAATTTCAGCCATTGATTGCGTGGCCTTGGGTTCTAAATCAGGAGGTAATACGGATAATGCGCGTTCATCCTCATGCATGGCAGTAATAAAGCGTTCGGTTAAAGTGCTAAAATCTTCATGGTTGTCATTGGCCCGACGAATGATTTTGTCGTCTATATCTGTAATATTACGGACATAGGTCAGGTCATAACCGCAATATCTGAAATATCGTGCAACGGTATCAAATACCACCATGACCCGCGCATGGCCGATATGGCAATAATCGTAGACCGTCATACCGCAAACATATAGTCCTACTTTGCCGGCTACTCTGGGAGTAAAAGTTTCTTTACTTCGGGTTAAGGTGTTATATATTTTCAGCATTTGTATAGGATAAAGTTTTTGATTGATTTGCCGGAAATGACAAATAACTCGCCAATTTACCAAGATTTGGACTTCATTTTCAAGAAGAAAACACATAGAATCTACTTTCCGCATCATTAACCAAGGAAAACCAATGTGTAAAGTTGTTATTTCTCTGAAGCACATGGATGTGCTGCGGCTACCGCCTCCTGCTATCGCCAAGTACCTACATCCATGTAGGTAAATGCAGATAATGCAGGAGCGATTAACTGTGATGCTGTTTTTATTTTCAACTTTTTCTTTTGCAATGGAAAACAAGATGTCAGATAGTCAAACAAAGGTAAAATTAATTACTTCTATGGGTGAAATTGTCATTCAACTGAATACTGAAAAAGCACCTGTTTCAGCCGAAAACTTCTTGACTTATGTTAAGGATGGTTTCTACGATGGCACTATTTTTCATCGCATTATTCCTGGCTTTATGGCGCAAGGCGGTGGATTTGACAGTGATTTCAAACAAAAAGAAACCCATGCTCCGATTAAAAATGAAGCCGACAATGGTTTGAAAAATGATCGTGGTACACTGGCAATGGCTCGTACCTCTGATCCTGACTCGGCAACAGCACAATTTTTTATTAATTATAAAGATAATGATTTCCTGAACTACACCAGTCCAACATCTAATGGTTGGGGGTATGCTGTATTTGCTGAAGTTATTGAAGGTATGGATTATGTTGATGAAATGGCCAGGGCGCCGACTGGTAACCGTGGAATGCATCAGGATGTTCCACAAACGGATATTGTTATCGAGAAGGCTGAAGTTGTAGAGTAGTTTTTAAGTCGCTGCAATTGATAGATTTGTTCTTTTGAAAAATTATCCGATAGCTTCCCAAGAGAGCAAATGCACTTTGCCATAAAATCAACAGAATATCTTGAAACAAGACATTATTTTTATTTCCGATCTGCATATTTCTCTGGAAAAAAAGGAAATTACCCGCCGGTTTTTATTTTTTCTCGAAAACAGGGCGTCACAAGCGCAGGCTGTGTATATCCTGGGGGATTTGTTCGATGCCTGGATTGGCGACGATGATAATACACCGCCAAATAAAACCATTAAAAAATCGCTTGAGCAGCTTACATCTTCAGGTACAAGAGTATTTTTGCAGTTAGGAAATCGCGATTTTCTGCTGGGCAAAGAGTTTGCTGAAGAAACCGGGGTAGTATTACTGGGTGATTACCAGGTTATTGATCTTTTTGGTGTTAATACTTTACTGATGCATGGCGATTTGTTGTGTAGTGATGATATTCCTTATCAACAGTTTCGAGCTAAATCACATACTGAGCAATGGATGCAAAATGTGTTGTCTAAACCATTGCTTTTAAGACTGCTGGCAGCACGCTGGTATCGATTTCGTAGCCATTTTCACAAACGCAAAAAGACTCAAGGTATTATGGATGTAAACAGGCAAACGGTTATGGAAGTGATGAGGCAATATGATTGTTCAAGGTTAATTCATGGACATACTCATCGTCCGGCCGTTCACGATTTTACTATTGATGGCAAGGTCGCGCAGCGTTTTGTGCTGGCGGACTGGAAAAAAAAGTCTGCTGAAATTTTATGCTGGAATGCTGACGGCTTCAGTATTGAAAAGATCAGCTAGTGCAGCACTAGCTTTTGGTTGTTAATCTATTTTATCCGAAACTTTAATGACAATATTGACGCGGCGATTCTTTTGTCGTCCTTGTTCAGTATTATTATCTGCGACAGGTTGGGTATCGGCATAAGTTACAGCTCTCATTCGCGAGGCTTCAATGTGTTGTGAAGCAAGAAAATGTAGGACGCTGGTTGCCCGGGCGGCGCCAAGCTCCCAATTGGAGGGGAATTGTCTGGTCTTGATTGGTCTGTTGTCGGTATGGCCTTCAATATAGATCAGGCCGGTTGATTGTCGCAATAATGGCGTCAACCTTTTTAAAACGGACTGACCTGAGTCTGTCAGTTTGGCTTCTGAAGATTGATAGAGAATATTATCCTGTATTTCCAGTTGAGCATATCCTTGGGTGACTTTCATATTGATACTGTCTTTTAAACCCAACTCTTCGAGTTGTTTGCTCAATTGCTGTTGAATATCAGTTTCATTAATCTGTGTGTGTTTTTCTTTAGCGGTTTTCTGCAACTCTTTTTGTTCTAAATGAGAAGTGTTTTTTTCGACAATAACTGGATTCTTTTGTTTTTCAAGCAAAACTGTTTTTTCTACAGGTTTAGCAGGTTTCTTGGTATTTTCTTTATTGCTAATAGTGTTTTGTTTGTTGGTTGTTGTCTTTGTTTGAGTGGCAAGTTGAACAGCCCTGTGTTTTAAAGCTTCTTTTGCAATCCTGGTTTGCGGTATTGTTTTGGTTGGTGTCCTTAGGGGCTCAAAATGACTTAATGCCACCAGGGTTACAAACAGCATGACAACTAACACAAAAACATCAATATAAGTCAGTAGCCAGTTTTGTGAAGACTGAATGTCGGTCTCGTTTGTCAACTCGCCAAGTGAAAGCGAGGTAAGCCTGGAATATGAATTGTTAGTCATTGGCTGAATGTAACGGCGTGTTTTTCAATTCATTGTCATATTGCGCAATAAATGAGCTTAATGTTTCGCGAATAAATGAAGGGTTTCGTCCTTCGGCAATCAGGGCGACTCCTTCCATGACCATGCTCATTATCATAATACGTTGTTCGGTTCGTCTTTCCAGTTTAATGGCTATAGGGTTGAATACCAGGTTTGCCAGCATCAGCCCGTAAAAGGTTGTGGTTAAGGCGATGGCCATATTTGAAGTGATGGAATTAATGTCTTTTATCTCAATGATTTCCAGCATGTTGATCAGACCAACCAAAGTTCCTAGCATGCCAAAAGCGGGAGAAAACGAGGCCATACTGTGAAAAATATTGGATTCCGCTTTTTCCTTGGCGCGCAAGCGAGAAATACGCCATTTTAACAAAGCTAAAGTATCGTCCAGCGGAGTGTTGTCCACAATCAATTGGAAACTGGTCTTTAAATAAGGGTTATGAATATTATCGATGACATTCTCTATGGCAATGGTATCGCGTTTAAACCACATTTTTGAAACAGCGATAATTTCATCGGCCTCTTTTTGCGGATTCAAACTTTCGTAAAAAAAAATCAGGCGGATTGATTTTATGGCTTGTTTGACATCCCGTAAAGGGTAGCTCAGGAAAACAGCAGCAAGTGTGCCGCCTACTACTATGGTCAGGCCGGGAAAATTGATAAAAGTGTTGGGGTCGCTTGCGGCAAACGAGATAATAAAAATCAGCAAAGCGATACTGAGGATGATACCTAAAGCAGTTGAGTAATTAATTGCCGGTTGATGGGGAAATGAATAATTGAACCATTTACTGTTTTTCATATTAAGAGAATAGCATAACCATTGCAAGCTATGGGGTAATGGTGAGTATATATTAATTTGTTAATTATATTTGATGTGTGAGTGAAAATTTGGGAAACTAAGCAAGCTTGAATAATGTGATTTACATCACAAATCTATAGAAACCTGGGTTCAGTATTATACTAGAGTGTGAATATGATTAAAGTTTTGCTTGTTGATGATCATGAGCTGGTTAGAACCGGTGTTGAGGCGTTACTGAATGCGGTTGATGATATTTCAGTAGTGGCAGTTAGTAATTGTGGTGAAGGAGTTCTGAAATTAATTGAGAAAAATACTCCGGATATTATATTGATGGATGTAAAAATGCCAGGAATCGGTGGCATGGAAGCATGCCGACGCGTTTTGCAACGTTATCCGGAAGCTAAAATTATAGCCCTGTCTGTTTATAATGACGGTCCTATTCCTCAGCAGTTGTTAAAGCTGGGGGCTTTGGGGTTTATTTCCAAAGGGTCGCCGGTTGAAGAAATGGTGAATGCCATTAGAGTGGTAATGTCGGGTAAGCGTTATTTATGTTCGGAAGTTGCTAATAATCTGGCTTTTCAGGGACTCAGTGAAGAGGGTGGGTCGCCTTTTTCGCGGTTGTCACAAAGAGAATCGGAAGTCGTTAATTTGATTCTTCAAGGGAAAAGTATACAGGAAATGTCAGATATTTTAGTGATCAGTGACAAGACTGTAAATACCTATCGCTATCGTCTTTACGATAAGTTGAAGGTGAAAAATGATGTAGAACTAACTCGTCTGGCTGTTAAATTTAATCATATTGATGGCGGTTTAGTTTAATAGACTCTGTGATTCTGAAGAAATTCTTCTTCAGAATCATTTTCATTTCTAAGCTAATTAAACCAGTGCTTGTGCCTTGCTAAAGGCATCACGGAAATCCAGATACAAAGGCACATCAGTCTCCAGCATGGATTTTAACAAGATATTTTGCAATTGATATTTAATATTACCAATGGCCAGAGCGCCAACCCCGACAGCTCCTTCAGATTGGCGGGCATGGATCAGCGGGATGCCAAAATCATTCAGTTGAATACCTTCGATGCCCATCGGTGGAACTGCGTTGACATCTCCGGCTACTTTCAGTTGCTTAGCCTGAGCTAAAACTGCGGCGTTTAATACCTGAATACCCGCTTTAGCCGTACAAAAAACAATGTCGGCATTGATTATCAATGCTGATTTTTCATCGTCAGAGCTTGCGGCAGCGCCTTTTAAGTCTGCGTTAAATCGTCGGTTGTATTCTTTGGCGGCATCGTTTGCTGCATCAATAGACAGATGATCAACCAAAATTGTTTCAGCGCCGGCCAGGGAGGCGATAACACCGGTGGCAATACCAACCGGGCCGGTTCCGCCGAATACCAGCGCCTTACAATGTTGTAGTTGTTTGTCGTGTTTTTGCTTAAGTACTCTTTCCACACAGGCTACCAGCGCTGCGGCTGTTGTATAAGCGCCGCTAGGGTCGGCAAATACAGAAACTTCAAAAGGCGGTACCATAGCTCGTTTACTGGCCTGTAACATGTCTATCGCCAAACCCATGTCACGACCGCCGATAAAAATTCCGGTTTTCTTAACGCCTGATGGACCGCGTGAGAATATAGCATCCTGGGTTAAGTTATGGATGCTGTCCAGCTTGACATTAGCGTAAGGCATAAGTACATCAAATCCGGCATCCAATGCCATATTAGCGTCAAAAGGGCTGTTGTTAGGCATGGGGTCGAACATATGGAGAATACTACGCTTTTCCATCCTGGTTTTTCCTTCTGAATAATGAGGACAATATTTTTTAAGCAGATTCTTTAATAAATTCACGGGCAACTTCAAAGGCATGTTCAAAATGTAGATATAAAGGTTTATCAGATTCCAGCATTTTTTTTAGCAGACGACTTTGCGCTTGATATTTGATATTGCCAATTGCCAACGCTCCCACACCGACAGCGCCGCTTTCCGAACCGGCAACGGGCTTTCCGTTATCAAATGCATCGACCCCTGCAATTCCCGATGGCGGAACAGCGTTAACATCTGCTGCAACCTTCAGTTGTGGGGCCGATGCAATCAGTTTGGCGCTTAATAATTCAATACCCGCAGCACCGGTAGCAAATACGACATCAGCAGTTTTAATGTATTCGCCTTTATCGGCATCAGCGCCGGCAGTAATAGAGATTTCGCCTTCACCAAATTCATTGCTACACAATTCGGCAATTCTTTCTGCTTTATCCAGTTGACGGCCGATAATTCTGACATTAGCTCCTGCCTGAGCTGAGATGACGGCAGCCGCTTGCCCGACCGGACCAGTGCCCCCTAGCGCCAGGACATTTTTACCTTCTAATGTGGTGTTAAATTTGTCTGCCAGTTCTTTTTCAACAGCGGCCACCATGCCGGCAGCTGTAGTGAAAGCGCCGCTGGGGTCGGCAAATACAGAAACTTCAAAGGGGGGAACCATTGAATTTTTTGCCAGTTTTAGCATGTCCATAGCCTGTTTGGTTTCCCGACCACCAATAAAAATTCCAGTTCTTTTCAGACCCTTGGGACTGCGTGAGAAAATGGCATCCTGAACCAATCCCCGAACTTCACTAGGTTCAACATTAATATAAGGAACTGCTGAAACCCAGCCGGCGTCCATTGCCATATTGACATCAAATGGACTTAAATTTTTTGCTGTTGTCAGCATGTGTAAAATGAATGGTTTTTCCATGTTTACCTCTTGAATTTGTCTAG
>CAYYSO010000106.1:0-8395 GCA_964474415.1 uncultured Methylomarinum sp. | reverse complement strand
GCTCTCGGCAACCTCAATCCCTGTTGGGTAGCTACCGGGAGTTTCTTTGGACACCTTTACTTTCGCCTACTTTTTCCCTTCTCACAGGGCAAAGGCTGGACTTTCACCAGCTAGCTGACTATCATGCCAGTCACGCCACTTCGCTGAAGCTCCGTTTCCATGATTTTCAGCGGTAGATTAGCCTTATTTCACTTTTCATCAATATGTTGCGCAAGGTGTTTATTTACCCGATTAGTGCGCTGACATTAATATTTCAGTCGGTGGCAATGATTAACATGCATCCGATTACGCTAATCGGACCTACTGCGCTCTCGGTCTTGAACCTTAAACTCAGCAAACAACAGAATGATGGCCAATAAAAATAAAACCATAATAATGCTCTTATCGCCCAGTCTGGCAAAAGGCGTCATTCCCCCCATGGGTAATATCTCATCAGTGATGCTTGTGGTTGTAAATGAGGGCGCTTGCTTTATTATTTTTCCTTTAAAATCTACTATGGCAGTGACTCCGGTATTAGTTGCCCGCAACAGATAACGACCGGTTTCCAACGCTCTCATTCTGGCAATTTGCATATGTTGATAAGGCTCAATCGAGTCGCCAAACCAGGCATCATTGGTCACATTAACCAGATAAGCCGCTTTGGGTAAGGCGTGGATAAAGACGGAAGCAAAAGCATCTTCATAACAAATTGATGTAACAAACGGGTATCCGCCAGCGACCATTAACGGCTGTGCTTCGCCTCCTGAAGTAAAATTCCCTAAATTTATTTTTAATAAATCCAGTATGAATCCAGATAGCGGCTGTAAAGGTAAATATTCTCCGAAAGGTAACAAGTGATTTTTTTTGTATACTCCACGTTGTTCCCCCAAGGTTAATGCCATATTAAAATATTCCTTTGTGCCCTGACCTTTGGCAGGCAAACTGACAATTAAATCGGTATGATTTTTCTGCGCTTTTCGTTCAAGAGGATTAATAAAGAACTCTTCAACCTGATAAAGATAGGCTGGAATGGCCGTTTCCGGCCAGATAATGACATCAGAGTCCCAATGCTGCTCAGTCATTTTCTGGTAACTTAACATTGTTTTTATTCTGTTTTGCGGCAGCCATTTTTGATCCTGAGACACATTTCCCTGAATAAGAGTCACTTTTACAGGGTCTCCAACAGGAACAGTCCATTGAATATTTTTCAGATAAATACCGCCGCCCCAAACCAGTATTAAAACTAAAGCGGATTGCCGCCATAAGCTTTTATTTTTCATTGTTTCAGCCAGCAATGCGGTGGAAAACAATAACAAGAACCCGCATCCATAAGCACCAACTAAAGGAATATAACCCGATAATGGCATATCCAGTTGACTGTAGGTAACTTGCAGCCATGGAAACCCATTGAGCAATAAATAGCCGCGGAAATACTCAATGAGAATCCATACCGAGGAAATAAACAATGCCCGCGTATAAACATTATCCGAGCATTTCAATTTAACGGATAAATAAGCTGTTAGCGCCAGGAACAAAGCCCAGAAAGAGACAAAAAATGCGGTTAATAAACCTGCTCCGATAAAATGAGCCTTGCCATAGTCATGAATACTGATATAAACCCAGGAAACACCTAAACCGAATAAACCTAAACCAAATAGAAATCCTCTAAATAGAGCCCGGCGGGGAGATATTCCCTTCCAGCTACCAAAAACAAAAACTAAAGAAACCAGCGCTAAATACGCATAATCAAATGGGGCAAAGGATAATGTTAATAAGATTCCGGCCAAAGGGGAGCTTAATTCCCATTTCCATTGAGTGAGAAAATTCATATCTATTTAAGTGGGTCAATCCGAGAGGTTATTTTTTACATCGCTATTCTCTGTACAGAGTTAAACAGATTAAACCATCATCTTGAAAAAAGTAAGTGACTAATCAAGTATACTATCGCTTCAATTTCGCCAATAGTGTTGGGTCTAAATTCAGGGGCCGCTAACGATACAGGTGATAGTGGGTTTGATTCTGTTTTTGAAGAAGCGTTACGTATAACAGTTAAAAAAGGGGGAGATGGGTTCTGAAAGACAAAACAACCTGAGCACAGAAAAAAATTACACATTGATAGACCTAGACTGTTATCCACACTGCCATTAAGCTGTTTTATTGATTTTGGCTATCAGTGTAACCGCTGACTTATCCGATATGCCTCACATTTTCCCAAATTAAGGTAGTGAGTGGTTTCAATGCAAACGCTGATAGCGGAGAATCTGCCCCTTAAATGGCTGCGCTAGATAACTCATATTTGCCGGTTTACTCTGGCTATGTGAGTATCCTAAACTCACCATTCTTTTACTGAAACGCGCATGCTGACGGCGCCCTGGATCAACAATGATAACTTCACAAAGTGGTTTGGCATGCTGTTCGATAAAAGCAGACAATAATTCAACATGATCTCGTTCATACAACAAATCACTACCGACAATGAGATCAAATTTACCTAAATCGCTGTTTCCATCGCCCCATCCAGTGCGCACGAATGGTATTTGTTTTCCCTTATTGAGAGTAACATTTTCCAGTAGAAAACGTTCCGCCTCAGGATGATAATCTGTAGCGGTAATATTAGCCAAGCGGTGATTAAGCACCAGACTCGTTAATGCTATTCCACAGCCGACTTCTAAAATTCGTTTCCCTTCAACCTCATAGTCAAACATGAAATGCGCAAGCACTTCACCCGAAGCCCAGACGACTCCGAATAAAGGCCATGTAGCCGACGATATTCCTATTTTTTCGGCAACACCGTCATCATCAGTATACTGCTGATTATCTCGTAAAGTCCGTACATGAATATCTACATCACCGAACTCAATAGTTTGATAACGAACGCGCACCGATGACATAAAATACCTATAGAGATGAGGATACGTAGCCTCCTTACTTCAAACTAATTCACTACGCAAAGCACCACTCTACAGGTATTTACGTAACTTGACCAATAATAATCCTGGAAAAATCCAAATTCCAGCAACCGCTCTGGATGCGGAAAGAGTAATAAATTTAAGAGCCAGAAAGGGTCTTGCAAGCAAGCTTCTCTTGCCCTGGATGACCTGGAAACTTGAATAAGACACTAAGTATTTTATCCTCATTCCCTATTTATCTTCTGACAACTTCAGCATGTTTTTCCAATTCAACATCATGAGCAATGCTATGCAAAGAAAATATCAATAACACTCCGGCCAGAATCAAACTGATCTGTTGTAGTGAGGCTTTCAACTCTGTTTTTTTATGCAGGGAAGGAATCAAATCGGCCACGGCAATGTAAATAAAGCTGGAAGCTGCCAGAACCAGAAAATACGGCAAAACATTATGTATATTTTCCAGACTAAAATAAGCTAACACTCCGCCAATCACTGTTGTTAAACTGGAGAGGACATTATAAAAAAGCGCTTTGCCCTTGGAATAACCGCTTTGCAACAAAATAGCAAAGTCGCCCACTTCCTGAGGGATTTCGTGTGCGGCAACGGCAAGACTGGTCACAATACCCAATTGTACATCGGTTAAAAAAGCGGCTGCAATCAACACGCCATCAACAAAATTGTGAATACTGTCGCCCACAATAATCAAAACACCCGCCGAATGATGCTCATGTCCCTGATGACTATGAGATTGCAGTTCATCACCATGCGCCTCACAAGAGCCTGAGTGACAATGCCGCCAAATCAGCAGTTTTTCCAGGATAAAAAACGACAAAATACCCGCTAAAATAGTGCCTGACAAGAGCTGAATTTGATCTGGCTGAACTTCTTCAAATGCATGAGGAATCAGACCCCAAAAAGCAACAGTTAACAAAGCGCCAATGGCAAAACTAATCCCGTGCGGTAAAATCCGCTTTCTTTGCTCTTCCGGCAATAATAAAAATACGCTGGCTGCCAGCACGCTCAAGACACCGCCAATTGCAGTAAAAATGATAATAAAAAGCAATAAATTCAATGTCAATCTCTCCAGATAAGTGTAGACATACGACCGGTTTCACCGTCCCGGCGATATGAATAAAAACGATTTTTTTCAGTAAAAGTACAATGATGACCGCCGTAGGTTTGCGCTATCCCCAGTTGGTTCAGGTTGATCCGTGCCAAACAATAAATATCTGCCAGCCATTTATTGTTTGACTGCGGTCTGAACGCCGAAGCGAATTCATCTGATCTACTCACAAAAGCGTCCCTGACCTCTCCGCCCACTTCAAAACAATCCGGTCCAATGGCTGGACCCAGCCAAACCATTAAATCGTTACAATCCATAACCTTAACTGTCTGCGCTATAATTCCAGCCAGCAAACCACGCCAACCGGCATGAACTGCTGCCACTAGACGCCCATCTCCGGCCACAAATAACAACGGCAGGCAGTCGGCCGTCAAAACGGCGCAGACAATATTGCGCTGATCGCTAAAGCTGCCATCAGCCTGTACGATGCCTTGAACCTGATCCGCTTTTACAATGTGTGTTCCATGCACTTGCTGTAACCAGACCGGTTCTGCCGGAAGCTGCAGCATGGTTTTAATGATTTTTCGATTCAACAAAACATCTTTTGTTTCATCATGAACATGCAACGCAGGATTCAAACTAGCGTATTGCCCATGACTGACACCTCCGGTGCGCAAAGTAACTGCCGCATGAATATTGTCAGGTGCCGGCCAGTCCGGTTTAATCCAGTCCATTTTCGGCCAGCGCATCCAGCAATTGCTGCATATCTTCCGGTACCGGCTGTTCCCATTCGCAATACTCACCACTGTGCGGGTGTTCCAACCCCAGTTTTACCGCATGTAATGCCTGCCGTTTAAAATTCCGTAATACCTGTTCCAGTTTGTCACTGCAATCGGCCGGCATTTGAAAACGACCGCCATACACTTGATCGCCCACCAATGGATAATGGATATGCGCCATATGAACCCGAATCTGATGTGTCCGGCCGGTTTCCAGTTTTACCCTGACCAGTGTATGACGTTTAAAACGCTGTTCCAGACGATAATGGGTAACAGCATGTTTGCCGTCATCCCTGACGGCATTACGTTTGCGGTCTACCGGATGTCTGCCAATCGGTTCATCGACTGTACCGCCGGCAGTCATCCAGCCTTTGACCAGCGCCAGGTATTCCCGGGTAATAGATCTTTCCTGTAACTGAGCTGTCAGGCTGTTGTGTGCCGGCAGGTCTTTTGCCACCATCAGCAGACCACTGGTCTCTTTATCCAGTCTATGGACAATACCGGCCCTGGGTAATGTATTCAGCTTCGGATCATGATATAGCAAAGCATTGACTAAAGTGCCACACCAATTTCCGGCAGCCGGATGAACGACTAATCCGGCCGGCTTGTTGATGATTAATATGGCCTCATCCTCATAAACAATATCCAGAGGAATATCTTCCGCCTCGCATTCCAGCACAGCTTCTGCTTCGGCGTCTAATTGTATTTCTTCACCGCCATCCAGTTTGTATTTTGCTTTCAGAGATACCCCGTTCACTCGCACTCGTCCTGATTTAATCCAGGTTTGCAGCTTGCTCCGGGAATAGTCCGGAAAAACTTCGGCCAAACACTGATCTAGACGCATGCCGGCCAGTTCTTCAGGTACTTTTGCAGTTAATATCGTCATATTTAACTTGTTTTTAAGTTATACTCGCGACTGTATAAATATCATTATCTTCCGATTTCTAAAACCGCGAAAAAACCTACTATACTACAACGTGTCGTCAACAAAATGCGATTACTTTTACTAAAAACCCTGTTTATTATTAATCTGGCTTTGTTTTTGCCCGGCTGTGAAACTTTAAAAAACCTGAACGCTGAAAGTTCGAGTTCTGAAGATAATTACAACGGTTGGGATGCTAAAAAATTCCATGAAAAAGCCAGAGCGGCAATGGATGCTAAAAATTATCAAAAAGCTATCAAGTTATACGAAACTCTGGAAGCTCGCTATCCATTTGGTGATTACGCAGCCCAGACTCAGCTTGATGTTGCCTACGCCTATTTTAAAAATGATGATCCCGAGGCTGCTATTGCCGCCGCGAATCGTTTTATCAAGATTCACCCCAGAAACCCTAATGTCGACTATGCTTACTATTTGAAAGGTTTGGTCAATTACAATCGCGGCATTGGTTTTATCGATCGTTTTCTACCTACTGACGCATCCCAGCGTGACCCGGGGAACGCCCGCACTTCCTATGATAATTTTGCTGAATTGATACGCCGTTTTCCACACAGCAAATACATAGAAGATGCTAAACAACGTATGATTGCACTCAGAAACAATCTGGCTATGTATGAAGTTCATGTGGCCCGTTTTTATCTGAAACGCCGCGCTTATGTCGCCGCCGCCAACCGTGCCGGCTATGTTATTAAAGAATATCAGCGAACTCCGGCTGTACCCTATGCACTGCAAGTGATGCAAAAAGCTTATACCAAACTCAATCTGTTAGACCTTGCGAACGATGCCCAGCGTGTTTATACGCAGAATTATCCTGATGGTCCCCCGGTTCCGGAAAATAAGGGACATACTTTTGCTCAGCATCTCTGGGATGCAACCGGCCTGGATCAATAACTCAATAATCAAGTTAACGATGAACAAAGATAAGAATAATACCTTCAACGCCTGTATTTTCTTGTTTTTGTTCATCTGCCCCTTCATTACCGCCTCAGCTCATCGTACTGACAATGCCCCTCCGCTTTTTCAAAACCGCTTCTTCACTCTGTCGCGTGACAATCAGCTCATCTGTGCCGGCAGCGAAAAACAGTTTAAATCTCAGGCCGAACTGCAGAAAGCCATCAATTTTTATGAAAAAAATGCGGCTGATTTACGCCATCACTCAGTAACCGTATTAACCGATCACACCCATCCCCGACATTTACAGGATTTACGCGACTTTCGTGAAGATTGTGCAATAAGCCCGTCAGTTGATTTATGTATCCTGGAAAAATACTGGAACAGTAAAGAAGCCGCACTCAGGGTTTTGGCGCTATTTTACGACACCAAAACGATCATTAAACACAGTGATAATTATAGTATTCCCCGTTTTAAGAATGACCACCTGCGGGTTTTTGAAAAAGGTATCCGCAAGATTCCACCTTTTTTACGTAAAACCATTAGCAAAGCCAAACCGATTAAAGACCTTAAAAAAGTCATTCAGAAACTACCGATTTCTGTCCAAACGATCGCCACAGAAGCATTCCCGGAGGATTATCAAACCAGTATCTGGACTGATCAGACCCATCCCTTAATGATTGTGCCGGGCACAGGTTTCAGAGGCGAAACTGTCGCCCAGGTATATAGCGGCCAAAATCTGATCATTTTTACCATCAAGGCATTTGATAAAGCCAAAGACGGCCGCATGTATCGTGATATTAACCTGAAATATCTGGTCGATTTCAGGTTACCGATATTGATTCATGAAATAGCCCATACCATCGACAACTTTCATTTCTGGAACGGCTATGATGATCTGTATTTTTTCTACTGGTACCGGAAAATGTCCACGGATAATGCTACTACAAAATTAATTCTTGATGCCAAACTGGCATTATGGCCATCCAAGTGGTTTGAAGCTTTTGAATATTTATGGGAAGTCAATGAGGGCCGCTACAACGGCAGAATACAGGAAAAACTGGCCGAACTGGTTGCTCAGTATGTGCTGCTTCCGGAACGTCTGCAGCAAAGCTCACCAACCACCTATCAATGGCTGCGTAATGATGTTTTTAATGGCATTGAATATCAGGGTTACGATACTTGCCCTAGCCCCGTCACCAAACCTCTGAATTTCTGGGAAGATGCCATTGCCAAAGTGCTTGGACAATAAAACCGATATAGTCTTTTAAAAACCTTATAGTGTAGATAACAATCATTCTTGACTCGTTTCAATAACACCGTATAATCGGCGCCCTGCTTTCTGGTGCCTCTGTGATTTTATTCCAGGGCTTAAAAGGGAAGCCGGTGAGTTTATCCACTAACAAATCCGGCGCTGCCCCCGCAACGGTAGATAAGTCAAAGAACTATCATATGTCACTGTATCCGAGAATATGGGAAGACGATAGTTCCGGTAAAAACCACTTATGAGCCCGGAGACCTGCCTGAAAGTGTATCGCTGCAGCGGCGGGCTGTGGATCGACAGGATCAAGTGTAATACGCTTGCCCGTTCCTCACACCCCCCTGTGTTTTTCACTTTCATTTGCGCGGGCGGCGCAGAGGATTTTATGCACAAGTTTTTTTACAGTTCTTTTTTATTCGCTGGATTGGCTCCTGTCTTTGCCGGGGAACCAGTCAGTTTCCCCAAGTTGATAGTTACTGCCACCCGAACCGAAACCCCCGTCAAACACCTTTCTACGGCAACCACTGTTTATACCCGTAAAGACATTGAGAAATATCAGGTCAACACCCTGCC
>CAYYSO010000105.1:0-8444 GCA_964474415.1 uncultured Methylomarinum sp. | reverse complement strand
CAGCCGGCTATCCCGTGGGTAAGTCTCTGTACGAAGAAGACCTGATTGATGAAGCGAAAAAACTGATGGCTCAGGCTAAAGTAAACGGTTCTGATATCCCGGTACCCGTTGATGTCGTGTGTGCTAAAGAGTTTTCCGAAAATGCGACGGCAACCGTTAAAAAAGTGGCTGATGTAGCTGACGATGATCTGATTCTGGATATCGGTCCCGAAACTGCAAAACAATATGCACAGATCCTACAATCTGCAGGCACAATCGTCTGGAACGGCCCGGTCGGCGTATTTGAAATCGACCAGTTTGGAGAAGGAACCCAGGCCATGTCTATGGCAATTGCTAAAAGCGCAGCATTCTCCATCGCTGGTGGCGGTGACACCTTGGCGGCTATCGACAAATACGGTATCAGTAACAGAGTGTCTTATACATCAACCGGCGGCGGTGCCTTCCTGGAATTTCTGGAAGGAAAAAAGCTGCCTGCAGTAGCCATTCTGGAAGACCGGTCTTAATTACACTCATTCCTTGATGTTATAAACATCAAGGATACCTAAACAATTACAGCTCTACTGGAAAATTGCCTGGCAGAGCTGTTTCTTTATATAATAGTCAGTTCCTTTTTTATTTTGCCTCACCTTATAATCAGGCAAATTTCACTAACAGGTTTAAAAATGGCTAGAGTTACCGTTGAAGATTGTTTAGAAAATGTTGAAAACCGATTTAAACTGGTCTTATTAGCCAGCAAAAGAGCACGTCAACTGGACAAAGGCGCCGATGCATTTGTACCTATCGAAAAAGACAAAAATACGGTCGTGGCCTTGCGCGAGATTGCTACAGGTGATGTTAGCGAAGATAATATTAATCTTCTTCACAATGTAGGCGATGTTTCAGATACCAGTTTAGAGATAAAACCCTAAAATATGCCAGGCATAGTCGTCGAAGCAAAAGAACATAAGCCGAAAAACCCTGAAGAAAAACTCCTCAGGCGTTTATGCCTGGTTCTGGACGACTATCTGGATAAAGAACAAATCAAGGATATAGTCCGCGCTTATCATTTTGGCGCCGAGGCTCATAGCGGACAATTTCGAAAAAGTGGCGAAGCCTATATTTGCCACCCCGTCTCGGTTGCAATCTGTCTGGCGGAAATGCGTATGGATACTTACGGTATCATGGCCGCTATTCTCCATGACGTTATCGAAGACACCCCTGTCAGCAAAGAACAAGTCAGTGAACAATTCAGCGCTGAAGTTGCCGAACTGGTCGATGGCGTTACTAAACTGACCAAACTGGACAGTAAATCGCACGCTGAAAAACAAGCCGAAAATGTCAGAAAAATGTTTCTGGCAATGGCCAAAGACTTACGCGTCATTATGGTCAAACTAGCTGATCGTTTGCACAACATGCAAACCCTTGGGGCAATGCCCCCCGATAAAAAACGTCGCATTGCCAAAGAAACACTGGAAATCTACGCGCCCATCGCCAATCGTTTAGGCATGAACAAAATCCGCCACCAATTGGAATCTCTGGGTTTTCAAGCATTGCATCCCCATCGCCATGCTATTATCAGACGTGCGGTCAAAAAGGCTCGCGGCAATAGAAAAGAAATCATCGACACCATCCAGAACTCCCTGCACAACAGACTGCAACAAACTGGATTAAAAAGCGAAGTAGTGGGCAGAGAAAAAAATATTGCCAGCATTTACAATAAAATGCTGCATAAAAAAATATCTTTCTCGGATGTTTTTGATGTTTATGCCTTCAGAATTCACTGTAATACAGTCGACGACTGTTACCGGGTACTTGGCTGCGTACATAATTTATACAAACCCATACCCGGTCGTTTTAAGGATTACATCGCCTTACCCAAAGCTAATGGTTATCAGTCCCTGCACACTATATTGATCGGACCTTACGGCGTACCTATAGAAATTCAGATCAGAACCCATGAAATGCACCGCATGTCTGAATCCGGTATTGCCGCACACTGGCTATACAAAACCGACAATAACGGCACTGAAAATGTTCAGGCCCGCGCCAATGAATGGTTACGCGATTTGTTGGAAATCCAGAAATCAGCAGGAAACTCACTGGAGTTTATTGATAACCTGAAAGTCGATTTATTCCCTCAGGAGGTTTTTGTTTTTACTCCCCAGGGCAGCATCATCAAATTGCCGCGCGGCGCCACCATCGTTGACTTTGCCTTTGCTGTACACACCGATATCGGCAATTCCTGTGTTTCTGCTCGTATCGACAAAAAACTGGTGCCGCTGCAAACCAGACTGGAAAACGGCATGACAGTTGAAGTAATTACCGCTTCTTGGGCCCGCCCTAATCCTTTATGGCTGAATTATGTAGTTACAGCCAAAGCCAGAAGCAGTATCCGCAGCTACTTGAAGCACTTTAAACAACAGGAGGCCATTAATCTGGGGCGACGTCTGTTGGAAAAAGAACTGCAAAGCCTGAACATGAAGCTGGATAAAATTGATAAAAACCGGATAAAACAACTGCTTGATGTTTTAAAAATGCAGTCACTGGATAAATTGCTGGAAGATATTGGTTTGGGTAACAAAATGCCGTTACTGGTCGCTAAACGTATCAGTCAAGATGATATCAATGCTGCGGTAAAACTGGATGACAACGAACAGCGTCATGAAACGCCGCTGATCATCAAAGGCACTGAAGGAATGGTGGTCACGCTGGCTAAATGCTGCAGACCCATCCCGGGCGACCCTATCATTGGTTTTTTTAACCCCGGGAAAGGTATCGTTGTTCACCACCCTGAATGTCGTAACAGTAACGAGGTCAGAAAAAAACAAACCAGCTGGCTCGATGTGGAATGGTGCCAGGAAGCATCGGGAGAATTTCCTGCTGAAATCAGAATAGAGCTGCTAAACCAGCGTGGTACTCTTGCCACCATAGCTTCCGTAATTTCCAGCATGGAATCCAATATTGAAAATGTGACCGTTGTTGATCAGGACGAGCGTGTATCAGTGGACTTAATCACTTTAACTGTAAAAGACCGGATCCATTTAGCCAATATAATGCGCAAACTCAAGAAGTTAAATATCATATTGAAACTAACCCGCGTTAAAGCATAAGGATAAAAAATGAGTAAAGAAGTTATCTACACAGACAAGGCTCCACAAGCCATCGGCACCTATTCACAGGCCATCAAAGTCGACGGCACTGTCTATCTATCGGGACAAATTGCGCTACACCCGGCAACCATGGAAGTTGTTGAAGGTGATATTTCCGTACAAATTCGTCGTGTATTTGATAATTTGAAAGCCGTAGCGGAAGCTGCCGGCGGTGATTTTTATGATGTCGTAAAACTGAATGTATACCTGACGGATCTGTCTCACTTTCCACTGGTTAACGAAATCATGGGTGAATATTTTGCCCAGCCTTATCCGGCACGAGCAGTTGTTGGCATTGAGACCCTACCAAAAGGAGTTGCTGTGGAAATGGATGCGATTATGGAAATACGGGAAATTTACGACGCATAAATACAATAGGATTGGGCAAAAAATCTTCCGCGTCCATGCTCACATCCGCAGCACAAGGACGTGTTGAATGCAGATATCTGCCGTATCTACATCGTATAAGCGCTCCGCACTTTGCCCAGCCACTATTTTGATGCAATGAATATTAACGATCAATCGGTCGCCACATTATCGGGAGTAGGTCCGCAATCCGTCATTCGCCTGCAAAAACTGGACATCCATAATATTCAGGATCTGCTTTTTCACTTGCCGCTTCGTTATGAAGACCACACCCGAATTTACCCGCTAGACTCATTAACAGCTGGTATGTCAGTACTCATTGCCGGCACGGTGGAACTAACCGATATATTGCCAACAGGACGGCGTAGTTTAATTTGCAGAATCAGCGATCAAACCGGTTTTATCAGTTTACGATTTTTTCATTTTACAGCCAGCCAGCAAGCACAACTGAAACCGGGCACACTGCTCAGTTGTTTTGGTGAAATACGCCAGGGTTATGCAGGACTGGAAATGATCCATCCGCAATACAAAATCATACAATCGACCCGCCACATTACTGAAGACTATCTGACTCCGATCTACCCGCTAACCGAAGGCTTACACCAAAACACCATGAGAAAGGCCGTCAAACAGGCATTATCCCTATGCCTGAACAACCTCCACGATTGGTTGCCTGCATCACTGTTACAACGATATCACTACCCTACACTGCAACAGGCCTTACAAACTTTACACAGTCCCCAGGCCGAAATTTCTGTCGCTGACATTCAACAAAGCCCCGCCTTAAAACGCTTGGTATTTGAGGAATTTTTAGCCCATCACCTAAAAATGTTGCAAGGCAAACACAGCCATAAAAAATGGCAGGCGCCCGTTTTTAAAGTCGATAATAAACTAAAAGCCAAATTTCTTGCTGGTCTGCCATTCCAGCTCACTGAAGCCCAACAGCGCGTCATCAGCGAAATTGAAACTGACTGTGCGTTAAAACACCCTATGCTCAGATTGCTACAAGGCGATGTCGGTTCGGGTAAAACCATCGTAGCTGCCTGCACAGCTTTACTGGCTTTAGCTGCAAATTTCCAGATTGCCATTATGGCGCCGACCGAACTACTGGCCGAACAACATTCTCGTAACTTCAGCAACTGGTTTGCCGATTTTAATATAACGCCGGTTTTCCTGACCGGACATCTGCAAGGCAAAGCCAGACAACAAGCATTGCAGTCCATTGCAGACGGCAGCGCCCCCATTATCATTGGTACTCACGCCTTATTTCAGGAAAGCGTACATTTTGCCAAACTGGGTTTGATCATTATTGATGAACAGCACCGCTTTGGCGTACATCAGCGCATGGCGTTACGTGAGAAAGCTCAACAGTCAGGATTGAGGCCGCACCAGCTGGTTATGACGGCCACGCCAATACCCCGCACCCTGGCAATGCTGCAGTATTCCGACCTGGATATTTCCATTATTGATGAACTGCCGCCGGGAAGAAAACCGGTAATCACCAGCGTCATTCCCTGTGAACGCCGTGATGAAATCATTGCCAGAATCAGCCACTGGATAAAACAACAACGTCAGGCCTACTGGGTGTGCACACTCATTGAAGAATCGGAGGTATTGCAATGCGAAGCAGCGGAAAAAACTGTTGAATATTTGACTACAGCATTGCCGGACGTTCGTATTGCCCTGGTTCACGGCCGCATGAAATCTGCCGAAAAAGAGTCCGTTATGCAGGCTTTCAAAAATCATGACTATGACCTGCTGGTGGCAACTACCGTCATAGAAGTCGGAGTCGATGTACCCAATGCCGGTCTGATGATCATCGAAAACCCTGAAAGACTGGGGCTATCCCAGTTACACCAATTACGCGGCAGAGTTGGCCGTGGCGAAATGGAAAGTTATTGCTTACTGCTGTACCAATCACCTTTATCGAATACCGGTAAACATCGTTTAGGCATTTTACGGGAAAGCAACGACGGTTTTGTAATTGCCGAAAAAGACCTGCAATTACGCGGCCCGGGTGAGGTCATGGGCACCCGTCAAACAGGACAAATGCAGTTTAAAATTGCTGATCTAAACCGCGATGCAGCTTTATTAGAGCAGGTGCATGACGCCGCCGAGATCATCTGCCAACAATATCCTGAATCCATACAACCCATTATCGATCGCTGGTTAGGTAGCACCAGTCAATATGCAGAGGTCTAAACCAGAGTGCACACCAACAGTTTTTTATTCAACCGTGACCCTGATTGGAAACCCAGCCAGCCGGGTAGTCGTCACACCCTTCCAAAAAATGTGCAATCATGGGTTTTCGAGGCAGGATCATTAACTCATCGCTTACGCTGTTTTTATGGTGACAGCTTTGCAGTTAAAATTTTATTTCACCGTTGGAAGCAGGCATACCTAAGCGAATGCCAACTGTTGCGCCTGCCTCATCAACAGTACAACCTGGTACGTGAAGTTTTGTTACATGCCGACGGCAAACCACTGATTCTTGCCCGCACCATTTTACCGGAAAAAACCATCAAAATTGCCAAACGCAACCTTTCCCATTTGGGAACACGGCCTCTGGGAGAAGTCATTTTTTCCTACCCTAACCTGGAACGCCTGCAACTGGACATCACCGAGGTAAAAGCGAATTACTGGTCAACTCAATTACAAAAACAGATCTCTATTCCTGAAAACACCTGGGGCAGAAGAACAGTTTATGCCATTCAGAAACAGCCGCTGCTGGTCAGTGAGTTTTTTATGCCGGGCGCTTTAGAGATTAGTTAATAAGGAGCCTTAGTGTTTCCCTTGGTCCCAGCCTCACGGCCATTAATCTAATATTTTTTTATTTAAAATCAATAATATAAGTGTATTTTTGAGCCTTTTTGAGTGGGTGAATGGCAATTTCCATTAAATTAAAATACTTAGAAATAAAAGAGATCTGGTTACCTGCGAAATGTTTCGCGTTTTACAAGAGTCTAAAACCTATTTTTCTCTGTGTACTCTGTGGTAGATTTGGATATTATGATGGTGGGTTATTTATTGCGAGCTACCTAACTGTTATAATCACCGCATCAAACAGTTGAGTCAACACAATGTCATTAACTACCGCGGATCTTTGCGATCAGTTTTCCGATCAGGATCATTTCCAGATTGCCGAGCCCATTTTTAAATCCTTTGGTAATAAAACAGCCTTTAGCGGACAAATCACTACCCTCAAAGTATTTGAAGACAATTCATTGGTTCGCAGCACACTTGAAGAAAAAGTGAACAACAGAGTTCTGGTTGTTGATGGCGGCGGCTCTCGTCGATGTGCATTGCTGGGTGATAACCTGGCTGAAACAGCCTGCCAAAACGGCTGGCAAGGTATAATCATTTACGGTTGTATTCGTGATTCTGTAGCTATCAACCAGTTACCCATTGGCGTTAAAGCATTAAACACTCATCCGCTAAAAAGTCACAAGCACGGCTTGGGCGAACGTGACTGCATGATTACATTTGCCGGCGTGAATTTTAAAAAAGATCATTATTTATATGCTGACAGCGATGGAATTATCGTATCGAAAGCAAATTTGGGTTAAAATCCCAACCCTATTAACCTAGCAAAAGACTCAAGATATGCAAATTGTTCTCGCAAACCCACGTGGTTTCTGTGCCGGCGTTGACCGGGCCATTGAAATTGTTGACCAGACCATTGAAGCCTTCGGAGCGCCCATTTATGTTCGCCACGAAGTCGTACATAACCGCACAGTGGTCGAAGGATTGAAAAAAAAAGGCGCAATCTTCATTGAAGAATTATCTGATGTTCCGGTTGGCTCTTATTTGATTTTCAGCGCCCACGGCGTTTCCAAGAAAGTGCAACAGGAAGCGAAACAACGGAATCTGACAGTATTTGACGCCACCTGCCCCCTGGTTACCAAAGTCCACCTGCAAGTTGCCAAACATGCCAAACAGGATCGAGAAGTGATTCTGATCGGTCATGCCGGCCATCCGGAAGTTGAAGGCACCATGGGACAATATGAAAAATGTACCGAAAACGGCAATATTTACCTGGTTGAAACCCCGGAAGATGTCAAAAATCTGCAAGTAAACAACCCTGACAACCTGGCCTATGTCACCCAGACGACTCTATCCATGACTGATACCAAAGTCATGGTGGATGCCTTAAAAGAAACATTTCCGGCGATTCAAGAACAGAAAAAAGATGATATTTGCTACGCCACCCAAAACCGTCAGGATGCCGTTCATGATCTGGCCGAAAAATCAGATTTGATTCTGGTTGTTGGCTCGCCCAACAGTTCCAACTCCAACCGTCTTCGTGAAATTGCTGAACAACTGGGTAAGCCCGCTTATTTAATTGATACCTACCGTGATTTAAAAAAATCCTGGCTTGAGAGAGTCGATGTAGTGGGCGTAACAGCGGGCGCTTCAGCGCCGGAAGTACTGGTTCAGGAAGTGATCACACAACTCAAGCAGTGGGGTGGAGAATCAACTGTTGAAAACAAAGGGATTGAAGAAAAAGTCGTTTTTTCACTACCCAAAGAGTTGAAAAAACATTTGGGTGCTTAATCCTAAAAAATTCCCGCTTAACCAATCACTGCCATTAAGTTAAGAGATTCCAAATAAAAACAACGTTTTTTCGTCGTTTATGAAATCAAGAAAAGTTCTATAAGATGACTTTAAGTGCGCGGGGTTGCCTCCCTTTCGCTCAAGACAGGAATTAATCATAAATAAAATCATTAGCCATTCAGGTAACGACTCGGTTTCCAGTTCACTTAAAAACAGCAAAACCAACGCCAGACCTTTAATTGTATTGAACGATACCGCACGATTCACTTTCGGTGATGAACCGTATCCTAATGAAAAGTCATCTTTAGCAGAATAGGCAGGTGTGTTAGTTTTAGGTAAGGTTTATTTTATTTCTATGCTTCCTTAAATCGCTGAATCATCCATGTTAGGCTATGC
>CAYYSO010000104.1:0-8481 GCA_964474415.1 uncultured Methylomarinum sp. | reverse complement strand
AAACATCCCTGAAAACTGAACCCGGCAAGGCAAAATGCATGGCCCTACTGAATTACGTGAGTAATATACTCTTTAACAGATCATTCCTGAGCCGTAAGGATATTGAATAACACCCTGAAAATTAACGCCTAAACCACTAATCGTTCAATACTGTAAACGGTATTGTTAGCATTATTTCTTCTTTTTCGGTCCCATGACCATAACCATTTGGCGGCCTTCCATCTTGGGAAACTGCTCAACAACGGCCAACTCTTCCAGGTCTTTCTCGACACGTTTCAGCAGTTCCATACCAATTTCTCTATGGGCCATTTCTCTGCCCCGGAAACGAATAGTAATTTTTGTTTTATTACCTTCATTCAAAAATTTGGTCAGATTTCTCAGCTTAACCTGATAATCACCTTCTTCTGTTCCCGGTCTAAATTTAATTTCCTTAACCTGAATCAGTTTTTGTTTTTTCTTAGCTGCCTGCTGTTTTTTATTCTGTTCAAACTGATATTTTCCATAATCCATTACTTTACAAACCGGAGGATCAGCATTGGGCGATATTTCCACTAGATCCATGTTAGCTTCGTAGGCAAGCTGTTTAGCTTCCGTTAACGAAATAACGCCGATTTGCTCACCTTCAACACCTATAACTCTTACACGCCTGGCGGTAATGTCATTATTCAGGCGCGTTGTATCTTTTTTAGAAGCGATGTTCTAATCCTCCAAATAATTATTATTTTCTATCTGCAATCTCATTTAGCAGCCGTCCACTGAGCTGATCAATTGACAGGCTGCCCAGATCCTCACCTTTTTGCGTGCGAACCGTGATAGTTTTATCCGCTAATTCCTTATCGCCTACAATAAGGAGATAAGGTACACGCTGCATGGAATGCTCGCGAATTTTAAAGCCTATTTTCTCATTTCTCAAGTCTATTTTCACTCTAATCCCTTGTTTTTCTAATTCCCTGACAATTTGCTTTGAATATTCAGCCTGTCGGTCGGCAATATTCATAACTACAACTTGTATCGGCGACAACCAGAGCGGAAAAGTGCCTGCATGGTGCTCAATCAAAATGCCGATAAATCGTTCCAGCGAACCCAGTATTGCCCGATGCAACATCACAGGAATCTGTTTTGTGCCATCTTCAGCAATGTAAGTTGCATCCAGACGACCAGGCATTGAAAAATCAACCTGAATGGTACCACACTGCCAAACTCTGCCAATGCAATCTTTCAATGAGAATTCGATCTTAGGCCCGTAAAAAGCCCCTTCACCCGGCTGTAACTCCCAATCCAGAGATTTGTTATTCAATGCCAGTTCCAATGCATTTTCGGCTTTATCCCAGACCGAGTCATCCCCAACTCTGTTTTCAGGACGAGTCGATAGCTTGATAATAACATCTTCAAAACCAAAATCTTTATAGACTTCAAACAACAAATCAATAAAATCGGATACTTCATCCTGAATTTGATTTTCAGTACAGAAAATATGCGCGTCATCCTGTACAAAATTACGTACCCGCATCAAACCATGCAGTGTACCTGACGGCTCGTTGCGATGACAGGAACCAAATTCCGCCATACGAATAGGCAGGTCACGGTAACTTTTAAGACCTTGATTATAAATCTGAACATGACAAGGACAGTTCATCGGTTTAATCGCATAATCGCGACTTTCCGAATGCGTGGTAAAAATCATATCACCGAATTTATCCCAGTGACCTGACTTTTCCCACAATGAACGATCAACGACCTGTGGGGTTTTTACTTCACCGTAGCCATTAACTCGTAGCTTTTCACGCACATATTGCTCGACCTGCTGATAAACAGTCCAACCCTTATCATGCCAAAACACCATGCCCGGGGCTTCTTCCTGAGCATGAAACAAGTTCAGCGCCTTACCTAGTTTGCGATGATCTCTTTTTTCCGCTTCTTGCAGACGATGCAAATATTCTTTTAACTGTTTTTTGTCAGCCCAAGCTGTCCCATAGATGCGTTGCAACATTTCGTTATCAGAATTACCGCGCCAATAAGCGCCGGCAATCTTCATCAATTTAAAGGCTTTTAACTTCCCGGTATTAGGAACATGAGGTCCACGACATAAATCAGTAAAGTCTCCCTGCCGATACAAAGACAAATCTTCGTTTGCCGGAATGGACTCAATAATTTCCGCCTTATATTCCTCACCTAAACCTCTAAAGAATTTAACCGCATCATCTCTGGATAAAACAGAGCGCTTGATTTCCAGGTTTTCGGAAACCAGTTGCTGCATTTTTTTTTCTATGGTCTGCAAGTCTTCCGGTGTAAAAGGTCTTTCATAGGAAAAGTCATAATAAAAACCGTTTTCAATCACCGGCCCGATAGTGACTTGTGCGATAGGGAATAATTGCTTAACAGCCTGTGCCAACAAATGCGCAGTCGAATGACGAATAACCTCAACACCTTCTTCATCTTTTGCGGTAATAATCTGCAACTCAGAATCCTGATCAATCAGTGTGCTGGCATCAACCAGGTGATTATTTACTTTTCCGGCTATCGTGGCTTTAGCCAGTCCTGAACCGATTGACTGAGCAACATCCATAACTGAAACAGCCTGATCAAATTGGCGCTGAGAGCCATCTGGTAGAGTAATAACTGGCATTGGGTATTTTCTTTTTACGATAAAAAAAAGCACCACAGAGGATGCTTTATGTTTGGTAGGCGCGAGTAGATTCGAACTACCGACCCCCACCATGTCAAGGTGGTGCTCTAACCAACTGAGCTACGCGCCTGTCGTGTTCGACTGCGGGCATTATGCCAATCTTCCCTTCACAATGCAATACTTTTTATAGCTTTCAAATGAAAAAACATGTGGGGACAACCCCAAGGGATTACCCCCTCCGCAATTTAAAAAATAAGTTCAGCTTACCAGCTATAGCTCAAGGTTGCATAGACATTACGTCCCGGCATTGCCACACGTCCATTGGATCTGTTATGTAATTGATAGCCACCCAAATGATTAAAATGTTTGGTATCCAGGACATTTTCAATACCCGTCCCTATAACCACTCCCTTGTAAGGTTCGTACTTGCCACGAAAATTCAAAAGCATGTAACCTTTAGTTTTCAACTCATTGTTATAGCCGGCTACATCACCCTGATCGGCTACAAAAATACCTTCCATTACCCCCATCCAACCGGATTGTTCATAGGTTAACTGAGTTCTGCCGTTTAAAGGAGCCATTCTATATAAATCATCATCTGGTGCACGAGAGTCCAGACTCTGACCACGGACATAATTTAGTCCGGCATCTAAACGCCAATTATCATTAATCGAATAACCCGCCTCAAGGTCAACACCAAACAGCTGTGCTTCAATATTACTGAATTGAAGTATATTTTTGCCTTTAGCAACTGCCTTAGTCGTTCTTAATCCTTGAATATAATTACTTATGTAATGATAAAAAACCCTAGGGCTAACATAAGCTTTATCAGTATGCCAATCCACACTCATATTAAACTGATAAGCAGTCTCATTCTTCAGATTTAAATCACCCAAATAGGTATTACCATCAGCCAAACCACCTACAGAAGAAGCATTGGTCCATAAATACAGCGCCTGATAACTAGGAGCCCGATTTTTTCTACCAAAACCCAACTCAATATCCAATTGCGAGGATATGGCATAACGGAATATGGCATCAAAATCGACAAAATCAAAATTCCTGCCATGATTCACAGAATTAAATGCAATCAAATCAGCCTGTTGACCTGGAACCTCGCTACCGGCATTGTCGGTATCAGACCAGGCATGTGTATAACGACCTCCTAATTCCAATGACAGGTTCCGAACCAAATCACCTCCCCATTCAGCAAAAAAACTATATCGATTTCTTTCGACACCATTAAAAAAATTAATTTTTTTGCTTTTTGTTACGTTAGTAATATCAGCTTCATGATTAGCCTGGTCGCCATTAACACCTATAGCCATATTACCGTCAAGCAATGGCAAACTAAAAGCCAGATTAAGCCCTTCAGCCTCTACATTGGTTCGATTCTGTTTGCTATCTCCTCCCAGCGAACGCATTGTAAAATTATCCATCAAGTGACGCATTTTCTGATAAAAACCATCAACTTTCAATTGGTAACCATCACCAAAGTCCCATCTATAAGCCCCATTATAAAGCCCACCCCGGATGTACATAATATCCATAGGTAACGCTGGCGTCCCCGCATGACCGGTATCTGCATTACTATAATTCAAATCTAGCTCATGCCCGTCCCGCTGATAACCGTAACCGGCAGAGAAAGCATTCCGATCATAACTAGTAGGCACTTGCTTTTGGTTATTTTTTATTTTGTAATCACGCCCCTTCTCCTCACTGCCGCTTAAAAATATTTTATGGTTTTTGTTGGCAACCGAACCCATTAATACACCATAACGACCATCCTGCACGGAACTATACCCCATAGAGGCAATACCACTGGTTTCTATACCATCACCTTTGGCAAAACGTCCTTTGCGTGACTCAGCCTTCATTGAACCACCAATTGTTTCAATACCGCTACTGACGGGAGCTATACCTTGCTGAACCTTTAATGATTTCGTCAAAGGCGCAGGGTAATGACTCAATGGCGGATCCATACTGTTAGGCCCTACTTCTTTTATAGCCGCACCATCCACAGTGACATTAATCCGGTTTCCATACATACCGTGATATGCGGCAATTCCGGTCAATGGTCCATTACGATTGACATTAGCCCCCGGTACCCGCTCCAATAAAGTAGCAATATCTTTTAAGCCGGAAGAATCCGGAGCCGTCGTAAATGTTCCCGGGCGCTCATAAGAACCCTCAACAATAATCGTTGGCAATTGTTGTTCTTCAGCTGCTACTTGTAATGGTACGGCAAAAGCGGCTATCACCGTCAAATTGATTTTTTTTCTCAATTTCTTCCCTCAATAAAACACTAAAACCATATATAAGCAAATTAAAGGCCACTAATTTACTTTCTTAAACAACAGTACGTTACAAAAAAACAATGAGCCGGGAATAATTAAACTATGTGATATAACGCAATTTGAATACGTTATTTCACATATTTGTACTCATTCATTTTATTAATCTACTTTTATTTTTGAGATTATGGTAATGTGCGCTGCATGGATTACCCTTTAGCGTTTAATACTTCTTATCTTTTCGCATTTGCAATGGGACTCTTCAGCAGCCTGCACTGCATAGGTATGTGCGGATCTATTATCGGTACGTTAACACTAAGTCTTGCTCCTGAAATCCGTAATAACAAACGCACACTGTTTCCTTTTGTTCTGAATTACAATCTCGGTCGAATTATCAGTTATAGTCTTGCCGGCGCTATTGTTGGCATTCTTGAATTCTTTTTAACGCTTCCTTTTGAGGCAGGTCATGGGCACCGGGCTTTGCAAATACTCTCAGCAATTGTTATGAGTAGCGCCGGATTCTATATTGCCGGCTGGTTCCCTCGCTTTGCCTATATTGAAAAACCCGGTTCACGCTTGTGGAAACTGATTGAACCTTTTGGCAGAAGATTGATTCCGGTTACCAATAAACCCCAGGCATTTCTATTTGGCATGGTCTGGGGCTGGCTCCCGTGCGGACTGGTTTATACCGCATTAGCGCTTGCCGCTACAACTGGAAACATAATCCACAGCAGCCTGACTATGCTGGCTTTTGGCCTTGGGACTTTACCTGCTGTCATGGGAATCGGTATAATGACGGATGTTTTAACGAAGCTGTCACGAATGCAACGCTTTAAACATTTTGTTGGCATATTTTTTATTATTGTCGCAATATTAGCTGCATTCCCTTGGCTTTATCCCATGCGTTTGCAGCATTTTTAACAGTAAGAGGTTTTCTGTGGAACATTTCAATTCTATTATTGGCCGTTCACCCGCATTTGAATCATTACTGCGTAGCGCCAAGATTGTCGCAACAACTGATGTTACCGTGTTGATAAAAGGAGAAACCGGCACCGGAAAGGAAGTCCTGGCTAATGCCATCCAAAAAGACAGCCGCAGAGCTAAAAAAGCATTTATCACTTTAAATTGTGCCGCTTTGTCTGAAGGATTAGTTGAATCAGAATTGTTTGGACATAAAAAAGGAGCTTTTACAGGAGCTGTAAGCAACAAAAAAGGGCTTTTTCAAGCGGCTGATGGCGGAACCTTGTTTCTGGACGAAATTAATTCTTTGCCTCTGTCCGTACAAGCCAAATTATTACGTTTTTTGGAATCTGGCGAATGTTTGGCTGTGGGTGATACAGCCCCATATAAGGTTGATGTGCGTGTGATTGCTGCGACAAATTCTGATTTACTTAAACAGATTAATGCTGGCGAATTTCGTCAGGATTTATATTTCCGGTTGAACGTTGTACCATTAGAAATTCCCACATTACAAGAACGCAGAGAAGACATTGAAGCCCTGGTGAAATATTTTTTCAAACATTTTGCTGAAGAACATGCCATTCAAGCACCCAAATTCAGCAAACAAGCTCTTAAAAAATTACACGCCTATTCCTGGCCCGGTAATATTCGTGAATTACGTAATCTTTGCGAACGCTTAAGCATCTTATTAGCAGGAACAACTATTGAGCCGGAAAACCTGCCCCATGAATTTTGTGAAAAGTTGAAACAAAGCGCTTCCGACTCAAGTTTTACTCTACCTGAATCAGGCCTTCAGCTAGATACTCTTGAAGCCAATATGATTTACCAGGCCCTATCCAGAACCAAAGGCAACCGCAGTAAGTCCGCCCGTCTGCTGGGTATCTCCCGGGATACGCTGTTATACCGAATCCAAAAACACGGTCTGGCATCACATTAGAAACAAATATATTTTTAGACGATTTACAAATAATAATTTATATCATTCACACGTTAAAAGCGGTAGCATCCCCTCATGCATAGATTCACGGCTGCCTTCTATATTACATTTCAAAAACGTGCGTGGATATATCAAAACAACTGGATGTCAAATACTTCTAACCAGTTGCACAGTCACATTATCACTACTGCCAGCCGCTCTAAAAACCGACAATCTGGCCTGTTTTCTTAGCTCTTCCTTAGGTGCCCGTGTTTTCGCCAGCTGTAATAACTCCGCTTCTTTAACATATTCCCAAAACCCGTCACTGCATAAAACAAATGATTCTCCCGTTTCCATAGGCGCATAAACTCCTATATCCACTTTGTGCTGATTCAAGATATTGATACTTCGGGTCAGTTGATTTTGCTCTGGATGCAAACCCATTTCCCGCTCAGTGATTTTTCCTTCATCCATTAGCTTTTGAGTTAAAGAATGGTCTTTGGTTCTCCACAACACCTGCTGTTGATTTATTCTGTAGATTCTTGAATCACCACAATGAGCAGTAATAACCTGTTTATCTTCCAAATACAGCACTGCACAAGTTGTATGAGCCTTTTCCGCATCCGGGTCATCGGTAAACAACTGCCGCATTACGGCAATTGCGTCATTCACCCATTGGGCGAAAACTGCTTCTACATTATTTTCCTTTAATAACGGCTGGTAGGTATCCAAAAGCATCAGCATTCCCCGACAAAAGAACTGTGATGCTTTTTCACCCGCATAATGCCCTCCCAAGCCATCCGCTACAATAAACAAAGCATAATCCTGACCCACATAATTTGCCATGCAATCCTGATTATTACTCCGGTCTCCAGCCGATGTTAATTGATAAAATTCAATTTTATTTTGCATTTGGTATATCTGATGCTGAAATATCTGACAGCGGTTTACGGCAACAATTAGCACTACCGTAAAACTTTTACGGTGTTCTCTAGGAAATTCTCCAGAAACGCGCTTTGAAACCACCCACCTAAATTGGGAATTTCACATCAATTAAAGACCTAGCCTTGCTTGTCTCATAAGTTGCTTTAAATCCCTGACAGTCTGGTCAAGACCGAAAAATACCGCCTGCGCAATGATAGAATGACCAATATTCAGCTCCATAATTTGCGGAATCCGGCATATAGCTTCAACATTATAAAAATGCAATCCGTGTCCGGCATTAACCTGAAGACCGGATTTATGTGCATATTCCGCTGCCTGCTGAATACGCAACAATTCCTGCTGTTGAATAGCTTTATTCTCCGCATCAGCATAACCTCCAGTATGTAACTCTATCACTGGAGCGCCGGCTTCAAGTGCCGCATCTATTTGCTTATGCTCTGGATCAATAAACAAAGAGACTTCTATATTTGCTGCCGCCAGGTCTGCACAAGCCTGTTTCATTCGCTTTATAGCCCCGGCCACATCCAGACCGCCTTCAGTCGTTAATTCTTCCCGCTTTTCCGGAACAAGACAACAGGCATAAGGCTTAATCTCTGTCGCTATGGCAATCATTTCATCGGTCACAGCCATTTCAAGATTGAGACGCGTATGCACCATTTGTTGCAGAAGATAAATATCTCTATCCTGAATATGACGCCGATCTTCTCTTAAATGCGCAGTAATACCATCGGCGCCTGCCT
>CAYYSO010000103.1:0-8680 GCA_964474415.1 uncultured Methylomarinum sp. | reverse complement strand
AAACCTTCTTCCATCAAAAAACGATGCTGATGCCGTTGCCGTGTATCACCGCCCAAGCCGGCATGATAAGGCAAAGCGTTAACCCCCTTTTCATTTAACCAGGCAGCTGTCGCATCGACCTTTTTTCTTGACAAACAATAGACAATGCCGGCATCGCCATTATGTTCGCTACGAATAAAATTCAACAGTTGCTGTTTGGCATTCTGTTTCTGCACAATACGGTAGCGGATATTAGGGCGATCAAAACCGCTAATAAATATCTGTGCCTGATCCAATCCCAAACGCTTGATAATTTCCTGCCGGGTTCTTTCATCGGCAGTAGCCGTCAAAGCAATTCTGGGAACTTTGGGAAACTGTTCATGCAACAGCGAAAGCTGCAGATAATCGGCACGAAAATCATGTCCCCACTGGGAAACACAATGGGCTTCATCAATAGCAAACAAGGCGATATTGATACGGGAAAACAACGTCAGCGTTCTGGGTGCTGTTAAGCGTTCAGGAGCGATATAAAGCAAGTCGAGTTCGCCATTCTCAAGTTGCCGTTCAATCTGTCGTACAGCTTCCAGTGTTAAGGTGGAATTCAAATATGCGGCCTTAACCCCCAGTTGATGCAAAGCATTAACCTGATCCTGCATTAGGGCAATCAACGGCGACACCACAATACCCACACCCTTCATGACCAGTGAAGGTATCTGATAACACAGCGACTTACCGCCACCGGTCGGCATTAAAACCAAAACATCCTTACTTGCTGTCAGTTGTTCGATAATCTGTTGTTGTTGCCCCCTGAAGCTATCATAGCCAAATACCGAATGTAGTGTTTCCAGAGATAAATTAGACACAATCTGTCCTGCAACTTTGTTGATAATATTTCTCAAATGAGAATGAACCCTTATAATAGGTCGATTATATCAATACTTCCGGGCAGCTATACCCACTTTAATGAACAAACAACAACAATCACACTCAGCACGCCTACAATATCTAGTTAAAAACCATTATCAAGGCTTGTTAAACAATGGTCTGAAAGGAATTGAAAAAGAAAGTCTGCGCATTTCCGAAGAAGGCTTGATTAGCCAAACTGACCACCCGGCCAGTTTAGGTTCAGCCTTAACTCATCCACATATCACTACAGATTATTCTGAAGCATTGCTGGAATTTATTACCCCGCCGTTTGCAGACATAAAAGAAACGCTGGACTTCATGGAAAATATCCACCAGTTTGTCTATGACCATCTTGATAATGAAATGTTGTTGGCTGCCAGTATGCCCTGTGGCATTAACGGCGATGATAGTATTCGAATTGCTGAATATGGCTCATCCAATATTGGCCAGATGAAACATATCTACCGCAAAGGTTTGTGGCATCGCTACGGACGCACCATGCAATCTATAGCCGGCATCCATTTTAATTATTCCGTACCTGAATCACTTTGGCCGATTCTGCATCAACAAAGTGGCACACAGTTGAGTCTGGAGGATTTTATTTCCGACGCCTACTTTGGTTTGATCAGGAATTTTCAACGTCAGGGCTGGTTGATTCTTTATCTGTTTGGCGCTTCTCCGGCTATTTGTAAGAGCTTCTTCAAAAGCCGACCTCATTTAATGGCTCAATTTGATGAGTTTGACCCATACACACTGTATCACCCTTATGCAACCTCACTACGCATGAGCGATATCGGCTATAAAAGCAAGAATCAGGCAAACCTGAAAATCGACTACAATTCCCTGGACGGCTATGTAGACAGTCTGAGTACAGCTATTGAAACCCCCTATCCTGATTATCAACGTATAGGCATTAAAAACGGTAACAAATATCAGCAATTAAACGCCAACATCCTGCAAATTGAGAATGAGTTCTACAGTACCATTCGCCCCAAGCAAATTGCCAATTCCTGTGAAAAACCTACGTTAGCGCTGAAACGCCGGGGTGTCCGTTATATTGAAATACGATCACTGGATCTGGATCTGTTCAATCCTATCGGTTTCGATGAAAACAAAGGCCGTTTTCTGGAAGCTTTCCTGTTAAATTGTTTATTACAGGACAGTCCATTGCAAGGCGACCAGGAACAGACAATTAACAACACAAACCAGTTGACGGTCGCCCATCAGGGAAGAAAACTCGGTATAGAACTGAACAAAAACGGCCGCTTGATTCCTTTAAAAGACTGGGCCCGAAATATACTGGAATCCATGCAACCAATCTGCGATATTCTTGATCAGAACACAACCAATAACCCTTACAATCAGGCTCTGATACAACATAAACGGCTCATTGATGATGCGGAATTAACACCCTCGGCAAAAATCCTCGCTGGTATGAAAAGCAAACAACACCCGTTTGGGCGATTTGGTTTAAATACCTCCGAAGAACACAAACTTCATTTTAAACAGTCAAAACTGGGTTCAGACAAGACCCGTTATTTTTACGAGTTGGCAAAGATGTCGCACGCCAAACAAAAAGAAATTGAAACTGCTGACCAACTAAGCTTTGATCAGTTTTTACAGAATTATTTTGCCCAGAAATAATTGACGTACGGTATAACACATGACTCCATTTAACATTGAAAACGCACAAACTGAATTACACAATAAAAAACCACGCGCCATTCTTAAAACAGCTCTGGAAAACTACGATAATATTGCCATCTCTTTCAGCGGCGCCGAGGATGTCATATTAATTGATATGGCTCTAACCATGCGTAAAAATATCCAGGTTTTTTCATTGGATACCGGACGCCTGCACCCGGAAACTTACCGTTTTATCGAAAAAGTCAGAAACCATTACCAGATTGAGATTGAACTGTTAACGCCTGACTGCAATATACTGGACCGACTTGTTAAAACAAAGGGTCTGTTCAGTTTTTACGAAGATGGACATCAGGAATGCTGTGGTATCAGAAAAGTTGAACCGCTTAAACGCAAACTGGCACAACTGGATGCCTGGATTACCGGTCAACGTAAAGACCAGAGTCTGGATACACGGAGCGATCTCCCGGAAATACAGCTGGATACTGCCTTTTCAACAGATGACAAGACCCTGATCAAATTTAACCCATTGGCAAACTGGAGTTCCTCTCAGGTTTGGGATTATATCGAAGCCTATCAAGTGCCCTACAACGAATTGCATAAAAAAGGTTACACCAGCATTGGCTGCGAACCCTGTACTCGCCCGACACTGCCGCACGAACATGAACGTGCCGGCCGCTGGTGGTGGGAAGATGCAAACAAAAAAGAATGTGGTTTACATGTCAATAATCTAAAAAAATAACGCTGGTTTTATTCTTTAAAAAAAATATTGGAGATGTTCAACTGATTTTTTTAGGATGATGAGTTTATTCGCTTTGAGTGACCATCCTTAATATTAAATGAACACATAAACACACCATTAGAATCATAATAATCGTATTGAATAACGATCTCACGCTCCAATAAATCTTCCACTAAAGTACTATCGTTACAGACCGTATTTGTGGCAGAAGCTATACCGGCTTTAGTAAGTAACAACGCATGATTGTGATTTTCATGCATCGGTATTTCAGCCTTATAAATAATTGTCCCATTTTTGTGTGTAACATCTATAATCTTAACACCGTTTGCAAATTTGAAGGGTAGGAATGGTTTAGTCGCTTTAGATACATAAGCAGCGATATTTTCAGGTGCAAACCCATTGACAGTTAGGTTAAATAGTGACGTAATAACTTCCGTTTTTACATTACTGATAACCTTATCCCGCATAGAATTATATGCCCCCTTGACCTTGTCGTTAAAATACTCCAGTGAGGCAGGAAAATTCTTATCCACTTTTACTTTGGCGCTTTGATTAGCAAGTGTATCAACATATACTGAATCAACCCTGCATATACTTGGCACACTGTTTGTAAGCGGTTTTGATAAATCCCCGGATGTCGACAATGAATGTAAGTTGTTTTGTTGTTCACCTGCAGTTTTAGCTTGTGCAACATTGACCATGCTGAAAGCAAAAATAGCAGACAGGATGATTATCGGGTTTATAAGGTTGTGATTCATAATGTTATCCTCTTGATTTTTTAGTACAAACCAAAATTAAAAGTAGTAAAGGAGATAACCGTTTGCCGCAGGATATTCGTATGCTTTAAAAAATATGATGATATATCCAATGCAAATATCGACTCGCAAGTATTGTTTCCAGCGAGCCGAAAATGCTTGTTTCAGACTAAGGCAACTCGCAATAAATAATCTTATCCACCTTACTTGTCTTTTTATCCGTCTTCAACGTTACAACTCCGGTCACATAGCTTGCTATGCTCCCTTCGTTGTGCCTTGAATACAAATAAAAATCCAGCGCAGTCCGGGTAGGTTATTTATTGCGCGTTACCTAACGTCTATATTTAACGGACCAAAATATTATCACCTTTCCCTAATTTAGGATCCGCGTCAGGCATATTCATTAACACGGTAATTGCTCCTCGTAATGCTGCGCTCATTGTATGATCGACAATGGCATTATTAGTTGGATGATCAGCAGGGGAAACCAGATCAAAAGTATCTGCCTCGGCAACTGCTACGTTGTATGTTTGAATACCATCCAATATATTTTTTGGGTTTCCGCCGATATAAACTTTATCCCAGATACCGGCAATAGGGTGAAAGGCAACAGGGTTGTTAATGTTGGCATTAACGAAAAATATCCTTACTCGTTCACCTGGTTTAGCCTGCAAAGTCAGCGATGCATCTTCATCATGAACCGGATCATAATGGAATATTTTTCCATTAATCAACGAACCGCTCCATCCGCGATTTGCAATCATGGCATTTTTGTCCTCTGCATTCGGAAAATACTGAGATTGAATCAATACATACTCACGATCAGGTTTGGGGTAATCTTTGCTGTAGCCTTCTTTGGGGTCAACGATAATAATGCCATACATACCACGGGCTATATGCTGAGCCATAGTTGCGGCGCCACAATGATACATAAAGACACCCGGATATTTGGCAACAAATTTAAAATGTTTACTTTCTCCTGGTTTGACTTCGCTGAATTCCTTTAACACATCAACAACCGCCGCATGAAAATCCATAGAGTGACTGTTTTTATTAGTCTCCGGGTTAATTAACGTGAAGTCGACAGTATCACCTTCGGTTATACGGACAACTGGCCCCGGAATTGTGCCATCGTAAGTCCATGCCGGATACTCAGTACCCTTGTTATCGATGACGACAGTATTTTCTTTTGCCGTCATGGTAACTTTTACAGTTCTGGCTGAAATGGGTTCTGCGACTAATAAAACCATCATTAAAATACCAAAGACTTCGTATTTAACTGGTTTTGAAAAAAAATTTATGTTCATGTGTATCCTCTACTACTATTTATTAAATAGATAAGAAATTAAATAAAAAACTCAACACTGACAGAGATGATGTAAATATTTAACCAAGTCTTCTATTTCCTTATCTGACAAAGTGGAACCCCAAGGCGGCATCAACACTGATTTATTGATTGATTGCCCACCTTCCTTGATGACCTTGAAAAGTTCCTGGTCGGTTCGAGCCGACATTTCTTTTGCATCCGTGTGATCGCGTGGCTGAGTTGACATATCTGCCACATTGATTCCTTTACCATTGCCTTCCAGTCCATGACATTGAACGCAATAAGTCTGGTAATTATCTTTTGCTGTTTCAGCATTAGCCTCAGCTACAAGAACCAGCAATAAAGAAGCA
The DNA here is from genome assembly GCA_964474415.1 of uncultured Methylomarinum sp. Taxonomy (GTDB): domain Bacteria; phylum Pseudomonadota; class Gammaproteobacteria; order Methylococcales; family Methylomonadaceae; genus Methylomarinum. The sequence goes on along the minus strand of CAYYSO010000103.1, from coordinate 2,977 downwards.
ACAACTAAAATTGAACATTTCATTTGAAATTCTCCTTACTTAATGCACGCAGGTAGTGCACTATTTTTTGTAAGTCACGCTCCTTCAGATGTTTATTAGGCATAATGGTTTTGGGTTCCCATGCCTGAGGATTACGCATAAAACTAATTAAATAATCCTCTTGAAGACGCTTTGCTGCGGTATAGACTTCCGGTCCGGAAAGTCCCCCATAGCCAGGTTCAATTTGATGACAAGCCAGGCACCCCTTAAATTTATCAAAGGTCATTTCACCCAATGTCATAGAGATTGTTCCGGGCTTGTAGTCACCAGCCTTCACCAGTTGCTGATTTTGTTTTAAGGTCATTAATACTTTAGTGATTCGTTGTGCCTCTTCTGCGGATAGTGCAGGGTGTTTAACTAAACTTGCTGTATCAATTTCGTCTGATTTTTTGCCTTTGATAATATGGTTGCCATAAAACATACCAGTAGTCCTGATTCTTACCGGGTTTTGTAACCACTGGATTAACCATTCCGATTTATATTTAATTCCTGCCGAAGACAAATCAGGACCTTTTCTTTCCCAAAGCTCTTTTAAAGTCTGCGGCGGTTTACCTGAAACGGCATGGCAAGATAAGCATTGACTGTCAAGCTTATCTCCATTTGAGTTTTCAGCTTTTACCGGTGAAATCCAAATCATAAAGGTCATAGATATAAGCCACAGACAGTATTTATATGAATTTGTATTGTAAATAGTCATCTTATTGACCTTTGCGTCTACGTCTTTTGCTCTCAATAGGTGTTCCTGAAAAACCTGATTGATTATGTATCCCATAGTCTTTTTTCATTGATTCACTAAAGAAAAAGTCATCATCGTAAGCTTTGTCTTTCCAGACATACCAATCATCTGCAGGTACATCACTGTATTCAATAATGGTAATGGCACCGCCAGGAAACTTACCCGCATTAGTCACATGGGTATCAACATGATCGTGAGCAATAAAACGCCCGGGATTATCCATTTTTACAATCGCGTCATAACGTTCCCCCGGACCGATAAGCAAAGTATCCACCTCATAAGGTTGTGCCAATGCCAGTCCATCTTTATGTGTGATTAACATATCGTGCCCATGAGGATGGAAAGAATGGAAACCGCCCCCTGCGCCAATCAGACGAAATCGCACCACATCACCTTTTTTTACGCGTAAAGGTTGTGTCGAAGGGAAAGAACGACCATTGATGGAGAAATAATCCACTAAATCGGCAGGCGTTCCCCCTTGACCAAATTTATCAGCATTACTTGATTCCCAGGTACTAAACATGACAATGGCATCTTTAGTTACAGTTTTCTCCAACTTGGCAGGCTTAATCGGATCGACAACAATAGGCCCCCACATTCCCCGAATTCCCACATGTTCATTAACATTGGTGTGACAGTGATACCAAAGGGTGCCGGGTTTCTCTGCCTTCCATTGATAGGTAAAACTATCGCCGGGCTCTATCGCTTCTTGTGTCACTCCGGGTACGCCATCATTACGCCAGTTGTTATTCTGATAAAAACCATGCCAATGAATGCTGTGGGCTGTAGAAGTGTTATTAGTCACCAAGACTTCTACATCATCACCTTGTTGCACATGAATCAGCGGTCCTGGCACCTGACCGTTATAAGCAAACACCTTATAATTTAATTTCGGCGCTACATTAATGGTTACTTCTTCAACCGTCATTTCAAATTTATGCTGCTTTGCTTCTGCCAAAGTCACCCAGAAACAAATCATAAAAAGACAAACTATTTTATTGAGCATTAGTTGGGTTTTCTTCCTTCCTGATTTTTCAAATTTCATCTAGTTATCTCCTGTTCAATAATCATGTTGGAAATACATGATTTGGAAAGCAGATTAAACTCAATAATCAACTTTGTCAATAAAAAACTTAATAAAGTTAATTATATTAATGAACTATTTTTAAAGTAGAATAACTAACAAAGATGCTATGCTTTACCATTCAGAACATGGTGAAGCAGCATTCAGATACTCAAATTGAGATTGAAATAACCCTATAAATACAGAAGGTTGTATGGAAATTATTGGATTCAGTGAAAAACAGCGAAAAATACTTCAATTTTTGGTAAAGGAAAAAGAAGGAATGACTGTTGATCAGTTTTCCAAACTTCTGGAAATTTCAAGAAGCGCGATACACCAACATATAACAGTATTGGAAAGAGATGGCTTTATCAAAAAGTCGGCTTCTATGCAAACAAAAGGCCGACCGGGAACCACCTTTGTTTTAACGGAAAAAGGAATTCATCTTTTCCCAAAACACTATAGTCTTTTTGCCGAAATGCTGATCAAATTGATCAAACAAAAATTAGGCTCTGAAGAGCTGATTGAATATCTAAAGGAACTCGGTGTTTCACTTTCAGAATCAAAAAAAGATGCGCTAAAAAACAAACCCATAGATGAAAAAATCAAAATGACTGTCGCCATTATGCAGGAATTGGGTTATGAAGCTCAGATAGCAGAAGGAGAGCCAGGACAGAATTTAATGATCGATGCTTATAATTGTGTTTTTCATGACTTGGCTTATAACAATACAGAAGTTTGTGAAATGGATTTATCATTACTCTCCTCCCTCCTTGATAGCAAAATTGAACATACTTGCTGCATGGCAAAAGGAGCCAGTAGATGTAGATTCAAAGTACAGCCTTTGGACAAAGATAAAACAGAACAACGAGGATAGTTTATTTGTACATGGCAAGCTTCAGTTCAATACTTATATAAGCTGAAGCTTCCCAGTTTTTGAGCCTGTAACGTATTAAAGCAGGTTTTGCTATAATCGAATCAAATTCTTGCGGCTATTAAGCAAGTTAATAAAAAATGCATAAAACAGGCGATAACCCACTGCATTTATAATTATTCTTTAAAATTAGGCGGGGTGATTGAAGATGGTGTTAATGGCCAGTTAAACTGAGCCAAAACTGGCCATTAAAATTGAGCCACTT
>CAYYSO010000102.1:0-8812 GCA_964474415.1 uncultured Methylomarinum sp. | reverse complement strand
TCAATTTTGCCATTTCCAACCGCAGCAGCAAATTGGGACTCGACCATCTGGGACTTCAGGTTGAAACGGATCAGGAACTGGATAACTTAAAACAGCGCCTGGATACCACCCAACAACCGGTTGAAAGCCAGGAAGGCGCCAGCTGCTGCTACGCCCGCTCAGATAAACACTGGATTATTGATCCACAGGGTATTGCCTGGGAAAGCTTTCATTCGCTATCAGAAATCCCAACATTTAATGAAGCCGATGCCCAGTCAGATGGAGAAAATCCGTATGCCTGCCGTCCGGCTGGAAATAGCGAGTCTTCCTGTTGCGGAGGTTAAGCAAATGATTAACGTATTAGTTCTTTGTACCGGCAATTCCTGCCGTAGCGTATTGGGAGAAGCCTTATTCAATAACTTGGGTAAAGGCCGCATCAACACTTTTTCAGCAGGCAGTCACCCGGTCGGAAAAATAAACCCGGGTGCTTTGGCGACTCTGCAGCGACATGGTTTACCAATTGACGGCTATAAAAGCCAGTCCTGGGATGAATTTGACGGCCAACCAATGGACATCGTAATTACCGTCTGCGATAACGCTGCCGGTGAAACCTGCCCTGTTTACCTGAGCAAAGCAGTACGGGCTCATTGGGGTTTACCTGACCCGGCTCATGTGAAAGGTACTGAAGAAGAAATTCAAGCGGCATTCGAGCAGACCTATCAGGCATTGGAAAAACGCATCAGTAAAATGTTGGCATTACCGTTAGAAGAAATGTCCACTCAGCAATTACGCAAAAAACTGAATGCCATTGATCAGGAATTCTGAAAATCAACCGGGAGAATCATCATGTCAAGCACTGATGTTTATCAACAAACACAACAACCCAAGCGTTTGAATTTTTTTGAACGCTACCTGTCCGTCTGGGTTGTGTTATGTATGGGGATAGGTATTGCACTGGGCAAGCAATTACCGGAAATTACTGACAGCCTGCGAAAAATGGAATTTGCTCAGGACAGCCATATCAACTTGCCGATTGCCATATTGATTTGGCTGATGATCTACCCGATGATGCTGAAAATTGATTTCACCAGCATACTCAATGTACGTAAAAGACCCCGTGGAATTTTAATCACCCTGTTTGTCAACTGGCTGATCAAACCGTTTTCCATGGCGCTGATTGCCTGGGTATTTTTCAAACAGTTATGGTTGCCTTTTATTGGCGCTGAACTGGCTGATCAATATATTGCCGGCTGCATTATTCTGGCAGCGGCACCCTGCACGGCAATGGTCTTTGTCTGGTCGTATTTGACCGATGGCGACCCCGCTTATACCCTAGTGCAGGTTTCGGTGAACGATTTAATCATGTTGATTCTGTTTGCGCCGATTGTCGCTTTTCTAATCAGCGGTGCCAGTGATCTGACAGTACCTTATGATGTGCTGTTTTACAGTGTTATTGCCTTTATCGTCATTCCATTGGTATTAGGCAGTTTGAGCCGGTTTGTGTTGATACAACTAAAAGGCCTGGACTGGTTTGAAAATCACTTTATTGCCTTTTTCCATCCCATCACCATACTGGCATTGCTGGCAACACTGGTTTTTATCTTTGCTTTTCAGGCCGAGAACATCACCGGTAAATTTGTGCATGTGCTACTGATCGCCATACCTATTCTGATTCAGGTGTATTTCAATTCATCCCTGGCTTACGGCTTGATGAAGGTCTTTAAAGTCCCGTTCAACATTGCCGCTCCCGGTGCCTTGATCGGCGCCAGTAATTTCTTTGAACTGGCGGTGGCAACGGCTATTGCTCTGTATGGCCCTGAGTCTGGCGCCGCGTTGGCAACCGTAGTAGGCGTACTGGTTGAAGTGCCGGTGATGTTATCGGTCTGTTCATTTTGTAACCGGACCCGAAGCTGGTTTCCTGAAGATCAGCGGCTTTAAACTGTTACCATGAGAACTAAGGCGATCTTTTATGTATTACTATACTTTGAGCGCCCACCGATGCGATTTTCTAATCAAATAGATTAAACAGCGCTTGGAACTAACGCTACTATCAAGGGGCAAAGCATGAAGCAGGTAACACTTAATGTAACAGGTATGCAATGCGGTGGCTGTGAAGCAATTATAGAAACAGCGGTTGCCCAGATTGATGGTGTCGAAAAAGTCACAGCCGACTATCCCACGGAAACGGTCAAAATCAGTTTTAATGCCGATAAAATCAGTCTCAAGGATATTCAAAAAACCATTGAGGCCAGTGGCTATCCAATAGTAACACCCAAACCAGAAGAAAAGTCACTTTGGCTCAAATTTACACTCGCTCTAATAGCTGTTATCGCTTTAGTCATGGTGATGATTGGAACACGAAAACTATCCCACCAGTTTACCTTGCCGGATCTAAATTCGCATCTTAGCGATGGCATGATACTGGTTGTCGGATTAATTACAGGACTGCACTGTATTGGCATGTGTGGCAGTTTTGTCATCAGCTATACCGCCAGAGATGCAGAGCAACATCGTTCATCATGGTTATCTCATTTTTTATATGGTTTTGGCAAGACCTTGTCGTATGCCATGTTTGGCGCATTATTCGGGCTACTTGGCTCGATAATCAGCATTACCCCTTTTATACAGGGTATTACCAATATAGCGGCCGGCGCTTTTTTGATTTTATTCGGGTTAAATATGCTGGATGCATTTGCAGTTTTAAAATATATTCAGATTAAGCAACCTAAAAGCGTTGCTCATTTTGTTATCACGCAAAACAAACGCTTGCACAGCCCTTTTTTTATTGGTTTTTTATCAGGATTTTTATTAGGCTGTGGTCCTCTTCAAGCTATGTATGTGATGGCGGCCGGCAGCAGCGATCCTTTATTGGGGGCAAAAATTCTGACTTTGTTTGGTTTAGGAACACTGCCAGCTTTATTCAGCTTTGGTTATTTAACCCGGCTTTTTTCATCCACTACAACCCATCGCTTTTTTCAGCTATCGGGAGTAATTCTGATTTTCGTAGGTGCAATGATGCTCAATAAAGGTCTGCTGCGCACTCATTCAGGTTATGACTTTAAATCGCTAGAACAAAAACTTATACACCTTATACAGTAAGTAACAGGAGTGTTGCCATGAAAAATTATCTATCCAATTTTGATTATGCCGAACGTAAATCAATGAAAATCACCAGCGAGGAACTGATTGAGTTATTACAAAATGGTAAAGCACAATTGATAGACATTCGTTTCCGGGAAGAATTTGAGGCCTGGCATATAGGAATTGCCCATAACATCCCGTTAAATGAATTGCCAGATCGCCTGGATGAAATCAATAAAGACAAAATTGTTGTTACCGCTTGTCCACATAAGGATAGAGCTATTCTTGGCCGTATTTTTCTCGTTCTCAACGGTTATCAGGCCAGGTATCTGGTTGATGGATTGATGGGCATGGCGGATGTTTTACGGGGCGACAAGGCCCGGACATTTGTTGCAACAACCAGCCAAACTGATCAGGGCTGAATTAATCACCGGGACTTTTTAACTGTTTTTGCCCTACTCGTGTTGTTTTATATGCTTAAAAGTGAAAAACAAAGTGTACAAAAAAGAAACAATCGTACTTTAAACCTAAATAGCAGAAAATTCAGACGCCTAATTCTCCCCATAAAATGCATTTCCAGATCAACGCACAGCGCATTGACGCTCATGGCAGCGAGGCTCATTGCAAAGACAGCCGTATAATTCTGGATACTGATTTGCAAGGTCGAGCAGATGCTTTTAACCCGGCTGAATTATTACTAGCTGCATTGGCCGCCTGTATGATTAAAGGCATAGAGCGGGTTACGCCAATTTTAAAATTTGAGTTACGCAGTGTAACAATCAATATCAGCGGTATTCGCCAGGATGTACCGCCTTGTATGGAATCAATTTCTTATGAAATTTTAGTCGATAGTGATGAAAATGACCGACGCCTTGAGCTGCTCCATGAAAATGTAAAAAAGTATGGCACTGTTTTCAATACCGTTGCTCCCGGAACAAAGTTAATCGGAACACTGAAACGGATATTATAAAAACTTTATTTTTATCTTTTGTAAAAACATCAGGACTGATCTATGCCTCTATCTTCCATCTTGCTCACTGGCATTATTTTTTTAGTTGCCGTAGTGTTTTCGATGTTAGGCCAAGGTGGCGGTACCTTATATACACCGCTACAAGTTTTATTTGGTCTTGATTTTCATGTAGCTGCGACCACCAGTTTGTTTTTGATTATGATCACATCATTATCAGCTACGCTGGTCTTCCGTAAAGCCAAAAAAGTCGACTGGCCATTGGCGATTGGCGATTGTTCTGGAAAGTGTGACTACCGTTGGCGGATTTATCGGCGGCCTGAGTTCCGCAAGTATCAGTAGTGAAATTTTAACCTGGATATTTTCAGGCATCATCGTTTTTGCGGCGCTCTTTATGATCCATGAATTTAAGCGTAGTATGCCAGTTTCTCCTAAACCATCAAGATGGTTTTGCTGGCAACGGCAATTTAATGATCAACACTACCGCGTCAATTTATTACTGGCGTTACCCGTTTCATTTATCGCTGGATTAAGCAGCGGCTTGGTGGGTGTCGGTGGCGGTATTTTAAAAGTGCCCCTAATGGTATTGCTATTAGGGATTCCAATGGATATTGCCATAGCGTCAAGTGCATTAATGGTCGGTTTAACTGCTATCGGTGGTTTTGCAGGCCATCTGGTGGCTGGGCACTGGGACTGGAAAACATCTCTAATGTTGGGGTTGGCAGTTTTTATTGGTGGACAAATCGGCGCCAGAAAAGCGCTGGCTATTGATAAAAAGAAAATGAAAAAAATGTTCGGCTGGTTTTTACTGATTATTGCTTCCCTTATGATTATTAAAAATGAACAAGCTATAATTTTGAAACTTATTTCGGAAGTATAAAATAGCCTATGTCGGAAACCTTTTCTCAATCACCCAAACCATTACTGCGAGCCTATTTGTTACCCTATGTTTTTTTGTTATTGCTGTATGTATTGATTATCGGTTGCGGCAGCGCCTGGCTTTATTTTACGGCTCGACAGGCACAAACTGAGCTGGTGACCAGCAATATTGTAAATATCGTCAGTCCTTTTATTAAACAACTGCACGAAGAACATTATACCAATAGAGACAGCGACAACCCTTTTTTGCTGAGCCGAAAAGTCGGACACTTGTATCAGGCATTACCGCATTTAAGACAAATATCGATACGTGACCGACAGCAAGGCTATGGTGTGCGATTAACTTCCAGAGGACAACTGGTCGATGTTGAACTGGAACCATTGAAATCTGATGTTGAGCCGGCAGCCAGCCATCAGCAATTAGCCCTGCAATTACATCAGCAAACCCTGCCTTTTTTTCATATTTATTTCGATTCAACAGTAAATAATGGACAACCGGTACAGATTGATGTCGCTTTTGATCGCGCGGGCCTGGTAGGGCAAATCAGCGATACTCTACAATCGGTTATTCATAGCATTGTTGGCTTCAGCGTTATCGGAATTTTAAGTATTCTACTGGCAATAGCCATTGCTGTTTATACGGGAGTTTCAACACAGAAAATGGAGGCCCGGTTACAGAAAATTTATCATCAGGCAGCAATGGGGCAATTATCAGCCAGTTTTGTTCATGATTTGAGAAACCCATTGGCCAGTATTCGGGCCAATATTAAAAATCTGCTGATAACACCTGATGAAACTGTGCAGATTGTTGATGAACTCGACCATGATCTGCTTCGCCTGAAACAGAAATTAGCTGATTTTTTAACATTGACAAAACCCGTAAACGACGATTTTAAAGCTATTGATATTAAGCAGCTGGTGGATAATTTAGTGCGAAAATGCGGGTTATTGTTTAAACAGCAGCATATTACTTTTTCAACACACATAAACGCCAATATTCCCGACATAACCGGTATTCAGGAAGATTTGAGTAATGCGCTGCTCAATTTACTGATTAATGCCCTTAATCATACTCCGAAAAACGGCCATGTATGGCTCAAAGTGCAGCGTCGCCATGAACAATTGGAAATCATAATAGAAGATGATGGCTCAGGTATTGATAAAAGCTTATTAACAAAAATATTCAAGCCTTTTTTCACCACTCGCTCTGAAGGACATGGTTTAGGCCTGGCGATTGTTAAAAAAACTATAGAAGCTCATAACGGCAGTATTCATGCTGAAAACCGGACACCATCCGGCGCCCGTTTTGTTATCCATCTACCTCTTAATAATGAATAAAAAAAATTTACCGTCACTAAATGGTATTACTGTGCTACTGGTAGATGATGATCCGGCCATTATTCGCAGCCTCAGTCGATCTTTACGTGGATTGGGGGCAACTGTGCGCAGTGCCGGCAGTATCAATGAAGCGGAGCAGGCTTTATCCGGTTTCCGGCCTGCTGTTGTTTTGTCAGACTTGCAACTAAAAGATGGCCAGGGATTACAATTGATTTCAAGCTATCTTAGTCAAGTACCTAATGGTAATTTTTATCTGATTACCGGATATGGCAGTGTGGAAAATGCCGTGGAATCAATCAAACTGGGAGTTAAGCATTATTTTCAGAAACCGGTCGATCCTTTTGAATTAGCACAAAGGTTAATCAGTGATCTGCCACCATCCGGGGAAATTGAATCACAAGTAAACCCTTATCTGTTGTACCAGGATCCTTCCATGAAGCAGGCTCTGGCTGACCTGCCACAGATTGCCGCCAGCCTGCAAACTGTTTTGATTCAGGGTGAATCAGGTACAGGAAAAGAACTGATTGCCCGGGCAGTGCATGAACTCAGTCCGGTTGCCGAAGGCCCGTTCGTGGCGCTGAATTGTGGCGCTATTCCCGAATCATTATTGGAAGACGAATTATTCGGACATGAAAAAGGCGCATTTACCGGTGCGCAAAAAATACGTAAGGGACATTTTGAACAAGCCCATGGAGGAACTTTATTTCTCGATGAAATTGGTGAAATGCCGTTAGCATTTCAGGTTCGTCTGCTGCGTGTTTTAGAAGAGGAGAAAATTAAACGGATAGGAAGTGAACGAACTCTTTCCATCAATGTTCGCATTATTGCCGCAACCCACCGCAATCTGGAAAAAGATGTCGCATCCGGTCTGTTCAGACAGGACTTATGGTATCGACTGAATATTCTCGCAGTTCAATTACCGCCATTACGTTTACGGCCTGCCGATATTTCCTTGTTGGCGCAACACTTTTTACAACGCTCATTACAGGATTTACAACGGTGTTCACCCAGACCAACCCTGACTGAAGACAGCCTTGCATTATTGCTTGCTTATGAATGGCCGGGCAATGTCAGGGAATTACGCAATATGATGACTCGTCTGGCAGTACGTTTACCCGATAAAATAACGAAAATAGAAGCGCAGTGGATAAACACCCTGCTGTCTCCGGAGGCAATTGCAAAAAAAACCACTTGCGGTGTAACTATCCCGACAGGCTCTACACTAGCGGAAGCTGAACAGATTTTGATTCATGCCGCTCTGGCTGACAGTGGTGGTAATCGTATTGAAGCGGCAAAAGCGCTGGGTATCGGAGAGCGAACCCTGCGTCGTAAACTCAATAATTGTTAATCCCATCCGAATAACGGCCACAATGGCCGTTATTCAGGTTCCAGTTTAGGTCAAATTGGCCGGTTTCCATTCTGAATCTTCCTTTTATATCTATAAAAAACAATTAGTTAAATTTTGGCCTGATTTCTGCTGAATACCTGGATGTATATCAAGTAGAAATGATATGAACAAAAAATATTTCATTATTAGTTTATGTTCAATGCTGGTCGCGTTCACGATAGGCTGGATGACAGCCAGATTCATCAAAAATAAAAATGAATTTACCGGCATAGTCCAGGCTATTCCAGTTGTTCGTTTTGAACAGTTTGATGCGTCGCGCAATATCCTGATTTTGGGCTTATTTAACCCGGGAACCTTACCAATGGAAATTGACCAAACTGAATTAATTTATCAATCCAACAGTAATAATCCTCACTTTATTTCCAGTGTTCGCAAATATGGTGATAAACCGCTGGTTCTGGACCCTGGCGATACCGTATTGGTTCCTTTAAGAAAAAATATGCCTGCCAAATCCCAAGCAGAATCAGGGGCTTTTTGGGGAAAACTAGAATTCAGGCTTCCCGGTAAAGAAGATTTTTATAGTTTGCATCACCACTTTAATACCGTTGCAATTAATAAAAATTAATGCGCCAACACTGACATATTAACGAAAAAACCACTTGATACAAAAGTATCCATGTTATCAATTTAATTGAAGGAAAAAACCATGAAAATTAAAGATTCAAAACTAAAAAAAACCTTTCAAGTAGCGACCATACCACTGGCTGTATCATTATCATTGGTTTCATTTACTCCGCAGGTCTTGGCAACCAGCTTAAAACATACGGCAATCAAACATTCTGATTCCAATATCAAGAAAAAGGAGACCGGGCTTCGCACACAAATTGTTAAAGAAGCGGCTGATGCTTTTAAAGCCACAGAAACTGCATTGAAAGCACTTGATAATAACCAACCGAAACAGGCTTTGGCCGCATTACAAGTCGCGTCAGGTAACCTGCATCTTCTACTGACCAGGGACCCTGCATTAAACCTGGTACCAATCGACATTCGGGTTCAGTATATTGAAGGCATTCATGATTTAAAAATCATCAAAAAACTGGAAAATGAGCTTGAGGATTTAATTGACGATGGTCATTACCAGGCAGCCCGGCCAATTGTTGACAGTCTGGTCGATGAAGTAAGAATTACGACAGTTTATTTACCTCTTGCCACTTATCCGG
>CAYYSO010000101.1:0-9161 GCA_964474415.1 uncultured Methylomarinum sp. | reverse complement strand
ATCCTCAAACGATCTATTTAAAAGACTATACGGTTCCTGAATATTTAATTCAAAAGACAGAGTTGAATTTTATTCTTGATGAAGAAAAGACAAGGGTGGAGTCTCATCTGACTATGCTACGTAATCCGCAATGCCAGAGTCAAAGTAAAGAACTGGTTTTGATGGGTGAGGGACTGGAGTTAATCAGTGTCGCTGTGGATGGTGTGGCGTTGGATAGTCAGCATTATTTGCAGACGGCGGAATCGTTGATTATTAATGATGTACCTCAGCAGGGGACATTTATTTTGGTTATCGAAAATACCATTAATCCGAAAAGTAATACTGCATTCGAAGGATTGTATCAATCCAACACCATGCTTTGTACTCAATGTGAGGCAGAAGGATTCAGGAAAATTACTTATTTCCTGGATCGGCCTGATGTGATGAGCAAATTTAAAACCACGCTGGTGGCCGATAAGGATAAATATCCCGTCCTGCTTTCCAATGGTAATAAAGTGGCGCAGGGCGACACAAGCGATAATTGTCATTGGGTGATCTGGGAAGATCCTTTTGCCAAACCGTGTTATTTATTTGCGCTGGTTGCGGGGCAGCTGGAGTGTATCGAAGATCAGTTTGAAACCAGGAGTGGTCGCAAAATCAGTTGTCAGATTTTTGTTGAGCCACATGACATTGATAAATGCGATCATGCCATGCAGTCACTTAAGAATGCGATGCGCTGGGATGAGGAGGTTTATGGCCGTGAATATGATCTGGATCTGTATATGATTGTTGCGGTCGGTCATTTCAATATGGGGGCCATGGAAAACAAGGGATTGAATATTTTTAATACCAAATTTGTCCTGGCAAGACCTGATACGGCGACAGACAGTGATTATGAACATATTGAAGGGGTTATCGGTCACGAATATTTTCATAACTGGAGCGGTAACCGAATCACCTGCCGTGACTGGTTTCAGCTCAGTTTGAAAGAAGGCTTTACGGTTTTTCGTGATCAGCAGTTTAGCGGTGACCGCACCTCTAAAGCGGTTAAACGCATAGAAGATGTTAATTTATTGAGGACCCGGCAATTTGCCGAGGATGCCGGGCCTTTAGCTCATCCCATTTGCCCGGATTCCTATATTGAAATCAATAATTTTTATACGCTGACGGTGTATGAAAAAGGCGCCGAGGTAGTGCGCATGTTACATACCTTGTTGGGGGCCGAGGGGTTCCGTAAAGGCAGTGATTTATATTTTCAGCGTCATGACGGGCAGGCGGTGACCTGTGACGATTTTGTCAAGGCGATGGAGGCCGCAAACGTTGTCGATTTAACCCAATTCAGACGCTGGTATTCCCAGGCCGGTACTCCTGTGGTGGAAGTAGAGGAACGTTACGATTCCGATACCCGGCAGTATAAATTAACCCTTAAACAATGTGATCCAAAGGGCGGACAGCCTTTGCATATTCCGGTAAAAACGGGATTGTTGTCGTCAGACGGGCAAATTATGCCAATGAAACTGACCGATGGACAATCCGGCGATGAGTTAATTTTAAATCTGACTGAAGCAGAGCAGACCTTTACTTTTACACAGGTAGACGAAAAACCTGTCGTTTCATTATTGCGAGGTTTTTCTGCTCCGGTAATTTTGAAAATGCAGCGAAGTCCGGAAGAGCTGGCTTTTTTGCTCAGTTATGACCCGGATACATTTAACCGCTGGGAAGCTGCGCAACAGATGTCTTCTCAAATTATTTTCGGATTGATTGATGATTTGCATAATGGTCGTGAGTTGCATATCAACCCAGTGATTATTCTAGCCTATCAAAAGGTATTGAAACAAAACTGGGAGGATTTATCCTATTTTGCATGTTTACTGAAATTGCCGGAAGAAAGCTATCTGGCCGGACAAATGGATGTCATTGATGTCGATGCGATTCATCAAGCCAGAGAGATTGTCAAAAAAGCCCTTGCAGAACAATTGCAGGAACATTTTCTGCATTTATATCAGCAAAATCACCGGGATGAAAGACACAATAGTGCCGATGCAATTGGCAGGAGACGGATTAAAAATATCTGTTTAAGTTATTTAACGGTTTTGCAATCAGATGACAGTTATCAGTTGGCTCAGCAGCAATTTGCAGGCGCTGCTAATATGACCGACCAGATAGCGGCATTATCGGTGATTGTAAACAGTCTGCACCCGGCCAAAGTCGCCTGTTTACAAAGTTTTTATCAGCAATGGCAGGATGAAACGCTGGTTATTGATAAGTGGTTTGCATTACAGGCAAGCAGCAGTATGCCGGATGCTTTTGAAAAGGTACAGGAATTGATGTCACATCCTGCGTTTGATCTGAAAAATCCGAACCGGGTACGGGCATTAGTGGGTTCCTTCAGTCAAGCAAACCCATTGCATTTTCATGCTAAAGATGGCAGTGGTTATCAGTTTTTAGCAGAGCAGGTGCTTGCATTGAATAATCTTAACCCACAGGTGGCTGCAAGGATAGTATCTGCATTAACGCAGTGGCGGCGTTATGATGAAGGCCGTCAGCAATTAATGAAAGCTCAGTTACAGCGGATAATAAGCAGTGAAGATATTTCCAGGGATGTGTTTGAAGTGGTCAGTAAAAGCTTGCTGTGATTTGTAGGTTTAGATAACGCGTAAAAAATACCCTTTTCCTAAAATCAGAGTCATTGGACAACGCGCAATAAATAATATATCCGGATCGGGGTTGCCTTAATTAAATTAAGAAAATATGAGTAGGGTTGCTTGTGCGATAGATCCGTACAGTACGAATCTATCAATACCTACTGCGATAGCTGAAAAGTAAAATAGCTATAATTTATGGTTGTGGAATAATGAGCGAGTTGGGTTTTACGGAGTGTCTTAACAATTTCAAAGCATCTGATCTAAAGTTGAGTGTTAGAATAACGCTAATCAGCTGTATGTTGTCAGACCGTGATCAGAAAACATGCAATAAAAAATCTATTTGAAAGAGGAGCTTATGCGTAACTGGAAACTGCTACCTGCTTTAGTAGGCGCAACAATTGTTATTGCTGTTATTTTATATGTTGCATTCTACTTCTTTTTTCTCGATCTGTTTGTCGACCTGTGGTGGTTCCGTTCCCTTCAGTTTGAAGGCTATTTTTGGTTAAGACTGTTATACCGATTTATTCTTTCCGGTAGTGTGACACTGTTTTTCTTTGCTGTTTTCTTCTTCCATTTCTGGGTCGCGTCGCGATATCTGGGCTTAAATCCACCAGATGCTGTTTTACTGGATGCCGATAAAAGACGCCGTTTTCAGCGTTTTGCTGACGTTTTTATGGACGGATCGGTAAAAATCTATACGCCGGTTTCATTTTTACTGGCGGTAGTGATAGCTATTCCATTTTATCAACAATGGGAACAGGGGTTGCTGTTTTTCTTTGGCAGTGATTCGGGTATCAGTGATCCGGTATATAACCGTGATGTCAGTTTTTATATGTTGTCATATCCTATCTATATGCTGATTCAACAGGAGTTGTTATATACCTCGATTATCCTGTTCTTTCTGGTAGGGTGTTTATATTGGCTGGAACATATTTTTGTGCCGAATCAGAATATCGAATACCCTTTGGGGGCAAAAACTCATTTGGCTATTTTGCTGGGGTTTATCGTACTTTTTGTGATCTGGGGGTTTTTACTGGATCGGTATTCACTGCTTTATATTGACTCCCATGAGCCGGTTTTTAGCGGTCCCGGCTTTGTGGATATGCGCTATCAATTACCGTTAATCTGGCTATCCATTATATCTTTTTTGATGATAGCGATTACAGCTGCAATATTCATTTTTTCAGAAAAACATCGGATCAAGTTGCCGTTGATTATTTCCGGGGTGGTTTTTTTATCAGTTCTCGGTTTGCAGAAAGTTGAGTTTATTCCAGACTTGATGACAACTTTTATAGTTAAGCCGAATCCAGTGAAGGCAGAAGGTTCGTTCATGCAATATAATATTGATGCGACACTGGATGCATACGATTTAAACAATATTAATATTATTGATTTTACAGTTAAACTGGATGCCAGCAAAGATATTGAAAATTGGTCGAGCAAAAAACATTTTGAAAATATTCCAGTTTGGGATAGAGAATTTTTAACAGACGTTTATCAGCAGTTACAGGCAATTCGTCCTTATTACCGTTTTCCTGGAGTGAATGAGGATCGCTATTATCTGAATGGGCATTATCAACAGGTCAATCTGGCTGCCCGGGAAATGAATATCAAAAAATTACCTCTTGAGGCGCAAAACTGGGAAAATACTCATTTACGCTACACTCATGGTTATGGAGCTGTGGTCACCCCTGCGGCCCAGGATGCCAATAAACCAATTATCTGGTATTTACGCGATTTGGACATGGCCTCCAATGTGGGGTTTAAGGTTAAGCATCCGGATATTTATTATGGTCGGGAACCGTATGAATATGCAGTAGCGCCAAATAAATTATATGTAGCCGGATTATCAGGATCAGATGCCAGCGCTGGTGATTATGAGGGCGATGGAGGGATGCCAATTTCATCCTATTTCAGAAAAATGTTGTTTGCATTTTATCTTAAAGACGAAAAAATCTTTTTTTCGGCTAATATATCTAAACAAAGCAAATTACATATACGCAGAAATATTATTGAAAGAATTAATACCTTGACGCCTTTTTTACATCTGGATAAAGCGCCTTATCTGGTTATTACTGGAGACCGTTTTTATTGGATTCAGGATGCCTATACCATTTCGGATAAATATCCGGTGTCCAAGCCTGCGGCAGATAACTTTCTTGATGGACAACATGACTTCAATTATATTCGCAATTCGGTCAAAATTATCGTCGATGCCTATGACGGTTCGGTTGATTATTACATAGCCGAACCGGATGATCCTATTATAAAGGCATATAATCGGGCCTACCCGGGAGTATTTAAGGGACTTGACGAAATACCTGAAGAACTCAGAAATCATTTGCGGTACCCTCGCGATTTGTATTATATGCAAATGAAGGTTTTTGCTAAATATCATCAGACAGCGCCGGCATTATTTTATGAGCAGGCGGAAACCTGGCAGTTTGCAACTTTTAACAGCAAAGAGGTTCGTCCCTATTTTATTACTATGGATTTTGGACATTGTAATAATCGTGAAGAATTTGTCATGATTAACCCAATGACTCCAATTAACAGAGATAACCTAAGCATGGTAGGCGTTACTGGTACACTGGACAAAACCAAGTGTGGCGACTCATATAATCCGGGAATTACCATTTATAAGTTTCGCAAGGATGTCCAGGTGAATGGACCTGCTCAAGTGAATGCTTTGATTGATCAGGACCCGGATGTTTCAGCACAGTTTTCGTTGTGGGATCAGCATGGATCTGTTGTAAAGCGAGGCCGTATGATTATTTTACCAATGGGTCATTCCATTCTTTATGTGCAGCCGATTTATATGTTGTCCACCAAAACCAAAATTCCTGAATTAACCCGGATCATTGTGTCTATTGGCGATCAGGTTGTTATGGATAAAACATTATGGTCGGCATTTAACCGGTTAAAAGATATGTTTGTAAAAGAAGCCCGGGAATTAAAAGGGTCTGGAACGACTGTAGGTGATTAATCTATAAAATTTTCCTGGGGTTAAATATTAGCTTGTATAGGGTACGTATTGTGTGTACCTGTACCTTTTGGCTAATCTATTAGCAAAGAGCACAATTGATCTTCAATTTCCATACGTTTGGCAAGAGTTTCACCCAGTTTAGATAAATCGGATTCCAGAGTGCTTGTATTGAATTTAGCTTTCGTGTCATCGTATTGATCATTGAATGAAACAACAGTCTCGGTAGTCGTTGAGTATTTTGGATAGATGGCTTTCGCATTGATCAGGACGTTTTCACGGCGTTCGGTGCCGGCTAATAAACGTTCATAAATACCAAAATGGCCCAATGAAACATAATCAACCATCGCTTCAGCAAATTTTTTCAGCATGGATTTGACTTCTGTGTTGTCTTTGAATGGGGTCAGTTCCGCAATTTGGCAATACAGTGACCAGACTTCTCGCTGTTCTTGTTGTAATTCATTCACCAGATGCCGAGCTTGTTGACGTCTTTCCGGCTTTATTTTTGTAGCAGTAGACATTTTGATTTCTCCTGAATTCGGATAATAATCGTATTAAATCTATGACTATTATTAATAGATTTCAACAATTAATCAAAACTAAGAAATAGATGTTTAGTATTTCGGTAGTGATTCCAACCTTCAATCGCTGTAAAAGATTGCAAAGGGCGCTTAATTCGGTGTTTTTTCAGAGCTGCCCGCCTGATGAAGTAATTGTCATTGATGATGGTTCAAATGACGATACCGATATGATGATCAAAACAAAATTTCCGGATGTGCAATACTGTTTTCAGAAGAATAAAGGTGTCAGCCATGCTCGTAATGTTGGAATTAGTCTGGCTAACGGTGATTGGATTGCATTTTTGGATTCCGACGATGAATGGTTGCCGGAAAAATTGAAAATGCAACAACAGGTTTTAAGTAATAAAACAGAGATAAAAATTTGCCATACCGAGGAAATCTGGCTTAGAAACGGCATACGTGTCAATCAAATGAATAAGCATAAAAAAACAGGGGGCTGGATTTTTCAGCGTTGTTTGCCTTTATGTGCCATGTCTCCTTCCTCAATCATAATTCATCGCTCTGTATTTGAAGAGGTTGGCGTGTTCGACGAAACTTTACCGGCCTGTGAAGATTATGATTTATGGTTGAGAATCACAGCCAAATACCCAGTGGCGTTTATTGATGAAGCTCAAATTATCAAATATGGTGGGCATGAGGATCAGCTTTCGGCAAGATATTGGGGAATGGATCGCTTTAGAATTATTGCTTTGGAGAAAATTATCGCCGATGATTCATTACAACAGACAGATAAAGAAGCGGCTATCAAGATGCTGGTGAAAAAATGCAAGATTTATCGGCAAGGCGCGTTAAAACGAAATAAACAGCAAGAAGCCGAAAATTATCAACTCATTATTGAGCGATTTGTTAAACAATGAAAAAAAAATCGCCTTTGCTATATTTTTTTATCGCACTAGCGTGCGAAGCTAAGCCATTGATCCAAAAATATGCTTTAAAAAAGCTGTCTCAGCAGCATCCTTTTGAACTTTACAGTAATGGTGAAATTTTAGCGATTATTACCGGTGTAGGGAAGGTAGCGATGGCTGGGGCGGTGACTTACAGTATGGCTCTTTTTCAGAATACACAAAATCCGGTATTAATAAATCTGGGAATTGCCGGACATAAAAGCAAGTCGCTGGGTTCAATGTATCTGGCTGATAAAATTATTGATGCGGAAAATGGTAAAAAAAAGTTTTACCCGCAATTTGTGGGTGATTTTCCGGTTCCAAGTGTAAATCTCATAACCTTATTAAAACCTCACACAGAATATAGTATTGATGGTTTATATGATATGGAGGCTGTGGCGTTTTTTGAAATGGCAATAAAATTCAGTTCCAGTGAATTGATTCACTGTTTAAAAGTTATCTCTGATAATCAACATCAGTCTGTAGATACCATTAAAGCAAAAACGGTATCTGCATGGATAAATCTGCAATTAACCAATATTGATATTATTGTCGAACGGTTAATGACGCTCAGACGAGGTATAACAGAGACGGAACCTCTGCTATATCAAGCTTTAATAGAACAGTACCATTTTACCAGCACATCACGGATTAAATTAAAAGCATTATTACAGCGCTGGGATGTAGTCACCGGCAACTCCCCTTTAGAAATCAAACATTCTGAATTTAACAGCGCCAAACAGATATTAAGATGGTTGGAACAACAGATTGAAGAAAATCCCTTTTATTTATAATATGGAATCAGTGCAAGGACAGATTTAAGCAATAAATCCATGCTTGCTAATAGCCATTATAAAAATATAGGCAAAACAACTAACAGCAGAGGTAAAGGCCAGCCAGCGTTTGCTTCCTGAACAGCGCATGGCAATAATGCCGAATATAATATAAAAAAGCAGCACAATGAATTTGCTGATTATCCAACCATAATCCTTGTCTATCCAGTTGCCTTGAAATACCAGCGCTATACCGCTTAAAAGAAGCAGTGTATCGATAATATGGGGTGCAACTTTAAATAATTTGCCTTGCAACAAGGCTGATTTTTGCTGTGCTAACGCCATTCGGATATTAAAACTGGCGAACGACGACAGCACAAAGATAATATGAAAAAGTTTTAACATGTTGCATCCACAATTGTAAGGAGAGTGGTGATTATACCGTAACTTCTCAATAACTCAGGGTGAGTCATGTTCAATAGGATTGAAGACCGGTGGCTTTCTAAAAAGCTCACCAACTCAATCCCAGTGTCATAAATAAGGCCACCAGGATAAGCGTTGCCGCATTTTGAAATATTTCATCCCAGTCAATGCTGGAGTTTTCATTCATTAAGTCATTAATTCTGTTACGAACCTGGTCTTGCATATGGATACGAGTCATCATGTGGTTTACCTCTTTGTAGTTATTGGTAACTTCTCATTTGTCCAATGAGTACCCCCTGGATTTCGACCTGCCTGGGTTGAAAACGCATGGGCTGCATATCTTTATTGGCTGGAATTAAAACAGTTTCATGGGGGTATTGTTCAATGGTTTTCAGGGTGGCTTCTGTTTTGTCAATCAGGGCGACAACAATCTCTCCGTTTCTGGCAATGCTACGCTGCTCAATTATCACCCAGTCACCATCAAAAATTCCTGCATCAATCATAGAGTCGCCTTTAATCTTTAAGATGTAGCAGGGGTTATCAGTTTTTAGTTGTTCTGGAACTGACATGTAGCTGATGTTTTCGATGGCTTCAATAGGTTGTCCGGCGGCGATTGCACCGACTATGGGCAAAGTGTTTTCCCTAAGAACTTCGGTAACACCTTGTTCTTTTAGGCGGATTCCACGTTGTTTACGGTTAAGGGGTTCCACCAGTTCTGCTTCAACCAACCCCTGAATATGCTTATGTAATGAACCTCTGGATTTAAGGCCCATGGCCTGACAAAGTTCGGCTAGGGTCGGAGGATGATTGAACTGGCTCTGCTTGTTAAGCAGAAACTCATAAACTTCCTGTTGTTTTCTGGTTAAATTAAAGCTATCAGACATTAATGTTCT
>CAYYSO010000100.1:0-9188 GCA_964474415.1 uncultured Methylomarinum sp. | reverse complement strand
CCAAATTATTGTTGAAATCGCCTTAGGTAACTCACAGAAACAATTTCCCTGTTCTGTTCCCATGCAAACTCGCACTATCGTTAACATAAGCAGAATGTAGGTACGAATTCATTCGCACAGTGCGGATAAATCCGCACCTACACCATAGCTTAATATCAATGGCAAAGCGTGGAAACAATATATCGCTATTTTAAATTACCTTAATGACGTTAATGGTTGGAACAACCGCCGCCCCCGCAACAGCTACCTCCGGTTTTGGCTGGCGCTGCTTTGTCGCCCGCTGTATTTTTTTTACTTCCGTTTTTAAAATCTGTTTCATACCAGCCGCTGCCTTTTAATCTGAATCCAGCAGCTGATATTTTCTTTTTTAATTCCGGTTCATTACAGGCTGGACATGCCACTAAAGGCTTATCACTCATTTTCTGCAACGCTTCATGCTCATGTCCACACGCACTACATTGGTATTCATAAATTGGCATAACTTCTCCAGAATAAAATAAGACAGTTTATATGGGCATAATTTCTTTTTTCAAGCCCCTTCTATAGAATAGAAAGGTATTTTAATAGAAAATTGAAAAGAATGGATAAATTAACGATCACACAACCGGATGATTGGCATTTGCATGTCAGAAATGGTGATATTTTAGCTCTCGTTATCGCCCACACTGCCCACCAATTTAGTCGCGCCATTATTATGCCCAATCTCCGCCCACCGGTTAGCACAGTGGCCAGGGCACTGACTTACAGGGATGAAATTTTAAGCGCTTTGCCGCAAGACTCCGGCTTTAATCCTTTAATGACCTTGTATCTGACCGATAACACTGCAGTTGCAGAAATAAAGAAAGCATCGGAATCAGAACATGTCTATGCATTTAAATTATATCCGGCCGGCGCCACCACCAACTCCGATTCCGGCGTATCAGACCTGGAAGGCATCTTCCCTGTTCTGGCGGCGTTGGAAAAATACAACCTGCCCTTGTTGATTCATGGCGAAGTTACCGCCGAACAATACGATATATTTGATCGGGAAAAAATATTTCTTGAACAAAACCTCAGTCGAATTGTGAATCAATTTCCTAAATTACGTATTGTGATTGAACATTTAACCACTCAGGAAGCCGTACAATTTGTTGAAGCCGCATCAAGCAAGGTCGCGGCAACTATTACCCCACAACACTTGATGTTTAATCGCAACGCCCTTCTGGCCGGAGGTATACGACCGCATTATTATTGTCTGCCGATTATCAAACGTGAACATCACAGACAGGCATTGGTCAAAGCCGCCACCAGCGGCAATCCCAAATTTTTCTTAGGTACTGACAGTGCGCCGCATTTAACCCACTTAAAGGAAAATGCTTGTGGTTGCGCCGGTTGTTACAGCGCTCATGCCGCCATGGAATTTTATGCCGAAGTTTTTGAACAAGAGAACGCACTGGATAAACTGGAAGGTTTTACCAGTTTTTATGGTCCGGATTTTTATCAACTCCCCAGAAATACCAGCACAATAACCCTGCAAAAACAAAACTGGAAAGTACCTGATTATTACATTCAAGATAAAGTTGAAATTACACCATTGAAAGCCGGGGAGCAGTTAACATGGAAAGTAATTAATTAGCATTCAGGGATTTCAAGACAAAACCCGAATTCAATTTGAAAATAATTCTCAATTAGTCTATATTGTTAAGCATTAAAGACTTAAATCCATTCATGTCCAGACAACGCCTTTCAATTTTACTCATACTTATGATGGTAATAGCTCCTATTACCTCTGCGTTCAGCCAATGCGCAGGTATGATGTTGTCTGGCCATCACATCACAGACAGCTTTGTTTCATCTGCTAATGATATTAATTCAAATTACCTGCAGACTGATCAAAAAAATTCTCAACATCAAACTGATGACATGCATTGTCATGTCAGCGGCAGTTGTTCCTTTCATGCTTGTGGCGGCGATGGGATAGTCACATCTATACCATCTATAGATACAAAAGAACCAAGCAATTATTCCAGTTTCGAATACAAATCATTTGATAATGCTGTACTTTCACCTGATCTAAGACCCCCTATACTTACCCTCTAGCAGAGGATAAGTGTGTCCGATATAAAGAAAATCCATTATAGCTGTAATAAAAACTCAGTTTTTTAAGGATTAATCTTGTCATTTGGGATGTGAACTACGAAACGCAAGTTCAGCATATCCTGTAAGTATATGACAGGTCAGAATCTACTTGACCGATAATCACTGTTGTACATACCTTTCTCTAAATCATATTCCGGCTATTCCGGTATTTTATTTTCGTATGTTATGAGGAAATCATGCATTTACCCAACAAAACAGCGCTGATTCTGGTGCTGCAATTTTTATCCGCCTTGGTGCAGGCTGATGATAGTGAGTTAACGCTGCAAGCAGCGCTCGATATCGCTGTCAAGGACAACCCTAGTCTGGCTGCGATTCAGGCCCGTTCTGAAGCGCTGGCAGCAATACCCTCACAGGTCGGCACCCTGCCCGATCCGGTGATCAGTTTTAATTCTGTGAACCTGCCGGTCGATACCTTTGATACCCGCCAGGAAAATATGACCCAGTTACAGGGTGGTATTTCTCAGGCCATTCCTTTCCCCGGTAAACTGGCTCTGCGCGAACAGGCTGCCGATTATGAAGCACAAGCCGCTTCACATGATGTCACTGAAGTTCGCTGGTTGTTATTACGCGATGTCAAAAAAATCTGGTGGGCGCTTTATTATCTGGACCGTGCCATTGAAATTATCCATGTCAACCAGGATTTGTTACGTCAATTTGTTGAAATCGCGCAAACCAAATATGAAGTCGGCGAAGGTTTGCAACAGGATGTGTTATTGGCTCAACTGGAATTATCAAAACTGTTTGATACCGAATTAGTGCTTATCGGCGCCCGGGAAAATGCCGAGGCGCAATTAAATGCATTACTCGATATCCCGGCAGATAACAAAATCCGTATTCCGGTAAAGGTCACCGAACAATTGCCCGATTTACTGGCTGATTCCCTATTATTTGAACAGGCTGACCAATATCGGGCATTACTGGCTGCAAAGCGTGAAAAAATCAACGCCGCAAAATCACGACTTGATCTGGCGAAAAAAGATTATTATCCAGACTTTGAAGTCGGCGCTTATTACGGCGGCCGAGATAATACCCTGGCCAACCAGGATAGAGCGGATTTTCTTACCATGAAACTCAGTATGACCGTACCCCTCTATTTTTCCACCAAACAAAGCAAAGCTGTCGATCAGCGCAGCCGTGAATTGATACAACGAAAATATGACTTACAGGATGAGTGGGATAAGGTGCGTGCTGACATTTCAAAAGCCACCAGTGATTTTCGGCAATCTAAAAACCAGACGGTGTTATATAAAAGCGGCATCATTCCACAGGCAAGACAGACCGTGGCATCCATGCTCGCAGGCTATCAGGTGGACAAGGTCGATTTCCTCAACCTGGTGCGCAGCCAAATCACTTTATACAACTATGAAATCCAATACTGGAAAGTTTTAACTGAAGCTAACCAGGCGTTGGCACAACTGACTGCCATGATCGGCAAGGAAGATATTTATGAATAAGAGCCTATTGATGATTACCCCGCTGGCGCTTGCTATAGGATTGGCCGGCGGTTATTGGTTGGCCAATCCTAAACAAGCCGACGAACAGCACACCACAAGTTCTTCCGAAAGAAAAATATTGTTTTATCGCAACCCGATGAATCCATCGGTTACCTCACCGGTGCCGGCCAAAGATTCAATGGGCATGGATTATGTGCCGGTTTATGCCAAGGCAGACAAACCCAAAGAACGTAAAATCCTGTTTTATCGCAGTCCGATGAATCCTTCAGTTACCTCTCCGGTACCGGCTAAGGATGCCATGGGTATGGATTATGTGCCTGTTTATGCCGATGATAGTAGCAATGATGAACCTGTCGGTACGGTCAACATCGATGGGACAGTCATTCAGGAAATGTCAGTGCGCACGGCTAAAGCAGTTAGAGGCACCCTGTCTCATATAATCCGGGCAGTCGGCCGGGTTGACTATAATGAAGAAGTACTGGTTCGTTTACATCCCAAAATTGAAGGCTGGATTGATCGACTGCATGTCGATAAAACCGGTCAATGGGTAAAAAAAGATACTGATTTGTTAAGCATTTATTCGCCACAATTAGTGACTACCCAAGAAGAATATCTGCTGGCATTACATAATTTGAAAGCGCTGGAAAAAAGTCCGATTGAAGATATCCGCCGCGGCGCCAAAGAATTAGTGGCCAGCTCCCGTGAACGTCTGCAATTGCTGGATGTTCCGGCTCATCAAATCCGTGAACTGGAACGTACCCATAAAATCAAAAAAAATCTGCACATTCATACACCGGCAGCCGGTATTGTCATGAACATCGGCGCACGCGAAGGACAATATGTAACGCCCAAAACGGAAATCTACATGATTGCTGATTTAAGTACAGTCTGGGTTTATGCTGATATTTATGAATATGAATTACCCTGGGTGAGAGAAGGCGATACCGTGGATATGCAATTGGTCGGCGTTCCCGGGAAAATCTTCAAAGGTCATGTGGCTTATATCTATCCTTATGCCGAAGCTAAAACCCGCACCATCAAAGTGCGATTGGTTTTTGAAAACCCGGAGTTACTGTTAAAACCCGATATGTTTGCCGAGGTGTCTATTTATGCCAGAAAACGAGTGAATGCTATTGTTATTCCTTCAGAGGCTTTGATTCGTTCTGGAACACGAGCCCAGGTTTTTGTGGTGCGTGCACCCGGCAAGTTTGAACCGCGTCCGGTTGAACTAGGGCTGTCATCCAATGGTAAAATCGCTATCTTGAAAGGCGTTAAAGAAGGTGAAGAAGTGGTTACTTCCGGACAATTTCTGATTGATTCAGAATCCAATCTACGCGAAGCAACCGCTAAAATGATGGAGCCAAAAAATACTGCAAAAGAACCGGCTAAGCAGAAAATGGAAGACATGCAACAAGGAGATATGAAACATGATTAATGCCATTATCAACAGTTCCTTAAAAGATCGATTTATGGTTTTGATAGCGACATTGATCATAACCATGACTGGAATATGGAGTTACAAGAATATACCGCTGGATGCTATTCCGGATTTGTCTGATGTCCAGGTCATCGTCTTTACCGAATTTCCAGGCCAGGCTCCGCAAGTGGTCGAGGATCAGGTGACCTATCCGTTGACCACAGCAATGCTGGCCGTTCCAAAATCAAAAGTGGTTCGAGGCTATTCATTTTTTGGATTGTCTTTTGTTTATATCATTTTTGAAGATGGCACCGATATGTACTGGGCGCGTTCCCGGGTATTAGAATATCTGAATTATGTCAGCGGTCGTTTGCCGGCCGGGGTTACACCCTCTTTAGGACCTGATGCTACCGGAGTGGGTTGGGTTTACGAATATGCTCTGGTCGATAGAACCGGAAAACATGATTTGTCTGAATTACGCTCTCTGCAGGATTGGTATTTGCGGTATCCGTTACAAACCGTTCCTGGAGTTTCGGAAGTAGCTTCTGTTGGCGGCTATGTCAAACAATATCAGGTTGAAGTCAATCCCAATGTACTGGAGGCCTATCATATTCCGCTCGCCAAAGTTATTAAAGCGATCAAGGAATCCAATAATGATGTCGGTGGTCGTTTAATAGAAATGGCCGAGACTGAATATATGGTCAGAGGTTTGGGGTATATCAAATCGATTGCTGATCTGAAGACTATTCCAGTCGGTGTAGACCAAAACGGAACACCCATTCGCTTACAGGATGTGGCACATATTCAACTGGGTCCTGAATTACGTCGCGGCCTGGTGGAATTAAACGGTGAAGGCGAAGTGGCTGGGGGCATAGTGGTCATGAGATTTGAAGAAAATGCCCTGGCGACTATTCAAGGAGTACGAAAAAAACTGGAAGAACTCAAAAAAGGTTTGCCTGAAGGCGTCGAAATTGTCACCACTTATGATCGTGGAGATTTGATTGAACGCGCTGTAGACAGTCTAACTGGATCCTTGATAGAAGAATTAACCATTGTCAGTCTGGTCATTATGATGTTTTTGTTACATGTGCGATCTGCCCTTGTAGCGATTCTCGTCTTACCCTTAGGGGTTTTAATGGCTTTTATTGTGATGAAGTTCCAAGGACTGAATGCCAATATCATGTCTTTAGGTGGTATTGCCATTGCCATCGGCGCCATGGCTGATGGTTCAATCGTCATGGTAGAAAACGCCCACAAACATCTTGCTAATGCAGCAGAAGACAAAGGCTCGGAGTTAACTATAAACGAACGTTGGCAGGCAATCAGGGATTCCTCTATTGAGGTCGGGCCGGCATTGTTTTTTTCATTATTAGTGATTACCGTATCCTTTTTGCCTATCTTCACCATGCAGGCCCAAGAAGGTCGTTTATTCAGTCCATTGGCATTCACTAAAACCTATTCGATGGGAGCGGCAGCTATTCTGTCAATTACGCTGGTACCGGTAATGATGGGGTATTTTATTCGCGGAAAAATCATTTCTGAATATAAAAACCCGATTAACCGGCTGTTACATGCTTTGCATGCACCTTCATTAAAATTAGCAATGAAATGGCGTGTTGTTACCATTATTTTGGCGATGGGTTTGCTGGCGGCAACTTACTACCCTTATTCAAAATTAGGCAGTGAATTTATGCCGCCACTGGATGAAGGCGATCTTTTGTATATGCCCACGACTTTTCCCGGTATTTCTATCACTAAAGCTAAAGAGGTATTACAACAAACTGATAGAATTTTAAAAACCTTTCCGGAAGTTCATCATGTCTTTGGTAAGGTCGGCCGAGCGGAAACTGCTACCGATGCCGCGCCTTTATCGATGACAGAAACCACCATTCGCCTTAAATCCAGGGATAAATGGCCTGATCCCAATAAAACCACCCAACAGTTGATAAGCGAAATGGATAAAGCCATTCATTTCCCCGGTGTAGCCAATGCCTGGACCATGCCCATTAAAACCCGTATCGATATGCTGTCAACCGGGATTAAAACACCGATAGGAATTAAAGTAGCGGGCGAAGATCTCAATGTTTTGCAGCGACTATCCAAAGATATTGAGCAAACCATGAAAATGATGCCGGAAACTCTGTCAGCATTTGGCGATCGTGCGGTAGGTGGATACTATCTGGATTTCGATATCGACAGGGAACAAGCTGCGCGTTACGGTTTGACAGTGGGAGATGTACAAGATGTCATTCAAAGCGCCGTGGGTGGAATGAATATTACCGAAACCGTCGAAGGGCTGGAGCGTTACCCGGTCAATCTACGTTATCCACGGGAATTGCGTGACAATTTACAAACTCTACGACGGGTTTTGATTCCAACCCCAACAGGCGTACAGATTCCGTTGACCATGGTCGCAAAACTGGAACTCAGACGAGGGCCGCCATCCATTAAAAGTGAAGATTCCCGTCCCAATGCCTGGATTTATGTTGATATTAAAACTTCAGATATTGGCGGTTTTGTCGCTAAAGCCAAGCAGCTTGTGGAAGAACAAGTTGATATTCCAGCCGGTTATACTATTTTCTGGTCGGGGCAGTTTGAATATATGGAACGCGCAGCCAAACGCTTGAAAATCGTAGTACCGGCTACTTTACTGATTATCTTTTTATTGATGTATTTTAATTTTCGTAACTTTTATGAGCCAATCATTATTATGCTGGCACTGCCTTTTGGCGTGATTGGTGGAATTTGGCTGATTTATTTAAATGATTACAACTTATCGGTTGCCGTCTATGTCGGTTTTATCGCCCTGGCCGGAATGGCGGCGGAAATCGGAGTCTTGGTACTAAGTTTTATCGATATAGAAATTACCAAGCGCCGTGCTGCCAGTAAAGAACCGTTAACCTCTGCAGAAATTTTAGAAGCAGCAGAATTGGCGACCTCACTGAGAGTGCGCCCAGTGGTTATGACTGCCGTTTCAACCATGGCGGGATTAATTCCAATTATGTATAGCACCGCTACTGGTTCTGATGTCACTCATCGTATTGCCGCACCAGTGCTGGGCGGTATGCTGACCGTACTAATATTAAACCTGTTGGTACTACCGGCAATTTACAGCTATATACTACAATTTCAAGAATGGCAGAAAAGACGGGAGGTTGATAAAGTTTAAATGACTTAACTCTTTTTATGACAATCAGGTAACGCCTATATCTGTTGACATGGGCGTTGCTCATATGTTCTATACTGAAATACAAGGAAAAACAAAATGTACAAGGTATTTTTTTTATCACTGCTATTTTTGGCCGCCTGCACTCAATATGAGACAGCTCCCTTAAAATCCACATCAACCCCTGTCATTAAAAATGTAAAGGGCATGAAGATTTATCAAGCGAACTGTGCAGCCTGTCATGGTAGCGATGGCACTGGGGCCTTTGCCGGAGTGCCAGATTTGACCCAGATTGCTGGTTTCAAGAGAGGGGCCAATTCGGATGCGGATTTATTCAGACATCTTAAACATGTTAAAGAAGGCTTAAAAACCCCGGGAAGTCCTATGGCTATGCCGGCTGATGGCGGTAACCCTGATTTAACGGACCAAGACATTACCAAGGTTTTGAAATATATGCGCGAAAAGTTTAGTAACGAATAAAACCCAGCAGTATGCATAAAGAAATTTAGGAAACACAAATCAGTTTTTAATTAATTTATATACTTTCACGGGTATAATTTAAGGTGCTTACTATGAATACAGAAGTCGATTTTGCTGTCAGCCTTTCGCCGTTGATCATTTATTTTGTGGCGATTCTGGTCATTACTGCAGTTATGCTCGGTGGAAGTTTTTTTTTAGGACAGAAGCACCACACCAAAGCCAAAGATGAGCCTTTTGAATCGGGCACCGTACCTACTGGCGATGTTCATCTGCGATTTTCTGTGCCCTTTTATCGCCTGGCTATTTTCTTTGTTATTTTTGATATGGAGAGTGTATTCCTTTATGCCTGGTCGGTAGCGTTAGAGAAATCGGGCTGGCCGGGTTTTATGGAGGCACTGGTTTTCATCAGCATATTACTGGCTACGCTGATTTATCTCGCCGCTACAGGCGCGCTCGACTGGCGCACGCGCAGACAAGGTGTTGATCTTTCCAGAATCCACGATAAGGCAAGCCAATGAACTGGACACTAACC
>CAYYSO010000099.1:0-9204 GCA_964474415.1 uncultured Methylomarinum sp. | reverse complement strand
GGAGTGTCGGTTCGACTCCGACCCTCGGTACCAAAGATAAAACAAGGCCTTACAAATATTTGTAAGGCCTTTTTATTGCTCGTTGAAAATTATTTTACATTCACAGATGAACCTGGAAAAAATCAGTTGACTCACGGATTCTAGCCCAAGCTCTTGATTCCGCGCCCAACTGACCTTTCTAGGATGAATGGGCCGCATTAGGTTTTAGGATTGAATCTCTAAAAAATTGATTGACCTCGTTTTGCCGATTCTTGCTTAGTATCTTTCTCATTTGCCGGGGCTCTTCTTGGTTGTTAGAGTGGGTTTAAGGTGAATTTTTTTGGGGAGGGCAAAAAAATGCGGCTAAAGAGCCGCATTGAGAAGGTTTTTTAGGATATATGCTCTGAAAAAAGTGATCCTTTAGTTAAGGAGCGCATTTAAGAGTTACATATATTCTAGCCAAAAGTTGTTTATTGTGGAATGTGGCAAATCGTCGCGTGACATATTGTCGCAGTTATGACTGGGCTATTCTTTGTCTTCAAGCAGGTTGCTGAGTTGCGCAAAGTCATCTAGTGTAAGCGATTCAGCCCTCAGTGTCGGGTCTATGTCTAATGCTGTAAGTTGTTTTTCGCTGATAAGTTTTTTCAGGGAGTTACGAATGGTTTTTCGGCGCTGTGAAAAAGCTTGAGTGACAACTTTATTCAAATAGTTTAAATCGTTAATTGCAACGGGTGGTTTTCGATGTGGTGTCAGTTTGAGGATAGCCGACATGACCTTTGGTTTTGGATCAAAACTTTCCGGCGGGACATCAAACAAAAATTCGGCAATGCAATGATACTGAGTCATTATGCTCAGGCGACCATATTTTTTACTGCCGGGTTCTGCGCATATTCGTTCCACGACTTCTTTTTGCAGCATAAAATGCATATCTTCAATGCAGTCGCTATTGTTGAGTAAATGAAACATTAAAGGGGTGGAAATATTGTATGGCAAGTTGCCGATGATTCTTAATTTTTCATGGTTAGAGGCTAATGAAGAAAAATCAAATTTCAGTGCATCGGCGCTGTGTATGGTCAAACTGTTGCCAAAATAGCTGAATTTGTTTTGCAGATAATCAACCAAATCCCTGTCCAATTCAATAACATCTAATATTACCTTTTGCTTTAATAAGGGCTCAGTGAGCGCTCCCATGCCAGGGCCGATTTCCACCCAATGTTGATTGGCAGATGGGTGTATATAAGACAAGATGTTGTTAATAATATTATGGTCTTGCAAAAAATTCTGACCAAAGCGTTTGCGTGCTTTATGCGTCATTTTTTGTACCTTTTAACATGTCCAAAGCGGTGTTAATTGCAAATTTTAAGCTACCGATGCTGCCCCGTCCTGTGCCGGCTAAATCGAGTGCTGTGCCGTGATCTACTGATGTCCGAATAATGGGCAACCCCAGGGTTACATTAACCGCTTCTCCGAATCCCATATGTTTGAGTACCGGCAGTCCCTGGTCATGATACATTGCTAACACTGCATCGGCAGTTTTCAGATATTTAGGGGTGAATAGACTATCGGCGGGCAATGGGCCTTGCAGATTGATGCCTCGAGAACGTAATATATTCAATGCGGGCTTGATGATGTCAATTTCTTCTCGACCCAAATGTCCATTTTCGCCGGCGTGTGGATTCAAGCCGCAAACCAGTATATTGGGTTTATTAATGGAAAAGCGATGACGTAAATCCTTGTTTAGAATTTCAATGACCCGAATTAATGTATCAACTGTAATTGCAGTGCTAACCTTGGACAAGGGTAAGTGGGTGGTGGCTAATGCAACCCGTAGACCGGGGGTGGACAGCATCATCACGGGGTGTCCACCAGTTAAATCGGCAATAAATTCGGTGTGGCCGGTAAAGGGAATGTCGGCGTCATTTATCACACCTTTATGTACAGGTGCGGTAACCATAGCGTCGAATAATCCGTTTAAGCATGCTTGAGTGGCTTGCGTTATTAATTCCAAAACATAGCGACTGTTTTGAGGGTTTAATTGGCCGCTGATTGTTGCTTCGGGGCGAGCAATTGGAAGGACTGTAATTGTGCCGGCTTGAGTGGGTTGGGCGGGTGCGGATGACTTAAAATATTTGATAGAAACCGATTGCTTCATTTGCTCGGCTCTTTGTATTAATAAATCTGGGTCAGCTAATACGACAATCTCGCATTCGTGATTAAATTGGGCGAGTTGTATGCATAAATCGGGACCGATACCCGCTGGTTCGCCGGATGTGAGGGCTATTCGTTGAGTATCCATATAAGGCTCGGCGAAAAAAATGCTGATTTTACATGATATTGTGGATCCTGTGCCAAATTAAATGCCTTTAAAGCTATTAGATGATTAATGCAAGTGGCTTAATAGAAGAGATAATTACAGCTTGACGACAGAGCAATTAATTTCTATAATCGCAAAGATATTTTTAAGCTAGTTGGCTAAACCGTGATGTTTTTATTCGGGCCCCTTTGTAGGGGTTTTTTATTTTATGGCCAAAGAAAAATACTAAAGATTGGTTGGTTGTTTATGGAAGAGCCTTAGGCTCTTTTTTTTTGTGTGAAAAAAGGTGGTGACATAATGAAGCAGGCTCCTGAGCATTTGGTGAATTTAATTGAGCCAATTGTTGAAGGTCTTGGTTACGAATGCGTTGGTATCGAATATAACCCGCATCCACAACATGGCATACTTAGAATTTATATTGATAATGAAAATGGTATTTTGTTGGATGATTGTACAAAAGTCAGTCATCAACTCAGTGGAATGTTGGATGTGGAAGATCCTATTCAGGATAATTACCAGTTGGAAGTTTCATCACCAGGTGCAGACAGACCGTTTTTTAAATTGAGTCAGTTTCAGCAGTTTGTTGGTAGCACCATAACCGTTAATTTGTTTACGCCGGTTAACAAACGAAGAAAAATTACAGGTCTGATAAAAAAAGTTGAGAACGGTACTGTCATTCTTCAAGACGGTAGTCAGACTTTTGACGTTCCATTCAAGGCTATGAGTAAGGCTCGACTAGTGCCTGAATTTATACTCAATAAAGGAGTACGCAGTGGCAAATAAAGAAATTTTATTGGTGGCAGATGTTTTTGCTAATGAAAAGGAAATTGATAAGGAAATTATTTTTCAGGCGATTGAATCAGCGTTGGAAGCTGCTGCGGTTAAACGACATGCCAATCAGATTAAGGTGCGTGTTGCTATTGATCGGGAAACGGGTGATTACAACACCTATCGTCGCTGGGAAGTGGTCGATGCCAATGATGAAATTGATGGTGATGTAGAATTTCCTGAGTCTCAGATTTTATTGGAAGTGGCTCGCCTGGATGATCCAGATATTGAAGTTGGCGACTTTGTTGAAGAACAAATTGAATCGGTTGCTTTTTGTCGAATTGCTGCGCAAACAGCTAAACAGGTTATTATTCAAAAAGTCAGGGAAGCGGAGCGTAAAAAGATTGTAGAAGCCTATCAAGCCAGGGTTGGTGAGTTGATTACCGGCGTGGTCAAAAGACTGGAAAAAGGCAGTGTATACCTGGACTTAGGAGGTAACGTTGAGGCATATATATCCAGAGAGGATATGATCCCTCGGGAGTCAATCAGAATCGGAGACCGAATCAGAGGGTATTTGAAGGCGGTACGATCTGAGCCGCGTGGTCCGCAATTATTTGTTAGTAGAACGGCACCGGAATTGTTGATTGCTCTGTTTCGCCTGGAGGTTCCGGAAGTGGGGGAAGGGATGATTGAGGTTTTGGCTGCCGCCCGTGATCCTGGTTCACGAGCAAAAATTGCAGTAAAAAGCCATGATCCACGACTGGATCCTGTAGGCGCTTGCGTAGGTATGCGTGGATCACGTGTTCAGGCAGTCTCGAATGAACTCGCTGGTGAGCGGGTGGACATTATTTTATGGAATGAAAATGAGGCTCAGTATGTAATTAATGCGATGTCGCCGGCTGAAATCCAATCAATTGTGGTGGATGAAGACAAGCATAGTATGGATGTAGCTGTGGCAACAGATAGCCTTTCGCAGGCTATTGGCCGGGGAGGACAGAATGTACGCCTGGCGACTGAATTAACCGGTTGGGAGCTTAATGTAATGGATGCCGAAGCTGCAGAACAGGAACAGGATGAGACGACGGCAAAAATCATGCAGGACTTTATTCAACAGTTGGATGTTGATGAGGAAATTGCCGCTATTCTGGTTGAGGTGGGATTAACTAATGTTGAAGAGATTGCCTATATTCCGGGGGACGAAATGTTGGCAATTGAAGGCTTTGATGAAGAGTTGGTGGCAGCTCTGAGAAGTCGGGCAAAAGATGCCCTATTAATCAATGCAATTGCCTCAGAGGAAAAGATCGAAACTTCCAAGCCGACTCGGGATTTGCTTGAAATGGAAGGTATGAATGAAGAGCTGGCGCATGAGATGGCGGCTAAAGGGATTATTACCATGGAAGATCTGGCGGAGCAGTCGATTGATGACATTCTTGACTTTACAGGAATGGATGAAGAAAAAGCTGCAGAATTGATTATGAAAGCTCGCGAACCATGGTTTGCGGATGAGCAGGGTGAATAGGCAGGGGAAAGTATGAGCGAAAAAACAGTACGGGAATTAGCCAAGGTTGTTGGAATACCTTTGGAGCAGTTTTTGGAACAATTGAAAGAAGCAGGGTTGTCTGCTCATTCACCCGAAGAAGTTGTCAATGAGGCTGAAAAAGTAAAATTGCTTACTTATTTGCGTAAACGGCATGGTAAATCAGAAGGGAGTGAAGCTGAAACGCCTAAAAGAATTACCTTAAAGCGTCGGAAAGTGACTGAATTAAAACAGTCCTCGATGCCTGGGTCAACAACAAAAACAGTCAGTGTTGAAGTGCGCAAGAAAAAAACCTATATTAAGCGTAGTGAAGCGCCTGTTGTTGATGACAATCAGGAGGTTTTAAAAGCAAGGCAGGCTCTTGAAGAGCAGCAGAAACAAATTGCAGCGGAACAAGATGCGCTTCGACAGCAGGAGGCTAAGTTACAAAAATTTGCTGAAGAGAAAAAACGACAAGAAAAAGAGGATGCCGATGAAGCTGCAAGAAAAGAGCAAGAGTTGGCAGTTGTTGAAGGCACAAAAACTACACAGGAACAGGCTGAAGCTAAAGTGGTTGTAGAATCTGTAGAGGAAGAAAAAACAGAGCAGCCTGAAATTAAAAAAGTTGAGAAGGAATCTAGTGCGGAGGGACAAGTATCCGTTTCGGTTAAGGTGGAAAAAGAAGAAAAAGTTGGGTCTGAGCCGGGTTTATCTGAAGAAGAGCTGAAAAAGAAAAGGCTGGAAGAAGAGAAAAAACTGCGGGTGGAAGCATCTGTTCAAAGAATGGCTGAAAAAGTCAGAAAGCAGGCTGAAGCCAAAAAACAAAAGACTTTGCACAAGAAAAAGCAGGATGCTCGAGTTAGTCGTACTACAGCAGTAACGGCTAAAGCGACTGATGCTACATCTGGTCGTAAAGCAAAAGGCAAAAAGGGCAGGCATCGTCGGGAAAAGGCTGAAGTGGAATTGTCAGTGAATGTTAAGCATCAGTTTGAAAAACCGGTAGCGCCGGTAGTTAAGGATATCCTGATCCCGGAAAATATTATCGTTTCTGATTTGGCTCAGAAAATGAGCATAAAAGCTGCTGAAGTGATTAAACACTTGATGAAGCTGGGGATGATGGCCACGATAAATCAGAGTATTGATCAGGAAACGGCTGTCATTCTGGTTGAAGAAATGGGACATAAGCCAGTCATGCAAAGCGAAGATGACCTTGAGCAGGAAATGTTGGCAGAAGTGCAAAGTGACAGCGATGAGCGTGAATTATTGCCTAGAGCGCCTATTGTAACCATTATGGGGCATGTCGATCACGGTAAGACATCTTTGCTTGATTATATTCGTAAGACCCGTGTTGCTGCCGGTGAAGCCGGGGGTATTACCCAGCATATTGGCGCTTATCAGGTGAAAACCGATCATGGTTCGGTCACCTTTCTGGATACACCGGGACATGCAGCCTTTACAGCTATGCGTGCACGAGGCGCTGAATTGACAGATATTGTTATTGTGGTTGTGGCAGCTGACGATGGTGTCATGCCGCAAACCAAAGAAGCGATTGAGCATGCTCGCGCAGCTAACGTGCCTCTGATTATTGCCATGAACAAGATCGATAAGCCGGAGGCTAATCCTGATAAAGTGATGCAGGAATTGGCAAGCATTGATGTGGTGCCTGAAGAATGGGGTGGTGATGTTCAGTTCCTTAAGGTTTCGGCAAAAACAGGGGAAGGGATTGGTGATTTAATCGAAGCATTAATTTTACAAGCTGAAATTCTTGAATTAAAGGCGCCGGTGGATGGTGTGGCTTCCGGTATTTGTATCGAATCTAGATTAGATAGAGGTCGTGGAGCAGTAGCAACGATACTGGTACAAAAAGGTACCTTGAACAAGGGTGAAATTGTACTGTGTGGTCAAGAATATGGCCGCGTGCGGGCAATGTTTGATGAAAACGGCAAATCTGTGAAAGAAGCCGAGCCTTGTGTGCCTGTGGAAATTTTAGGGTTGTCGGGTACACCGGACGCTGGTGATGAGTTTTTGGTGGTGCAGAATGAGCGGGTGGCCAGAGAGTTGGCCGAGCATCGCGAAGATCGTAAGAAAAGTAGTCAGCATGCAGCCCAGGCTGCGTCTAAACTGGATGAGGTATTTTCCAGGATGTCGGCTGGTGAGGCTGCAGCGGTTAATCTGGTTATTAAAACAGATGTGCAGGGGAGTTTGGAAGCGCTTCGTGAATCATTGGTCAAGTTATCAACAGACGAAGTTCAGGTTAAATGTGTCTATGGTGGTGTCGGTGGAATTAATGAAGGCGATGCAAATCTAGCACTGGCATCGAGTGCGATTCTGATTGGCTTTAATGTTCGTGCTGATGCCACTGCACGTAAATTAATCGAGGAAAAAGAGATTGATTTACATTACTACAGCGTTATTTATGATGCTATTGATGAAGTCAAACGGGCAATTAGTGGAATGTTGGCGCCTGAAATCCAGGAGAATATTGTCGGGTTGGCGGAAGTGCGGGATGTATTTCGTTCGCCAAAATTTGGTGCAATTGCCGGTTGTATGGTAATTGATGGCTATGTTAAACGAAATCTGCCTATTCGGGTGTTGCGGAATAATGTGGTGATTTATGAAGGACAACTGGAATCATTAAGACGATTCAAAGATGACGCCAATGAGGTCAAAATGGGTATGGAATGCGGTGTTGGCGTGAAAAATTACAACGATGTCAAGGTTGGCGATCAGATCGAAGTATTTGAGCGTGTCGAAGTGAAACGGGAAATATAGCCAATGGCAAAAGAATTTGGCCGTAGCGAGCGGGTTGCCTCACAAATGCAAAAGGAATTAGCGCTTGTTTTGCAAAGAGATATCAACGATTCGCGACTGGGTTTTGTAACGGTTAATGAAGTAGTTTTGTCGAAAGATCTGGCTGTAGCCAAGATTTATGTGACCGTATTGAATGCAGATGAGACGGGTAAGAGGCATAACATAGATGTGTTGAATGAACTGGCGCCGCTTATCAGACATGATGTGGCTAAGAGAATGCGTTTGAGACATATTTCAGAGCTGCGATTTTATTACGATAATTCATTTGATACGGGTATGCGTGTGGCCGAACTGCTCAGTGAAAAGGAGAGCAAAGAATAGTGTATGGCCAAACGTAAATCCGGGCGCAATATTCATGGTATTTTGCTGTTAGATAAGCGCCTAGGCGTGTCTTCAAATAAGGCTTTACAGGAAGTTCGCCGCCTGTTTAATGCCAATAAGGCTGGTCACACCGGGAGTCTGGACCCGTTGGCGACCGGATTGCTGCCGTTGTGTTTTGGTGAGGCGACCAAGGTGTCAGCAATGATGCTGGATGACAACAAACGTTATCAGGTTGTTATTCAATTAGGAGTGAAGACCGATACTGGAGATGCTGAAGGCAATGTGATTGATGAAAAACCAGTGCCTGAGTTGTCGGCAAATCAAATACAGCATTGTTTGCAATATTTTACCGGTGAAATTGAGCAGGTTCCGCCTATGTATTCGGCTTTGAAATATCAGGGTAAGAAGCTCTATGAATTGGCTCGGGAAGGGAAAACGGTAGTAAGAAAAACGCGAAAAATTACTATTTTTGAGTTGCTTTTGCTGCAGCAAAATAAAGACCGGTTGACCCTTGATGTTTTTTGTTCCAAAGGGACTTATATTCGCTCGTTGGCTGAAGATGTCGGTGAATATCTGGGCTGTTGTGCGACGGTAAAGGAACTGCGCAGAACCGCTTCCGGGCAGTTTTCGATTGCTCAGGCGTTCACATTAGAGCAATTGCAGACGTTGGATGAGTTGGCTTTACAGGATACCCTCATTGCCGTTGATAAACCACTGGAAACGATGCCGGCAATTCATCTGTCTTCCGAGCAGGCCGGTTGTATCAGACAGGGACAGCGATTGACTGTGAATGAGTCCATTCAAGGAATGGTGAGAATGTATTGTGAACAAGTTTTTTTAGGTTTGGGAGAAATGCTATTGGATGGTAAACTAGCCCCGAAAAAACTGTTTCATTTGAATAGTGAGTCTGTTTGATTTTATCAAGCAGCCAAGAACACAGGTTTCTGCACCCTATTGTGGAAACTGTGTATGAGTGGTTGTCAAAAGATAACCTTATTTTTATAGTTTAATCGATAGGGATTAAAACATGCCGTTTACAGCAGAACAAAAAAAAGCAGTCATTGAAGAATATCGTTTGTCGGAAACCGATACCGGTTCTCCAGAAGTGCAGATTGCCTTATTAACAGCACATATCACGCATTTAACACCGCATTTCGCAGCGCATAAAAAAGACAATCATTCCCGACGTGGTTTGCTGCGTATGGTAAATCAGCGACGTAAATTGTTGGATTACCTTAAAAAGAAAGAAGTGTCACGGTATCGTTCATTAATTGAACGTTTAGGACTGCGTAAATAAAAATGACTTGGAAACGGCACACTGGTGCCGTTTCTGTTTTGTAGATGGTTTGCATTGATTAATGATATAGCGGCCTGATGCAAATATGTATCGACGCACTCAATGACCTTCGGTCATTGAGTAAAGAAGTAAGAAAACCCTCAAAATAACCTTTAACACAAAGGAACCTTATAGTGAATCCTATCAGGAAAGAATTTC
>CAYYSO010000098.1:0-9206 GCA_964474415.1 uncultured Methylomarinum sp. | reverse complement strand
GGAAGCGCAATCATGTTCCACAAGGGATGTTGCGTTGGGTGGGCTATTATCATGCCTGGAGGCGGCGATGAATGGGAGAATGAAGTAACGCAAAATTTTGTGAGTATTGCAGTGGCAATTAGAAAATGAGCGAACAAAAACACAAATCACAAAAGTGTCCGCCAGTGGGATCACCAGCCTGGGTGGCGACATTTGCTGATATG
Source organism: uncultured Methylomarinum sp. (assembly GCA_964474415.1). GTDB lineage: Bacteria > Pseudomonadota > Gammaproteobacteria > Methylococcales > Methylomonadaceae > Methylomarinum. The sequence continues at coordinate 9,003 of CAYYSO010000098.1, read as the reverse complement.
ATGTCCTTGCTAATGGCATTTTTTGTTTTGTTGTTGTCATTCTCAAACATGGATGTTGTCCGCTTTAAAAAAATGGCGCAATCAGTTAAAAATGCTTTTGGCGTACAAAAAGAGATTCCTGTATTGGATATACCGCTGGGAGTCAGTGTTATTGCCCAGCATTTTTCTCCAGCGCTAACCAAACCGACACCTCTGGAGGAAATCAGGCAAAGTGTCATTCAGCAGTCGCCAACATTGGTGACTGCTGAGGAAAAATCGACGATATTACAGGCCTTGCAATTGCAAGTCGGCGAGTTGAATAAATTGATTGTTGAGGCTAAAAAAGAGGAGATAGAAGCGGCAGCAAAAAAAATCCGGACGGCTTTGAAACAGGAAATAAAAGCCGATTTGATTTCGGTTGAAACCCGGAATTTGAATATTATTATTCGCATCAATGAACGCGGCTCGTTTTCTTCAGGCAGTGCCGAATTAAAAACAGGGTTTTCCCCGGTGATAACGAAAATAGGCGCATCGATTCATGATTTGCCAGGAAAAATAACCATTGGTGGACATACCGACAATGTTCCGATCGCTACCGAAAATTTTCGGTCCAATTGGGAGTTGTCGGCGTCCAGAGCGGTAACAGTAGCACACTACTTATTACTGGAAAACAAGATCAATCCGGATCGGATTGAAGTTGAAGGACATGCCGATACTCAGCCTCTTGAAGCAAACAATACCTCCGAAAACCGGGCAAAAAACCGGCGGGTTGAAATTATTATTTCTCAGGATATCGAATAACACAAACGGGAACGAAAATTCTACGTAAGTGGTTAAATTCTTTCAATCGCCTAAAAGCTAACAGCGGACAACCATGAGGAGATAATTATGAACAGACAAGCAATATTTATTACAGTATGGCTGTTGATTTTCTGGAACAGTAGTTGTCTTGCGCAAAACAAAAATGGTTTCGATTTGCAGGACACTGTTATTCCTGCTGATTTGATTTTGCCAGGCGGTCCCGCCAAAGGTGGTATTCCGGCTATTGATAATCCTCACTTTGTTACGGTTGGCAAGGCGAAATTTTTAAATGATGATTCTGTTGTTCTGGGAATGGATTACCGGGGAATAGCAAAAGCCTATCCGATTAACATTCTTAATTGGCATGAAATAGTGAATGACCGTTTTAATGGCGATCCGGTCGTGATTACTTTTTGTCCGTTATGCGGCAGCGGGATGGCTTTTTCTGCCTCTGTCAGAGGAAAAGCGCTTACATTTGGCGTATCCGGCCTGTTGTATAACAGTGATGTTTTGCTGTACGACCGGCAAACTCAGTCACTATGGTCACAATTGATGACGAAAGCCATCGGCGGATCGTACAAAGGCAAGCGCCTGGTTAGTCTGCCTGTGCTGCATACAACCTGGAAAGACTGGAAAAACCGACATCCCGATACCCTGGTTTTATCGACAGATACCGGATTCAGGCGCAATTACAACAATAGTCCCTATGCTGATTATATCGACAGTCCCCAAATCATGTTTCCAGTTACCAGCGCCAGCCGGCGCTATCACCCAAAGGAAGAAGTATTCGGGATTGAAATAGAAGGCCGCTTTAAAGTTTATCCTTTTATTGAACTGGAGAAGCGTCCCGCTGAATTTACCGAAACCGTGTATGGCCATTTAATTACCATTCGTTATGACCGTAAACACAGAAGCGTTGCCGCTTTCAATCGCTCAGGTAAACAATTGCCTGGCGTTAGAACATTCTGGTTTGCCTGGTATGCATTTCATCCGCAAGCCGAAATATATGTTGCTCCTTCTAATTGATTTGGGTGAAATCTGGCGGATGTTTGACTGAAGTTTTATCGGGAAAGGCTGTAAGGTACAGATGAGTATTTCGACCAAGCTATATCTGTGATTTCTGGAGAAAAAAGTGCCTAATAAACGATTTTTGTTTTTAGTTGTCAGTTTTTTGTTTTCAGCCTGGAATGTAATGGCGGATGAGCCTGACTGGACAAGTTATCAAGCAGTGTTGACTCACGTTAAACCGGGGGTAAAACATGGGGTATCTTTGATGCTGGTGGATTATCAAACCATTAAAACCAATGGCAGCCTGGATAAGGCTTATCAGGAACTGTCTGCTTTTAGATTGGAACGTCTGTCCGGACGAGAGGAAAAACTGGCGTTTTACATTAATGCCTATAATATCCTGGCGTTGAAAATGGTGACTGACCACTGGCCTACGGAAAGCATTAAGGATGCCGGTAGTTTTTTTAAACCTGTGTGGGATAAACCGGCAGGAGTGCTGGCTGGTAACACAGTAACACTGGGTGAAGTTGAGCATAAAATTCTGCGCCCGATGGGCGAACCACGAATACATCTGGCGATAGTGTGCGCGTCGGTGAGTTGTCCGGATCTTCGAAATGAGCCATATATCGCAGCACGGCTTGATGAACAACTGGATGACCAAGCGCGACGGTTTCTGAATAATCAGGGCAAAGGTCTTAAAATAAAAGGCAATGTCATTCGGGTTTCCAGAATATTTGATTGGTTTGAAGAGGATTTTGCTGTTTATGGGGGGGTATCGGCATTTATTAAACGCTACAAGGCTGATTTACCGGTATTGAAAATTAAGGCAAATATACCTTATGACTGGGATGTCAATAGTGTGAAGTAAGTTCTCAAAGACTAAGGTAACGCGCAATCTGTAACACTTATTTTGTTTCACGCCCCCAAGGATTGCACATTCTCATGTCCGTTTCTAAATAAATGCAAAACAATTTGTCATCTGTGTTTAAAATAACCCAATAATTTTAATAACAAAAGGGGCCGGCAAGATGACTTATAAAATGTCACCGCCAGAGCAATGGTTAGGTTTATACGGTGATATTCTTTTTCGTTATGGGTTTGCTCGTGTTCGAGATACTCACATTGCTGAGGATTTGGTGCAGGAAACATTATTGGCGGCTTTAAAAGCCAAAGGAAATTATGCAGGCAAGGCATCTGAACAAACTTGGTTAATCGGTATTCTTAAGCATAAAATTATTGATTATTTCCGTAAAACATCGCGGGAAAAGACGCAGGAGTTTGATGAATCTTTAGACAGTGGCCTGGACAATAACTATTTTGATCAGCAGGGCCATTGGCAGTATAAGTTTTCGTCCTGGAACAATCCCGATAAATTGCTGGAACAGGAACAGTTTCTTGATGTGTTACGACAGTGTGTTGATCGACTGCCGCCGAGGATGGCGCAATTGTTTGTTCTGCGCGAATTGGAGGGTATGAAAAGTGAGGATATTTGCGAGCTAATGTCAATTTCAACACTAAATAATTTTTGGGTAATGTTGTCGAGAGTCAGGGTGCAATTGCGTCATTGTCTTGATATAAATTGGAAAAACCAATAGAGGCTATCAAATGTTAACCTGTAAAGAAGCCAGTTTTCTGGTTTCAAAAAAGCTGGATGGAAATCTGAACAGACGTGAACGAATAAGGCTTTGGCTACATCTTGCCATGTGTAGTCTGTGCCGACATTACGCCAGAGATGTTAAAAAATTGCATGAGATGATGAAAAAGGCCGGTGAAGCCGGACAAACATTGCTGCCTGGAGCCGTAAAGCTTTCCCGGCAGTCTCGTGAGCGTATTAAAAATACATTAAATAAAGTGTTACAACAATCGGAATAGTGGGGGGTATCGTTTGTTGTAAGGTTTATTGTATCTATACGACACTTATACCTAAACTTAAAAACTACATCTCTGTACACGATAAAAAGAAAAATCATTTTGGAGTCAATATGAATGATGCTGCTGTCAATGAATCAGTTAAAAATTATTATGGGCGGGTGCTGGAGTCCAGTCAGGATTTAAAAACCAGCGCTTGTTGCACACTGGATGCCATGCCTGTGCATTTGCGGCAATTACTTGCTGATATACACCCGGAAGTGGTTTCACGTTATTACGGTTGCGGATCGCCTCTGCCGCCAGCGCTGGAAGGATGTACCGTACTGGATTTGGGTTGTGGTTCGGGGCGTGATTGCTATTTGTTATCCCGACTGGTTGGCGAATCAGGACGTGTGATTGGTGTTGATATGACGGAAGAGCAGCTTGCCGTTGCCAGGCATCATTGCGATTGGCATACTGAGCGGTATGGTTATGCCCGATCCAATGTGGAATTTGTGCAAGGACAGATAGAAGACCTGGCTTCTGCGGGTATCGCAAATAATTCCATTGATGTTGTGGTTTCTAATTGCGTGGTCAACCTGTCACCGGATAAACCCCGTGTGTTATCAGAAGTTTTTCGCGTACTCAAACCCGGCGGAGAGCTTTACTTTTCCGATGTGTATGCCGACAGGCGGATACCGCAAGCGCTTAAAATGGAACCGGTATTATTGGGAGAGTGCCTTGGTGGCGCATTGTATTGGGAGGATTTTCGTCGCCTTATGCAGAAATTGGGGTGTCACGATGTTCGCATCGTCAAAGAAAACCCTGTCTTATTGGAAGATCCTGAGGTGGAAACTAGAATCGGCATGGTTAATTTTAGATCGGTAACGGTTAGAGCCTTTAAAATGCCGCTGGAAGACCGCTGTGAGGATTTTGGTCAGATTGCTCGCTATAAAGGTACGATAGCCGAACATCCACATGTTTTTGATCTGGATGATCATCATCATTTTGAAACCGGCAAGCCTTTGCGTGTTTGTGGAAATACTTTCGATATGCTGGCTTCCAGTCGCTATGCAGAACACTTTGAGCTGTGGGGGGATAAAACCACTCATTTTGGGTTGTTCGATTGTGCTCCTCCCAATAGCAGTATGTCTCTTGATTCTGGTTCCGCTTGTTGCTGATGAGCGGCGCAATTGCTGTTTTTGTTAAAACTCCGGGAATTTCGCCTGTAAAGACACGACTGGCAGTCAGTCTGGGACAAAAAACAGCTGAATCATTTCATCTGGCTTCGGCTCGGGCAGTCGCTGCAGTTTTGCAGGCGACAGGCAAACTTAATGATATTCACAGTTATTATGCTGTGGCTGAGCAATCCGCTTTGGATCACGATTGCTATTGGCAAGAATTTTCTTGTTTATGGCAAGGAGAAGGAGGGTTGGGTGAGCGTATGGACCATGTTTATCAAACGCTGTTAAAAGATCATGATTTCGTTATCCTGGTGGGCGCTGATATTCCTCAAATGACTACAGCAGAGCTGTTGTCGGCCACTACCTGGCTACTTCATGACGAACAGGCCCGTTTGGTGTTTGGCCCCAGTGTTGACGGCGGCTTCTGGCTGATTGGTGGTAATTGCAGTATACCGCAAAATATTTGGACGGAAGTTACCTACAGTGTTGCCGATACTGGAGCTCAGTTTTTAAACAAAATCAAATCAGTGGGAGATATCCACAGCTTGTCTTTGCTACGTGATATCGATGAACCGAATGACTTGGTTTTATTACGCAGAACTTTGCTTGAGTTAATCAACCCTTTGCCGGAACAACAACAGCTACTTCTATTTCTGGATAGCTTATCTATACCTTCTTATCATAAACAGCATAATGCGTGACGCTAAACCTTTACTTATTGATAGCGACTTTCCTCGAATTCGTCGCGGACGAGTGACTACCTTGCAAATGAATCTGGGATATTTGTGTAATTTGAGTTGCACTCACTGCCATGTCAATGCCGGGCCAAAACGAACTGAATTGATGTCCCGGGAGACAATGAAAGTCGCATTGCAATTTGCGGATAAATATAAGCTTGAAACTCTTGATGTAACCGGTGGTTCACCGGAAATGAATCCCGACTTCCGGTGGTTGGTGCAACAGGCCAGACAACAGGGGATGCAGGTTATGGATCGTTGTAACCCAACTATTTTAGTAGAGCCTGGTTATGAAGATTGCGCTGAATTTTTGGCGCGGCAGCAAGTAGAGGTGATTGCTTCTTTGCCCTGTTATTTAGAAGACAATGTTGATGCGCAACGCGGTAAAGGCGTTTTCTCAGCTTCCATTAAAGCTTTACAAAAGCTTAATGAACTGGGATACGGCCTTCCGGAAAGTGGATTAACGCTTAATCTGGTATTTAATCCCCAGGGTACCGCTTTGCCACCGCCGCAAATGCAATTGGAAGAGGCCTATCGAACATTCTTAAACGAGCACTTCGGTTTGCAATTTAACCATCTGTTTACTATTACCAATATGCCGATACAACGTTTCGGCGCCGTATTGTTGGCAAAAGGTCAGTTCAATGACTATATGAATCTGTTGAAGCAGGCTTATCAACCCGCCAATCTTGATCAGGTAATGTGCCGGAGTCTGCTTAGTGTGGATTGGCAAGGGTATGTTTACGATTGCGATTTCAATCAAATGCTGGGAATGCCGGTGGCTGGCCGTAACACGCATCTGAGACAGTTATTGGAACAGTTGCCGGAATCCATGCCAATCACTGTTGCCGATCACTGTTATGGCTGTACGGCCGGGCAAGGTTCCAGTTGCACCGGCGTATTGACGTAAACGTAAAGAAAATTGTTTATTGCTATTTGACACTTTATTTTTCGGGTGGCGTGGATAGTTCCAGTTTATGACCCGTATCTTCTTCAAGATCCATATCCGGCTCTAACAGATCATTTTCTTCGGGTATATTACCGTCATTGATTAGATATTCTCGATGTTGCAGGTAGGATTCCCTAATAAAGTCATAGCGATTGATGGCCGCTTCTTTAACAATTTTTTCAGTAGTCATCAATCCGGCTCTTTTGTCGGTGGCATCTAAAACATCAGAAGCGGCGCTGGCGGCGCTGGCAGCAAAACTGATAAAAACAGTATAGTTAATCGGATCCATCAAAGCATCGCCAAGCAAACCGGTTGTACCTCTGGGAGAACTGGGGCCCCAAAAAGGCAACACCAGATAAGGGCCGGAAGGAACCCCCCAGACACCGAGTGTTTGCCCAAAATCTTCATTATGTTTGGGCAAATCGATCAGGGTTGCAATATCCATAACCCCCGCAACGCCGGCAGTAGTATTGACCAGAAACCGACTCATATCCATACCGGCTTGTAGCAATTTAAACTGCAGCAAATCGTTAATAGCGACGCCGATGTCGTCAATATTACTAAAAAAGTTAGTGACGCCCCTGTCTATGGGTTCTGGAGTTGCTATCAGGTAACCTTTTGCCAAGGGTTTCATTATGGTTTTGTCGAAATCATCATTAAATTCCTGGGCGCCACGATTCCAGTCTTCCCACGGGTCATCAGGGTTTGTTGGATTTGATGCACAGCCGTCAAGCACGATTAACAACAATAGATTAATGAGTAGATACCTGATTTTAAGCTTGTTCCGAATATTCATTTTTTTCTCCATTTGCATTGATATTACTCAAATGCATTTTCTGAGGGATGTGGTCAGATGATATATGCTTTTATTATTCAAAGTATAGTACGCGATCTTTGTTGCTAAGGGAAAATGCGCAATGCGTTATCAGCAACTGATCGAGCATATGTGGATCGAAATAATTGCGGATAAATAAGATCATTCGCTACAATCACATCCACATGCAAAACCTCATGTTTGTAGTGTAAACATGTTCTGTTAGGTCATTCAATATGGTGAAGTATAGTTAACAGTCCATTTGGCAATTAGTCATTTCAATAATGTATTCCTTACAAAAATAAATACAAGCCAATAAGCTATTGTTGTTATCAACGATTAATCGCATGTTGACACATCAAAAACGACCGGCTATTAACCTAGAAAAATCAGTTGGATCACGGATTCTAGCGCAAGCTATTGATTCCACAGCACTTCACAGATAATAGCTCCTGCATTATCTGCATTTGCCTACATGGATGTAGGTACTTGGCGATAGCAGGAGGCGGTAGCCGCAGCACATCCATGTGCTTTAAAAAATATCCGCTTAACCTAAGGGTGAAACCAATATCTTGCACTATAATTTCGTGCCCAACTGATTTTTCTAGGTTTAATTTACTAATACAACTGACACAATTCGAGCAGCAATTCGAGAAAACAGACAGCGCACATGTTGTAATGGGTTTTACTGTCAGCGCTTTTGCATGCGGAGATTATAAATTACTGGGCAAGCGCTCGTTCAGATGGTCACAAAAAACTGTGTCAGCGGATGCGGCCAGTGCAATAGCCGGTTTTATAGCTTTAACCAGGCAGGCTAAAACTGATGTTCAAATCTGGTTGGAGACACTGCCCAAAGAGGAGATTACACGGACTTAGCTGTGATTAGGCCGGGTGCGTCTCATTTGTTCATTGTTGTTCCAGTAACGATCAATTGGGCTATGGAGTAAGGTATAATAATTCTTTTTGTATGCGCGTTCCTTAACTTAATGGCAGTGACGTTCCTAAGGATGAGTAACGTGTAGATCATTTAACAGTTTTTTACAGATGATATGCTCGAGAATTATTCAAATATTCCTGACTACGCAGTCGATTCCCTAAAAGTTCCTCCACATTCTATCCAGGCAGAACAATCTGTTCTGGGCGGTTTGATGTTGGATAATCAGACCTGGGATTCTGTTGCTGATAAGGTTTCCGAAGAGGATTTTTATCGCAAGGATCACAAACTGATATTCAGGACTATTGTCCAGTTGGCCGAAAAACAGGATCCTTTCGATGTTATTACTCTGTCAGAAGCACTGGAAACTACGGGTGAGTTAAAAGATGTGGGGGGCTTGGCCTATTTAGGTACGCTGGCCAAAGATACTCCCAGCGCTGCCAATATTGTCGCTTACGCCAATATTGTCAGAGACCGTTCGGTATTGCGCCAGTTAATTCATATCGGAACCGATATTTCCGATTCGGCTTTTAACCCCGAAGGTCGGGAAACCGTGGAGTTACTGGAAAATGCGGAACGCCAGGTTTTCAGTATTGCTGAGCAAAGACAACGCGGGCAGGGGGGATTCAGCCCTATCAAGAGTTTGCTTGCAGATGCTGTGGACAAAATTGAAACTCTGTTTGAAATGGAAGGCAATATTACCGGCGCCAGCACCGGATTTACTGATTTTGATCAAATGACTTCGGGTT
>CAYYSO010000097.1:0-9254 GCA_964474415.1 uncultured Methylomarinum sp. | reverse complement strand
TGAGCAATCACACCTTCAGTTGAATTTTCAACCGGTACCACTCCAAACTGGCAATGGCCATTTTCTACCGCATTGAAAATTTCATGAATGGTAGACTCGGGAATATCATTAACAGCATGGCCGAAATGTTTAAAGGTCGCCTGCTGTGTAAAAGTACCTTTCGGTCCTAAAAATGCGACTTCCAGTGGTTTTTCCAAAGCCAGACAGGCTGACATTAATTCTCTGAAAAAACGAACGCTGGTGTCATCTGACAAAGGTCCCGGATTAAGCTCCTGTATGCGCCTTAAAACCAGGGCTTCACGGTCAGGCCGGTAAAATGTTCCGATTTCTCCTTCGGCAATCTTAGTTTTGGCAACCTCCATTGCACAGCAAGCCCGTTGATTAATTAACGCGAGAATCTGTTGATCGATTGCATCAATTTTTTCCCGTAATTCTGAAAGTGGAATAATAGCCGTCATTGTTCAGGTTAATGGGTTCTTTCAAACTCAGCCATAAAGTCTATTAATGCATCAACTCCCGCTTCAGGCATGGCGTTATAAATACTGGCCCTCATACCACCGACAGAACGATGACCTTTTAAGGAACTTAAACCGTTCTGTTCCGCCAAAGACAGAAATTCTTTGTCCAATCCGCTATCCGCCAGAACAAAAGGAATATTCATTCTGGATCGACACAGATTATCAACCGGATTGCTGTACAGGCTTGATTGATCAATAGCCTGATAGAGTTTAGTAGCTTTTTTAATATTCTGTTGCTCAATGGCCTCAATACCGCCCTGTTTTTTAAGCCATTGCAAAACCAGACCGACTAAATACCAATTGTATGTCGCCGGGGTATTCAACATGGAATCACTATTGATCTGTTGCTGATAATTAAAAACCGGCGGTACAGAAGCATCTGCATGGCCTAATAAATCATCACGGACAATCACTACGGTAACTCCGGCAGGCCCCATATTTTTCTGGGTACCGGCATAGATCAAACCAAATCGGCTAATATCTAGCGGGCGTGACAAAATATCAGATGACATATCTGCGACTAACGGTAAATCACCTACCTGTGGAATATCTGAAAATTCTACACCATGAATAGTCTCATTCGAAGTATAATGAAGATAACCCGCTTGTGGATCGATATTCCACTCCTCTACAGCAGGAATGCTTGTAAAAGCATTGTCCTCAGAACTCGCTGCAATTTGTACCTGACAGTATCTGCCCGCATCCTTAATGGCTTTAGTTGACCAGGCTCCGGTATTGACATAACAGGCTTTGGTTTTACCATTCAGTATATTTTGTGGCATGAAGGAAAACTGAGCCGTAGCACCACCCTGTAATAGAGCGATTTTATAATTATCAGGAATGGCCATCAGTTCTCTTAAATCTTGCTGTAGCGCTTCTGCAATCGCCATAAACTGTTTGCCGCGATGGCTCATTTCCATTACCGACATACCAGTGCCCTGCCAGTCCAGCATTTCCTGTTGCGCTTGCACTAATACGGGTTCCGGCAAAGTTGACGGACCGGCGCTAAAATTATAAATTCGCGACATTACGAGTCTTCTCCAATATTGTTTGTATCTGTATCTTCTGGTTGTACTTCTTCATCTTCTTCTTCGGGTAATCCGTCAATGCGATCCACACCGACTACTTTTTCGTTGTCATCGGGGCGTATCACGGTCACCCCCTGAGTATTTCTACCCACTATTGAAATTTCATTAACGCGAGTACGGACCAGAGTGCCGCCATCGGTAATTAACATAATTTCATCATCGTCATTAACCAACACTGCACCGACTACAGCTCCGTTTCGCTCTGAAGTCTGAATGGCAATCAAGCCCTGCCCGCCGCGTTTATGGCAGGTAAATTCTTCAAGCCGGGTTCTTTTACCGAAGCCGTTTTCAGTGATATTCAACACCATGCCTTCGCTGGCAATAATTAGGGAAATCACTTTTTGACCTTTCTGTAATTTGATACCACGAACACCTGCCGCAGTTCTGCCCATAGAGCGGACATCCTTTTCATTAAAACAGACCGCTTTACCGGCACTGCTGAATAGCAACACATTCTGCTGACCATCGGTTACAGCGACTCCTACCAAGGCATCATTTTCACGTAAATCAATCGCAATTTTACCATTGGCCCTTTGCCTTTCAAATTCTTTTAAAGGTGTCTTCTTAACGGTACCACATTCGGTAGCCATAAAAATAAACTTGTCATCAGTGTACTCACGCACCGTCAACATAGCGTTGATTTTTTCGTCTTTCTCCAGCGGCAATAAATTAACAAACGGCTTACCCCGAGAAGCACGACTTGCAGCCGGCAGATTAAAGACTTTTAACCAATACACTTTTCCTGCCGATGAAAAACACAAAATAGTGTCATGGGTATTGGCAATAATCAACTTCTCAACATAGTCCTTTTCCTTGGTCGCAGTCGCTGACTTCCCTCGTCCGCCTCGACGTTGCGCTTTATAGTCATCCAGAGGTTGTGATTTAACATAACCTTCATAAGACATCGTAACTACAACATCTTCTTCAGTAATCAGGTCTTCCGCTGACAGGTTGAGATAATCCTGAATAATTTCAGTTCGCCGTTGATCGGCATATTGATCCCGAATTTCCTCCAGTTCTTCCTTAATAACCTCCATCAAACGCTCATCACTGCCGAGAATATACAAATATTCATCAATCAGTTCTAAAAGCTGTTTGTATTCATTAACAATTTTATCCTGTTCAAGACCGGTTAATCGATGTAGACGCAAATCCAGAATAGCTTGTGCCTGTGTTTCAGACAGTCTGTAAACACCGTCAACAATGCCAAATTCAGGTAGCAAATCTTCCGGCCTGGAACGCTCAGCATCAGCTCTTTCCAGCAATGATGCCACCAATCCAGCATCCCAGGCCTTAGTTAACAACCCCTTTTTGGCCTCTGCCGGATTCGGCGATGTTTTGATCAGTTCGATCATTTCATCGATATTGGCCAAAGCAACTGCCAGACCCTCTAATATATGGGCTCTTTCACGCGCTTTTCTTAAATTATAAAGCGTTCTACGGGTAACGATTTCGCGGCGATGATCAATAAAAGCGCTCAGAATATCTTTAAGATTCATGCAATGAGGGCGGCCATGATGCAAGGCGACCATATTGATACCGAAGACAGTCTGTAACTGAGTTTGTTTATACAGGTTATTCAACACCACTTCCGGCACTTCACCTCGGCGTAATTCAATAACCATACGCATTCCGTCTTTATCCGACTCGTCCCGTAAGCCGGAAATACCTTCTAACTTGCCGTCTTTAACCATTTCAGCAATTTTTTCCAGCAGACGGGCTTTATTGACCTGATAAGGCAATTCTGTGGTAATAATAGCTTGTCGGCCACTATCACCAATATCCTCAAAATGGCATCGGGCTCGTAAATGTATCTTGCCGCGACCGGTGCTGTAAGCATCAAAAATACCGGAAGCGCCATTAATGATTGCAGCTGTAGGAAAATCAGGACCCGGTATGATCTCCATCAGTTCGACAATACTTTTATCGGGATTCTCTATCAATGCCAGACAAGCGCTGATGATTTCAGATAGATTATGCGGTGGAATATTAGTTGCCATCCCAACAGCAATACCCGATGAACCGTTTATCAGCAAAGTTGGAATGCGCGTTGGCATAACGGTCGGCTCGGATTCCGATTCATCGTAGTTAGCGACAAAATCAACTGTTTCCTTGTCCAGATCAGCCAGTAATTCATGGGAAATTTTGGCCATGCGGACTTCGGTATAACGCATGGCTGCCGGAGAGTCGCCATCAACAGAACCAAAATTGCCCTGCCCGTCTATCAGCATATAGCGCATGGAAAACGGTTGTGCCATACGCACAATCGTGTCGTATACAGCTGTATCACCATGTGGATGGTATTTACCGATGACATCACCCACTACCCGGGCGGATTTTTTATAGGGTTTGTTCCAGTCATTTCCGAGTACATTCATCGCGTATAAAACACGACGATGCACAGGTTTTAAACCATCTCTGACATCGGGAAGCGCTCGACCGACAATGACACTCATTGCGTAATCGAGATAAGATTGTTTCATCTCGTCTTCGAGATTAACGGGGATAATTTCTTTAGCGAAATCTGACATAGGTCCGTGGTATCCAGTGCTGTCGACCGCACTAAAGCTATCGACAAAATTCCCTTATAAAACAGCCTAATGAAGAAACAGGTTCCTTGTGAACACGTTAGGCTGACAGGGCTCTAAAAAACTTGGGAATTATAACAAACTATGGATACTTAGTCGAAAGTAAGTAAGTTTACTTCTCAGTAACATAGGGTAAAAAAGAGTAGATCTATGGCTGATTTCAGTCCTTAGAGATAGGAGTGGCAGTGTGCTTTGAATGACACGGATGTCATGAATGCAGATAATGCAAGAGCAATTATCTGCATTCACTATGCGGCTCGGATATTCATGGCGTGTTGTCTGAGACCAGCCATAGGCTTCTGATTTGTCAGAGTATAATGAGAAGCTACAAAGAAACTAGTTTATATCGACTTTTTAAGAAAGAAATGATTATTCAAAAACTTCATTAAGGAAATTTTTCATCGTAAGCCAGGAGCGTTTATCTGCATCGACCTGGTAAACGGTGCCAAACCCAGGGTCATTAGCAAGCGGATTGGTAAAAGCATGCATGGTATTACCATAAATATGCATCTGCCAATCAACACCGGCTTTGGTTAATTCCTGCTGCATGGTAAGCACCTGTTCAACGGGCACCATCGGATCATCATGACCATGCAACAGTAGCACCTTGGCTTTAATATCCGTATGACTGATATTATCGGGAGCTCCCAGCAAACCATGAAACGAAACCACCGCAGCAATATTGGCTCCTGACCGGGCTAAATCCAAGACACATAAACCACCAAAACAAAACCCAATTGCTGCAATTTTTGTATCGTCAACCCAGGGCATCAATTTAACTGCAGATAACGCTGCATTGATACGTTTTTGTAACATGGCTCTGTCATCCATAAAAGGTTGCATTAATTTGGCATTTTCCTGTGGATTTTGACCTAAAACACCTTTTCCATACATGTCAACAGCAAATGCCAGATACCCCAATCCGGCCAGCTTTTTTGCCTTTTCGGCCACAAATTCATCGCGACCAGCCCAGGCATGATTAATTAAAACCGCAGGCCGTCTGCCATCAAATGCATCATCATAGGCAAAAAAACCTTCCAAAAGTACATCGCCATCCAGATAATCTACTGTATTAGAAACAATCGCCATAAACTTTCCTGGTCATTCAGAAATAAAATCATAAGCCACAGCGCGATTCACCAAAGGCTTTAGTTGCTCCTGCAATATTTTTTTATGCTTTGGATGATTCAAATAAGCCTGCAATGATTTCTTGTTCTTCAGTGTTACAGTGACTGCCACATCAAAGGTATCATCAACAATCGAACGCTCACTGAGAACTACCACTCCGGCATGCCGATAAACAATTCCCGGCAAATCATTAAGCTGATTACTGGCCTTGATGAATTGCTGACGCATTTCTGTATTACCCGGTTCTTTCAACCATACCATAACAACATGAGTGATATTTTTGTCTGAATCTGCATGAGATGTACTAATACCTATCGACAGAATGACAAATACAACAAGCCTTAATAATAAATTTCGTTTTTTCAACATTTTTATCCCCGTTTATTTCAACTGTAATGAATCCAAAAATCCAGCCGAAGCTTCTTCTGTCATATCCAGAACTCTTTCAAAGCCATATTTACCGCCGTAGTATGGGTCAGGCACTTCCTTTTCCCCCAGATGAGGCGCAAAATCCATAAAATATTTAATTTTGGATTTGAATTCATCAGGACACGCATCCATTAGAATTTCATAATTTTCACTATCCATAGCCAAAAGATAATCAAAATCCTCAAAGTCACCATAAACAACTTTTCTTGCCCTTAAATGACTAAGCTCAATACCTCTGTTTTTAGCGGCCTTCTGAGCACGCAAATCAGGCCCTTCGTTAATATGGTAGGCATGTGTACCTGCTGAATCAATTTCAAACTTATCAACAATATTTTTTTCATTCAGCAATGCCTGAAAAACCCCTTCTGCAGTGGGCGAACGACAGATATTTCCCATACAGACAAATAAAACCTTAATTTTTTCCATAATTGCCAAGTGGATTCAATTTTTAATTTTTGCGGATTGCCAAGTAAAGTTTTTTTTGGCATTGTCGCTAACTGTAAGTAGGATATACACTACAATATACTTAGATACAAGGCTGCTTTACATTTGATATATTTTAGCATCAGCCCCGATAAAAATATATTCCTCAACTTTAGTTTACCGACAATAACTACAAAAGACCCAGTGGAGACCCAAGCATGTTATTAATGAACTGGCACTCTGTTGGAGTAAAGGTCGTTGCAATCACAATGTCTGTTTTAACAGTCATTGGTATTGGACTTCTGATACTCTATGCAGACCAACAAAAACAGCAACTGATTGATCATAAAATTCAATCGGCAAAACAACTGATATTAGTTTCAGAATCAGTTCGTAATCATGTCGTTACCAATTGGGAGAAAGGAGTTTTCTCAACTGAGCAGTTAAAACAACTAATCCAGGGTAAAAACAGATCAGAGGCGGAACAAATTGTCTTTGCTACAGTGCCAGTAGCGAATGCCTGGGCAGTTATTCAGAAAAAAGCTCAAGAAGGCGAATTTCGATTTAAAGCACCTATAGTTGGCGCCAGAAACCCCAAAAATGAAGCCGATGACATAGAACGCCAAGCCTTAGCTTTTTTCAATAATACCCCGACTGCCGATGAATATGTTTATATTGACAAGGAAAAACAGGAAACCCGTTATTTCAGACCCGTCAAACTCGATAAGCAATGTGAATTATGTCATGGCAATCCAGCCAATTCAGATAAGCTTTGGGGTAATGCCAATGGCCGGGATATTCTTGGCTATCGCATGGAAAATAAACATGTCGGCGAACTTCACGGTGCATTTGAGATTATTACACCCTACAGAACTGATGCCGAAGCCTTGTCTGTTAAAATTTATTCAGCCATAGGGTTTCTTGTTTTAACAATATTGGTTATAGGTGGAACAGGGTATTTTGTCATGAGTAAAATTATTATCAGTCCTCTGACGGAATTAGCCTTAAACCTACAGGATATTGCCGGCAGCAATGGTAATTTAAGAGCCCGCCTAAAGGCTGAAGGTAAATCTGAATTTGCCTGGGTTGGCCATAGCTTTAACTCTTTTGTAAAGAAAATTGCTAAAACAATTGATGAAATCATCTATACCAGTGAAAAACTGGCAGCAGCATCAAGACAACTTAGCGGCATTACCCAGACAACCGAGTCGGGTGTTGCTCGCCAACTGGAAGAAACCACGCAGGTTGCCACAGCAATGGAGGAAATGACGGCAACAGTACAAGAAGTTGCCAGAAATGCCGTCAATGCTTCAAACGCGGCTGAAACTGCAGATAATGAAGCAGCTTCCGGTAAAAATATTGTAAATAACGCTGTTAATGGTATTAACGCGTTGGCCTCCGAAGTTGAAAATGCTGCAAATGTCATTCATGAACTGGAAAATGACAGCAATAGTATTGGCGAAGTATTAGAAGTGATTCAAGGTATTGCTGAACAAACCAATTTATTAGCGCTAAACGCTGCTATTGAAGCTGCTCGAGCCGGTGAACAAGGTCGTGGTTTTGCTGTTGTAGCCGATGAAGTCAGAACGCTGGCAAGTCGTACTCAGAACTCCACTCAGGAAATTCAGCAGACAATTGAGCAATTACAAGATAGAGCCAAACAAGCTGTTGCAGTTATGGATAACGGTAGAAAACAGGCTCAAAGCAGTGTTCAGCAAGCCGCTTCTGCTGGAGAATCAATTACCAGTATCAGTCAGCGAATCGATACTATCAGTGATATGAATAATCAAATTGCCAGCGCCGCTGAGGAGCAAACTGCTGTAGCAGAAGAAATCAATCACAATATCAACAACATTAGCGCTATTTCCAATGAAACTGCGACGGGGGCGAAAAACACTTCTGAGGCTTGCAAAGAATTGCTTGAATTAGCTGATTCTTTGCGTGAGACAGTTGGCAACTTCAAAACCTGACCTTCTCCCAGACCACAAGGATGTGGTCATCACTATCTATTTTGTACTGGCAGAAATCGTCTTACATCTATCATCCTAGAAAAGTCAGTTGGATCACGGATTCTAGCGCAAGCTCTTGATTCCACGGCATTTCACAGATAATTTCTCCTGATCAAACATTGTCATTTGTCGGATAACGCTGCGCTAATCCGGCCTACGAGTTACGAGTTTGATACCAGTCAACTACAAAAGGTCTGCATAGGAAAGTTTTTACTAATCCTACAACTTACCTTGGGACATTGATAAGCGATCTTTGCCTTGGTGGCGCTAAGGGATCTGCGCCTATTGTTCCAATCAGGCTTTGTAGATATTGGCTGTTGTTTACTGTTTCCAGCTTGTCTTTTGCAAACAATAATCGTGCCTGAATGTCCATATCTTCAGCGGGCATTTTATGTCTGCTTTCGTTCAGAAAGTTTTCCAGATAATCAACATGCCGTTGCCAAAGCGCACTATCCCTTTGCCGTTTAATTTCCAAACGTTCATGGTACCAATCGGAAGCTAACAGATAATCACGAGTAAACATCACCCGAATATCTGGGTGATGTACATCCTTACCCTGGAATTCACCAGTGGCCATAATATGCAGCAGCGCATATAACGGTGGACAGGCATCTTCTATACTGCCGTCGTCAATATATTGTTGGGCCACCTTCTGCTGGGTTTCCACAATATTATTAATACCATCAACAAATACATCCAGATCCTGAAATTCCGGCTTCAGGATATCAATGGTAAAAACCGCACTGGGATTATCAAATACTTTCCCCATCAAACCATGCACGAAGCGACTGGAAATACGATAACCCAGCCGGCTGGCCAGTATTTTTTTTCCCTGATACTCAAAATCCTGTAAGGGTTCCAGAAAATTGTGTTTTATCAAATATTCAGGCTGGCGTTCCTCGTGCTGCAAACGAGCCCATATTTCCGGAATTAATAAACTTATATCATGATCGACTCTGACATTTGGACCTATATATCCAGCTGAACTGGAAAACCCCGGATACCCTGTAAGAATAAATGATACCAGTGCATTATTTAAATCTGCTGTAGCTCGCAGTGCATTAAAAGGTC
>CAYYSO010000096.1:0-9304 GCA_964474415.1 uncultured Methylomarinum sp. | reverse complement strand
CATGTAGCTCTGTGCAACATCCTTGTTGCACAAGCCTGAAAAATCAATACCCTACACCCAGCTTTTTTGAGGGGGCGAGTAGTTACGACCAAATTAGATGATAGCTCAAATATTTACTACGAACGAATTTTAATGAAAATAAAACACATTACAAACAATCTTTATTGTTTTTACACATCTGTCAAACATACTGTCCAGCACACCAGCCTGAAGCCCAGGCCCATTGAAAATTATAGCCACCCAACCAGCCGGTAACATCTAAAACTTCACCAATAAAATATAAATCAGATACCTTCAGACTTTCCATTGTTTTGGAAGACACAGTATTGCAGCTGACCCCTCCAACTGTTACTTCTGCAGTTCTATAACCTTCTGTACCGTTTGGCTTTACTGTCCAGCAGTGAATTTGTTCGGTAATTTGTTTAATCTGTTTGTCGGAACAATTCTGTAATGACAATTCCAACAATTCATCTGACATCAAAGCTACCAGCAATCGTTTTGGCAACCATTCACCAAGCACGGTTTTAACTTTTAATCTGACGTTTTGTTGGCGTTTGCTTTTAAGTTCTTGCTCCACCGCCTGATCCGGCAAGAAATCGATCATAACCGCTTCTCCCGGTTGCCAATAGGATGAAAGTTGCAAAATTGCGGGACCACTCAGGCCTCTATGGGTGAACAATACATTTTCTCTAAAACTGATTCGGTGATGACTGACCACACACGGTACGGCAATGCCTGAAAGATCGGCAAATCTTTCCTTATCAATATCTTGCCAGGTAAACGGAACCAGACCGGCGCGGGTTGATACCATATCAATACCAAACTGCTCGGCCAATTGGTAACCAAAAGGCGTTGCGCCCATTTTAGGGATAGATAAGCCGCCTGTCGCAATAACAAGTGATTGACAACCTACTTCTCCTTTATTAGTTGTCAAAACAAAACCGTCTGTTTCCGCTCTCTGTACTTGTTCTATTTTGCAATTTAACTGCAGCTTTACGTCATATTGACGACATTCACTCAATAGCATATTGAGTATATCTTTAGCGCTGTCGTTACAAAACAGTTGACCATGATCGCGTTCATGAAACGGAATTTTGTAGCGATCAATTAAGCTTAAAAAATCCCACTGGGTAAAACGGCTCAAAGCTGACTTACAAAAATGCGGATTTTGTGAAATAAAATTTTCCGGTTCAACGGAATAATTAGTGAAATTGCAACGACCACCACCGGACATCAGTATTTTTTTCCCCGCCTTATTGGCATGGTCCAGTACCGATACCCTGCGACCGCGCTTACCCGCTTCAATAGCACACATCAGCCCGGATGCACCGGCTCCAACAATGACAACATCCGGGTGACTCATTACAGTATTCCTCAACTAGCATATCGAAAACCGTCTTGTAAAACACTTCGAAAAACGGTACAAATAGTGCTGATTCTACCAGATTCCTTGCCAAGTATTAGTGACGACACTTTATTATTACCACGAAGACTTCCTGCAGCATGATACCGGTTCAGGCCACCCTGAATGTGCAGCCAGACTCACCAGCATCAATAAAGCATTGAATGCAGAAAATTTCAATGCCTTGGTAAGAATTACGCCCATTTTACGTAATGATGTCACAGAACTGATTAGCCTGATTCATACGCCTGCACTACTGAACAAAGTCCTTGCTACAATACCAGAACAAGGATACGCATATATTGATCCCGATACCATTCTGTCACCCGCTTCGGGTAGAGCCGCTAAGCTGGCTGTCAGTGCGGTCTGTGATGCTGTCGATAAAGTTCTTCTTAATCAGGCAGATAATGCCTTTTGCGCCGTACGTCCGCCCGGCCATCATGCAGAACCCGACCGGGCCATGGGGTTCTGCCTGTTTAATAATGTTGCCATTGCGGCAGAATATGCCCGCCAACATTACCGGCTTAAGCGAATTGCTATTGTGGATTTTGATGTACATCACGGCAATGGTACCCAAGCTGCATTTTATCGACAAGCCGATGTGTTTTATGCTTCCACTCATGAAATGCCTAATTATCCCGGCACCGGCCAGTCAACGGAAACCGGCGTGGGTAATATCGTGAATGTACCGCTAACCCCTGGAAAAACAGGTTCAGAAGTTCGCCGAAAATATAGTGATATTATCTTACCGGCATTAAAACAATTTCAGCCGGAATTAATATTGCTATCTGCCGGTTTTGATGCTCACAAGGATGATCCATTGGCTTCGATCCAATTGGAGGCTGCAGATTATGAATGGCTGACCCGTCAACTGATGATGGCCGCCAATTCATCCTGTGCCGGGCATATTATTTCGGTACTGGAAGGCGGTTACAACCTGCATGCCTTAAGCGAAAGCGTGAGCGCTCATGTCAAGGAATTAATGAATGCTTTTATACAAGACCTTAAAAACAAGGAAAATCAATGACCCAACAATACAGCTATTCATTTTATAAAGGCGATGGAAAAAACAAAGCATTATTAGGCGGGAAAGGCGCCAATCTTTGTGAAATGACTCAAATCGGACTTAATGTTCCACCGGGTTTTGTGATAACTACAGAAACTTGTTTGCAATACCTGGAACAGGGCAAGCTACCTGAAGACTTAATGGATGAAGTGCGTCAGCAGATTGTGGAAATTGAAAAACAAACCGGCAAACAATTTGGAGGACTTTCAGACCCGTTGCTGGTTTCGGTTCGATCAGGCGCGGCCATGTCCATGCCCGGAATGATGGATACCATCCTGAACCTGGGCCTGAATAAGCAAACCTTGAATGGTTTGATTGAGCTGACCGGTGACCCGCGTTTCGTTTATGATGCCTACCGTCGTTTCATTCAGCTGTTTGGTAAAGTTGCACTGAATATTGATGATGAAAAATTCGATATCCATTTTAATAATGTCAAACGTCAAGCCGGCATCAAAGCGGACGTTGCTTTAAGCAGTGATCAACTGCAGGAAATCAGCGACTTGTTTTTGCAAGTAGTCTATGAAGAAACCGGCCAGCCTTTCCCTGAAGATGTTTATGAACAGCTGGAATTATCGATCAAAGCAGTTTTCGGTTCCTGGATGGGAAAACGCGCACTGGATTACCGTCGGGAATTTAACATTACTGCAGATATGGCCAACGGCACCGCGGTCAATGTTGTCACCATGGTCTTTGGCAACATGGGTAATGACTGCGCCACCGGGGTTGGTTTCACCCGCAACCCCGGCACCGGCAGCAACAAAATGTACGGTGAATATTTAGTCAACGCCCAAGGTGAAGATGTCGTCGCCGGTATTAGAACACCTAAACCGGTCCATGAACTGGCTCATGAAATGCCGGATCTCTATCAACAGTTGGTCGAGCTGCGTAATAAACTGGAAAATCATTACCGGGAAGTCCAGGACTATGAATACACCATAGAGCGCGGGGTGCTGTACTGCCTGCAAACCCGCAACGGCAAAATGAATGCAGTGGCTATGGTTCGAACTTCGGTGGAAATGGTGGCAGAAGGTCTGATCAGCAAGGAACAGGCGCTATTACGTATTGATCCGGAATTACTGGAGCAATTACTGCATCCACAACTAGCGCCTGATCACAATAATCCACCCTTAGCACAGGGTTTACCTGCTTCACCAGGCGCCGCCTATGGTAAATGCGTATTCGATGCAGACACGGCGGCGCGTCTGGGTCAGCTCGGTGAAAAAGTTATCCTGGTTCGTGAAGAAACCAAACCGGAAGATATTCATGGCTTTTTCGCCGCTCAGGGTATTCTGACCAGCCGCGGCGGTAAAACCTCTCATGCAGCTGTTGTAGCTCGTGGAATGGGTAAAGCTTGTGTAGCCGGTGCTGAAGACATTGCCGTTGATGTCAAAATGCGCCTGGCTATTGTCGGTGATGTACATATCCGGGAAGGTGATTTAATGACTATAGATGGCAGTAGCGGTAATATTTATCTAGGCCGAATACCTACCATTGCGCCCTCTTTTTCTAATGAATTACAAACGCTGCTAAGCTGGGCCGACAATATTGCCGAGCTAAAAGTACATGCTAATGCCGATACTCCGGATGGTGCAAAATTGGCCGCCAGCTATGGTGCGGCAGGTATCGGTTTATGTCGTACAGAACGGATGTTTAATGCTTCCGAGCGCTTGCCACTGGTGATTGATATGATTATCGCCAATAGCGTGGAAGCCAGGGAAATGGCGTTGGCAAAGCTGTTTCCAATTCAACGCGATGATTTTCAGCAATTGTTTGCAACGATGTCCCCAAATTCCGTCACCGTTCGTCTGCTTGACCCTCCCATGCATGAGTTCTTGCCCAGCGAGCAACAACTGCTTGAAGAAATTGAAGCATTGCAGCTTTATAGCAAAATGATCAAAGGGCAAAAAGTCACATTAAACATGTTGGGATCACACGAATCACTGCCTCCACCTTTTGATGACCTGACCGATGAAGTGGTTAATGATGCCATTGCCAAAAAACAATTAATGCTCAAAAAAGTCCGTGAACTTTACGAGGTGAATCCTATGTTAGGTCACCGGGGGGTACGTTTGGGCATGAGCTATCCGGAAATCTATCGCATGCAAATCCGTTCCATACTGGAAGCCGCCGCATTATGTACAAAACAACGAATTCCAATACAGCCTGAAATTATGGTACCGCAAGTCATTACCTCTCAGGAACTCAAAAAAGTTAAAGAAATTGTTGATCAGGTTCAGCAGGAAGTGGAAGAACATTATCGAATTAAACTCGACTTTAAATTCGGTTCCATGGTGGAAACTGTCAGGGCCTGCACTCGTGCGGGAGATCTTGCCCAGTATGCCCAGTTTTTATCATTCGGCACCAATGATCTGACACAAGCGACTTTTTCATTTTCACGGGAAGATGCGGAAAATAAATTTCTGCCTTTATATAATGAATCAGGACTGTTGCAAGACAATCCTTTTGAAATTCTGGATGTTAAAGGCGTTGGCAACCTAATGAAAATTACAGTCGACCTGGCTCGTCAAACACGCCCGGATATACGCATTGGTATTTGCGGCGAACAAGGTGGTCATCCGCAATCAATCCGTTTTTGTCATCACATCGGGCTGAATTATGTGTCCTGTTCAGCGCCACGTATCCCCGTAGCCAGATTAGCCGCAGCACATGCAAAGCTGCTGGAGAATGACTATCTGCCATAAATACAATGAAGCGGCTGAACGATCAATTTTTTGGATTGTTCAGCCAAGTCACACGGGGTAATTAAATTATATTTAAGCCGCTACTTTTCTATTCTGTATGCCATAACGGGCAATCGAGGCAATTTCCTCATCAACATCATGAATAAACTGTTCCAAATCATAGCCACGTTTGACGACTATAAACCGAACAAATTCATTGTTGTCATTTTTTAATATATCCAGTAATCGCTCATCATCACAATATTTTGCCACGGTAGCCCGCACTCGCCAGTTTTCATCGTAGACCAATTGTTCATGTCCTACTTTCTTACGAGCAACTGCCGTTCTGACCAATGCAGATTTATCCTGTATCAACGCCTGTAAAGCAAAACACAAATCAACCGACTCCAGACGAATATATTCCTGTTTTTCCTTAACGATATCCTGCTCGCTATACAATTTACCATCAATTAATACAGTTTCCATATACCCTCTTATTCTTATCAAGACCAAGTAATGTTTAATATTTTAATTTAAAAAACAACTATAAGTTACTAATTTTTAATAATTGTGAAGACCATCACCTTAGGACTAATAATGCGGCGGAATTTCGTCAAACTGCCCCATCACCGGATTAGAATCTGATAGGTTTTTTATTTTGTCATGCAATAACTTACAGGTCTCTTCCAATTTACCTATTTGTTCTTGCTGTCTGGCAACAGCGATATTCAAGCTGTCTATCAATTCTTCCTGATAAGCGGCTTTGATCTCCAATTCTATAATTCTTTCTTCGCTCATTCCATTCCTACAACATTTATAGCTAAGGCTTTTAATTCTAACGATAATTTCACCTTAACTCAATAAGCCGCCATAAACATTGACTTCTTTAAATTCTTTTGAATATTGTTGATATTTCGTAACTACTCAGCGTCATTAATTGAACGAAAAGTATTTAATATCAGTTGCTTGCGGAAGAAGTGTATGTGACATGGATGTCACATTCAAGCCTACATGGATGTATTCGTGGCATCTTCTGGAGTAAGTAACTGATATTAAATACATATATACGCTGAGTAGTTACGATATTTCATTCATTAGTTACTTACCGCCCCAGTTTTGATTATGAAATTAATTTAAACAACAACTGCCTAATATAAGAGACATCACCCGTCAATGATTATCATCCGGAAAGGTTTATTGCAAATGACATCCTATAGCCAAATTTTAAACCTTTCAGATTATACAAATCATTCATTGGTTGACAAAACAATTAACATACGAATAAATTCCATCAAATCATTTCCAAAAATATCATTATGCCCGTTCATAATTTCTTTGCTTACTTGAATGTTTAAATAAGGACTGTTTAACGCTGTTTTCCCCAAATTAGTCAACACCGTTTGCCCATATTGCAACATCTTCCCTTCCTTCTGTTTATTCCAAATCATTAACAATTGTTCCAGAGCTACATGTTGCGTATTCTCATTGGCTTCTGCAAGTGTTAACGTATGCGTTATTAAAGGTCGAAAATGACCTACTGTAGTGCGATCAGCCTCACCTTCTTCCAATATTAATTTACCTCTGCCCTTACATTCTTCTCTTTCGACAGTATTGTGTTTTTCCAGTATCGTAGAAAAAATTCTTCCAGCCCAGAAAGCATATTTAGTTGCATAATCTGTTTCAGATGTCAGAATAGCTAAACGTGGTCGATTGGAACCCAAATAACTGCAACGCGATTGTGCCAAATCATATAATGGGGAAAATTGTATTGCCTCAAAAGCCGGATTAAGTAAAACCACCAGATCACCAAAACCTTGCACTGCATCCACATAGTTTTTCCCTGGTTTGCTGTTTATAAATCGACTGATCAGTATTTGCGAAGTAGCATTATAAACGACAGCGCCACCAAAACTATGCCCTATCACCACCAAACGACTTTTGAGCTTTGGCTGGGGTGTATTTTTTGCATGGGTAATTTCCTCAAGTTTTAACAATAATTCAGAAATACCAAGATAACCGACATCTTCCGCCGTATTTTTCCGATCCCAAAACGTTAAATATCTCAGACCAGGAAAATCTATGGATTCCCCCCGCCACCCCACATAAATCCCAACGACCTTCCTTGGTTTGAGCTTCTTACGTTGACTTAATTGATGTTCAATCAAACTCAGTTTACTGAGATTTTTCTTGAAGCCATCAATATTAGTGTCTCCAGGCGCAGCATTATGATGCCAACCATGCACAAAAACATTGATCAATACACTATTAAAAGCTGATAAATCATATAATTGATTGAACAAGGCAGTCATTTGTTTACGATCACGTATTTGTCCCTGGTCATCAATTTCAACAAAATACAGTTGATACTCGGAATCTGCACCCGGATTATGAATTTGTATGGAATTCGATTCACATGATTGTTCCGCTGTTAGTACACATTTGCTGTATTGACTGCGGTATATATAATCGGGTGCACAACCCGTAATAAGAATAAAGACAGGAAAAATCAAGTACAAATAAAAATTATTATGGAATCTCATGATTATTACCTATTTTTGAGGAAAATATTCCGGAACCCGGCAAACACAAATACTTATTCTTACAGATCAATTGGGTGGACTAAGGAACTATCTTTTTACGTCAGTTAAGGATATAAAGATGATTTTTTCAGGAAACACAATACCTGAAACATGGAAAAATTGTGGAAATATATTCGGCTTTCTAATCGGCCATTTTATCCGATACTGCATGAATGTAGTTACTTGGCGTAAACAGGAAGTGGTAACTGTGTGAAAACATACCCGCATAGAGTATAAATTTTCTGAAAGGCTTCAAAAAAATCCGACCCTCGGAAAATCAAGCTACTAATTTCACTACCTTTTCTGCTATAGCAATTGCCTGTGCCGCCTTGTAGATTACTTTTGCTACATTTTCCAGTTTCTGCTTTTCTTTTTTTAATTCCTTACTAATTCCTTGCAGCGATGCTTTAGCATCAGCAAGGTCATCTCTGGGTTCAGATGCCCTGAGATCATCAATCTTACGCCACAACTTAGTCAATGCCATGATTTGATTATTGATAGCAGCCCGGTCTATTGCATCGACTGTTTGCACACGGATAGCGCCTAGATCCAGAATTACAGTAGACAATAGATCAAGAATTTCCTCTGTAGTTAACATTCTTTACTCCGGTTAATTTATATCCTGAACAGCAACGACAAGATTACGGGCATCTTCAATAAATTCTACCAGTTCTTTTGCATTTTCTTTTATATCCACATCCTGGATAGCTTTATGCGCTGCCAGGCAACTGACTGCAGTTTTTTCTAACTGTTGCAAAAACTGACGAGTGGAATATTCAGACAATTGTTCTTTTAGTTCATCTTCCACCAGCCTGGCGGCTGCAATAGAAACTAAAGATTTTTGCGATGCCGATAATGCGCCTGATTGATAATCTCGTGTAAATGCATTAAACCATCTTTCCCGATTAATATTAGCGTTCAAGCGGGCAATAGCAAAACGAACTTGCTGCCGTTCAATATCTTTAATCATAGTCTGGATAATGGTTGTTACATAAGGATGAGCCAGCTTTACTTTCTCCCGAATTACAGCTCTGGTTTTAACACCCGTATATAAATTAGCAAGTTGTATAATAGCTTGAGCTAATGCAGATTCATTCGGATCAGCACTGATATCCAGCTGTTTACCAAGACTACTAAGATTACTACTTAAATTTTCAGCTGAATCTTCAATTGCTTCATCATTATCAAAAAAAGCGATATATTTAAGACTATCGGCATAATCGGCAAGAGCCATAACAGCGGCTTTATTTCTGCGGGCTTCAGCCATCAGATTCTTACCTTTAATCACTGTAAGCCAAGACGACCGATCTGAAGCAACTGGGTCACCAAGATCAACAGTCAACCCCGCTAATTTTCTATCTGTTTCCAACTCAGAAGTATAAAACGCGGCGGAAGCTTGAGACAACATACTTGCCCCATCCGCAAACCTTCCAACGGCATCTAAATTAACGCAACCGTTTAAAAAGATAACAAATAACGCTAATAAAAAAAATTTTGATCTAGTCATGATCCATACCATTTTGAGTTATAACTGAATCTGGTGTTTGAGGGTTGAAAAAAAGCGGCGTATCTGGAT